>JAFDWM010000029.1 GCA_018268455.1 Actinomycetota bacterium | reverse complement strand
CGAATGGGCAGTGTAGGAACTCCCATCCTGGAAGACCTCGACCTCTATCCGCGAACCCGCACCCGACCCTCGACTACACCCTCAACTGCGAAGAGCCCGTATACCCATACCAGTCGAGGTGCGAATACAGCCTTCACAAGTGCGATCAACGAGGGGGCCATGTGCCGTCGAAACTTCGGCACAATCAACATGATGAAAACGAACACTCCGATGAGGATGAGTGAAGCCAACTCTCGCGACGTGAGCACTTAGTTCTCCAATCACGACTCCACTGCGCCCGGTCAACAGTATGCGAACCCACCGACACAGCTCGCTTCGCAGCACCTATCTGAGACCGAGTCAGTAGCATCAGGGCAAGAGACGAAAGTTGATTCGATGCCATTCTTCTTCATGGATCTGGATGAAAGAACACGGGAGTTCGCGCTCGCGGAATTGGACGACGACGTCGTGCGTGACGGCGTCTACGTGAGTGAGCGACTCAGCGCCGACGGCGCTGCGGTTTACGTCGGACTACTGCGCGACGCACTCTCATCTGGGAATCCGGCGTCGTTCGAGGCATCGCTATCCTCTCCTGGAATCTTCAACGCCAGCGAAACGACCCGGCAGGGAGTGGTTCGGACTATGGCGAGAAACGCAGCCTCACTCCTCGCCGGCGGCGAGTTCAACAGGTACTACGTGAGAGCCGTCGCGGCTCGTGCGATCGCGGACGGGCGATCGCACGTCACGATCTACCGAGCGCGAGAGTCTGGATGGCATCGGCCCGAATCGGACGCACAGATAGGGCTAAGTGTCGATGCCCAGAATCTCCTTGTCGATGCACGGGCAAACTCGCTCACCCCGGAAGCCATTAGCCTGCCCGACGTGAACTCGGGCCTGTCTGTACATCTGTAGAGACCTTGGCCACTGCCGCACAACCCGCATCGTGCTGTTCGTCAGCGCGGTCAGTGACACATGATTCTTCTTGCTCCGCAGAATCTTGATCACAAGAGTCTTCTTCCCACCACACGCCGTCATTGTGCGGCGCGGAATCCTGCACTTCATCATCTTCATCCGCGATCTCGCTCATCCGACGCCAGGCTCGACGCACACTAGATTCCGATATCTGGGTCACCTTCGCTTGCTCCCTAATCGAGAGATGAGCCACATCCCGCAGCGCCGCATGCACGCTGGGACTGTCCGCGAGCGCACGCCCCGTGCGACCAGGTGGCCGCCCGCCCAACGTTCCCCAAGCGCGCTGCTCATCGATCCAGTCGTGCGTCCAGTCGCGAGCACAGGCAGCGGCGAGGGTGGCGGTCAGTGTTTCAATCTGCGCGCCATCAAGACGAGCGAAGCGGTCATAGCGATCTCTCCGATTCTGGTCATCGGCAAACGTGAGGAACTTCCGAAGATGCCGATGGATGCATAGGTCAAGCGCATCCCGCAAGACGTCCTCAGCGGGAAGATCTCGACCCTCCAGACGACGATCGTTGAACAACCTGTACACCAACGTGCACAAGTAGATCCACACGCGAAGGTATCCGTTCAGATGTGGCTCACTTCTTCGCGGCCTTCGGAGCATGACACGTCGCATCTGCTTGGCGTACGACTTAGCCAAATCTTCATGAAGGACCACCTCGGCCAGCTCGCCCCTTCCGTACCCCAAGCGGCGACCCCTCTGCTGCGCCATCATCACGTCTCCTGCCGTCGGGAGCTTTGGTGGCCACAATCGCTCACGGCTGCCACGTGGCCGAATCTTCCCCCGCAGCTCCATGAGCAGACTGGGCGCAGTGTCCACTGCGTGGACATCTGAGGTTTTCTGACGCGGCCCCCACGACGCTGCGGGGACCGGAGCTGCCGGGGTCAACGAATGGCCGCACTTCGGCCAGCCGTCACATAGGCATCCAAGTCATCTGGCGACAGCCTGACATGGCGGCCCAGACGGATCACCGCAACCCTCCTCTCACGAACAAGACGGCGGACAAAATGCTCCGATGTGGTCAGGTACTCAGCCGCTCCCGCTACATCGAGCAGAGGACGTCGGTCAGATGCGATGTTCATATCCGTGATACGTCGCAGCCGCCGCCAACGACAACCCTGGGCACGTTCGTGCCAACATTCGTGCCACAACGGACGCCGACTTATGGCACGAGGCGCTCACCAGCGCTCACTTGGGAGCAGCTAAATCATGAAATGACGGGGAAGTCCCTGGTCAGATTTGGGCAGCTCCCTGCTTCCCAAGCAGACAGCGCGGGTTCGATTCCCGTCAGCCCCTCCACCGCATTTCCCGACGCCCGCCGGTCACCACCGGTTGTGCACGTCTTCCGCCCAGCCCTCAATGCCGTCGACCGCGACGTGCTCGCCGGTCTCGTCGCGCACCCACCCGGTCCACGTTCCGAACAGCTGGTTCGTGCGGGTCGTGATGAGCAGCGCGTTCGTGCGCGAGTGCTTGTCGTAGAACGGGGTGAAGGTCAGGTCGGCGCTCTCGCCGTGGATCCGCCACGGACGCATCCAGTCCTCGGTGTCGTAATCCCAGACCAGCTCCTCGCTGATCTTCGTCAGCCGGCCGTCCACGACCAGGGCGTTCTCGGTCGCGCCGGATCCATCGGTCCACTTCGACCCGAGCTGCAGACCGACCACCCGCCCCTCGACCACGCCGCTGCCCGCCGCCCAGTTCCAGCGCACGTCATAGGGCCAGCGCCCGCGCCCGTGATCCAGCACGCCCCACGCCTGCGACACCTCGTGCTCGACCCCGTCGATGGTGAGCGTGCCGCGCGCCGGGCGGGCGACGTCCTTCACGGTGTACTGGAAACGGCGGATCCCTCGTGGCGTCCGCCAGGGGACCACGACGCCGAGCGTCTCGTGCCCGGCCGGGCGCTCGACTGTGATGTCGAAGGACACCCGGGGCGTGGATCCGCGCAGGCGGGTGCCGTCGGCGAGCTCATCGATGTCGAGGGAGAGCGTCTTCGTGCGGGCGCGGGCGGGCCCCTGACCGATGGACGGCGGCAGCGTGACGCTGCGCGCACCCGGATCCAGCACGGTGGTCTCGACCGATTCCTGTGTCGCCCGGTCGAGCACCCACACGGAGTGCAGCGCGAGGTAGTCGATGCCGGACACGGTCGCCGCGAGGATGTGCGTGGGCGTCATGACGTTCCAGTACTCCCAGCGCTTGTTGCGCCCCCAGTGCCCTCGGCCGATGCCCGAGGTGTCGTGCAGCGCAGTGCGCGTCCAGCCCAGCGCGGCGGGGTTGAGCGCGCCGTTCGGCGTGGTCAGCGACACGGGCGCGGTGATCTCCCGCTCGTTCATCCCATCACCAGCGCGACGGTGAAGAGCGTGTAGAAGACGACGACCGTCCACAGGAATGCGCGCTCGGTGAGCCCGACGATGCGGCGCAGCTTCCGCAGCACGAGGCTTGCGATCAGGGCGATGAGCGCGACGAGCATCACGACCGCCAGCACCCCGAGCACGGCGCCGATGACGGCGGCCAGCGGCGAGCCGTCGTGGCCGGCGGCGCCCCGCACGAGCGCGGCGATCCGGTCGGCAGGGCTGTAGGCCGCGGCGAAGTTGATGATGGCGAGCAGATAGTGCACGATCCCCCGCGCACCGAGACGCGCGCCCTGCGGCGGGATCGGCGCGGCGATCATGAGCAGCGGTGTGACGGCGGCGACGAGCAGGATGATGAAGCACGGGATCCGGTAGTCCCACCCCGGCAGTCCCAGCAGCACCGCGAACGCGGTCCCGGTCCAGGCGCCGGCCGTCACCACGCTCATCACCCGGAAGAGCCGCCCCGTCGATCCGTTCGCGTAGTCGCTGACCGTGTCGTGCACGAGGTGCGCGGGCGGCCGCATCGTGTGCAGCCGCACGAACACGACGATCCGCACCGCCCACAGGATGAGCGCGATCACGGCCGCGGCGAGCGCGACCGGCTGGGAGTGAATGGTGTCCACCGTCTACCTTTCCAAGGTTGGTCTGCTTCGGGATCCTGATCGCCCGGCTGCTCAGTCGGCGGGGTCGGCCTCGAGCTGCGCGACGATACGGCCGAGACTCCGCGACAGGTCGTCCGGGTCCTCCCCGGCCGCACGCACGACGTCGTCGAACGATCCGCCGAGCGCGGCCGTCGCCGCGGCGAGCCGCCGCTCGCCCACGGAGGTCAGCGTGATCGGCTTGGCGCGGCCCGCACCGGGAACGCTCTCGGCCCGCACGAGGCCGGCCTCCGCGAGGTCGCGGATGATGCCGCTCATCCCCGCTTCCGTGACACCGACCGCGGCGGCCAGATGCCGCGCCATGACGCCAGGGTGCTCGCCGACGATCGTGAGCGTCACGAACCGGCGCATCGACAGGCCGAACGGGGCGAGCTTGCGCTCCCCCTGCGCGTCCATCGCCATCACCAGCTCGTGCAGCAGGTGCGAGAGGTCGGCCATGCCCACTAACTTAACCACTTAAATTACACGGGTCAACCCTCGCCCCCGCACGCTTCGCCATACTGGCCGGATGACCTCCCCCACCGAGTACCGCGCGCACTTCGGCTTCGACATCGCCTTCGCCAACGGCGGGGGGATGAGCGGAGAGGGCTTCCGCCTCGATCTCCCCTCCGCCGAGCTCGACGCCGACGCGATCGGCCTGCTCCTGGTGCGCCATCTCGGTCTCGCACTGGTGGGCTCGGTCGCGCTGCACGACCTGGAGATCGTGGCGGAGCAGCACCAGGGCAGCCGGGGCATCGATACGCCGACGGCGGATCCGGCCCGGCGGATCGTCGACCTCTCCCACCCGATCCACGCGGGGCTCGTCACCTACCCCGGGCTGCCGGCGCCCGAGATCACCCCGTTCCTCACCCGGGAGGACTCGCGGGCGAAGTACGCGCCGGGCACCGAGTTCGCGATGGATGTCATCACGATGATCGGCAACACCGGCACCTACATCGACTCGCCGTTCCACCGCTATGCCGATGGCGGCGACCTCGCCTCGCTCCCGCTGGATCGGCTCGTCGATCTGCCCGCCGAGGTCTTCCACCTCACGGAATCCTGGTCCGCCGATCGGCGCGGGATCGGATCCGCCACCCTCGCCGATCGTGACCTGCGCGGCGCGGCCGTGCTGCTGCACACCGGCTGGGACCGCCATTTCGGCGCTGAGGAGTACGCCCACGGCGCCCCGTTCCTCACCGGCGACGCCGCGCAGTCGCTCGTCGACGCGGGCGTCGCGCTCGTCGGCATCGACGGGATCAACATCGATGACACCGAGTCCGGCGGCGAGCGCCCCGCGCACTCGATCCTGCTCGCCGCGGGGATCCCGGTCGTCGAGCATCTGACGAACCTCGGCGCGCTGCCTGCCCACGGCGCCCGGTTCACCGCCGCGCCGCCGGCCGTGCGCGGATTCGGCACGTTCACCGTCCGCGCGCACGCGGTCGTGCCGGCCGCGGCCGCCTGATCCTCTCGCACCTCGACGGCGAAAGCCCGGAGAACGCGAAAGCCCGGCGAGGCAGGCGAAGGGCGCGACGCCCGCGGGCCCTGTCAGCGCTCCGCGGGCGGCCGCGGGACCACGCCGGTCGCCTCGTCCATCTCCTCGAGTGCCATGCCCTTCGTCTCCCGCACGAACCTCGCCACGAACAGCAGCGACAGCAGCGCGAACGCCGCATAGAGGCTGTACGCCAGTCCGAGCGAGAGGCTCTTCAGCGGCGGGAACGTCACCGTGATCACCCAGTTCGCCGCCCACTGCCCGGCGGCGGCGAGCGAAAGCGCGGCCGCGCGGAAGCGGTTCGGGAACATCTCGCCCAGCAGCACCCACACCACGGGTCCCCAGCTCATGCCGAAGAACACGACGAACAGGTTCGCCGCGACGAGCGCGATCGGCCCCGCCGCGCCGACCAGGTGCGGGTCGCCCTGCGCGTTCAGTGGCGCCGTGCCGAAGCAGATCGCCATCGTGGCGAGGGTGACGATCATGCCGGAGGATCCGACCAGCAGCAGCGGCTTGCGCCCGACCCGGTCCACCAGCAGGATCGCCGCGATCGTGGTGAGGATGTTCACGACCGAGGTGAACACGCTGATCCCGAATGACGCGCTCTCCTGGAACCCGACGGCCTCCCAGAGGATGTTCGAGTAGTAGAAGATCACGTTGATGCCGACACCCTGCTGGAAGATCGACAGCAGCAGGCCGACCCAGACGATCGCGTAGACGCCGCCGCCCGGCTTGCGCATGTCCCGCCAGCTCGGCTTGGTCTCGAAGTCGATGCTCTGGTGGATCCGGGTGATGGTGAGATCGAGGTTCTTCTCGCCGAGCAGCACCGTCAGCACGGTGCGGGCCTCGGGGACCCGATGCCGGGCGATGAGGTATCGCGGCGACTCCGGGATCGTCGCGGACAGCACCCCGTAAAGGATCGACGGCACGGCCATCGCGAGGAACATCCACCGCCACGCGGGCAGCCCGAACCAGAGCACCTTGTCGGCCCCGCCCGCCGCCGTGGCGAACAGCCAGTCGACGAGCAGAGAGAGGAAGATCCCGGTGACGATCGCCATCTGCTGCAGCGAGCCGAGCCGGCCGCGGATCCGCGCGGGTGAGGTCTCGGCGATGTAGGCGGGGGCGATCACCGACGCCATGCCGATCGCGATGCCGCCGACGACGCGGAAGATGACCAGGGTCCACAGCTCCGGCGCGAGCCCGGTGACGATCGCGCTGACCAGGAACAGAACGGCCGCGATCTGCATGACGCGCACCCGGCCGATCCGGTCGGCCAGCCGGCCCGCCGTCATGGCTCCCGCAGCCGCACCGAGCAGCGCCGCGGCGACCGCGAACCCGAGCAGCGCGTCGTTGACACCGAACGCGGTCTTGATCGATGCGACGGCGCCGTTGATCACCGCGCTGTCGTAGCCGAAAAGCAGGCCGCCCATCGCGGCGACCGAGGCGATCTGCACGATGCGCTTCGCGTCACCGGCGTCCTCTTCTCCGTAGATCGACGGCTCGTCGGCCGACGCTGCGAATTCACTCATGACCCTGGCCCCCTCGTCGCGACGGATCCTGCTCGCCGGGGGCGGTGCGCCTCGACGAGACTGCGTGATATCTTGCTACGCCCTTCCTGTCGCAACCGCAATCGGCTCGGACAGATCACCGACGGCATCGCTTCGTCCGCGGCCCGGCGTAGCGTGGCGGTCATGACAGCCCTCGTCACCCTTCGCGCCCGCACCGAAGCAGACTTCGACGTGCTCTACGAGATCGCGTCCGATCTCGACACCTGGGAGCAGCGCAGCCCGCAGCGCCCGCACGCGCTCACCCGCGAGGCCTACGCCGCGCGGGTCGCGGAGCGCGCCGCCGGCACCGGAGGCAACGTCGAGTTCGTGATCGACGCCGACGATGCGCCCGTCGGATCCGTGAACCTGTTCGGCATCGACGAGCTCGCCCACCACGGCGAGGTCGGCATCGCCCTGCGCCCCGGCGCGCGCGGGCAGGGCATCGGCACCCAGGCTTTGTCGCAGCTGATCGAGTTCGCCTTCGTGCGCGGCAACCTGCGGCGCCTGCATCTCGAGGTGATCGCCTCGAACCGCGCCGCGATCCGCTCCTACCAGAAGTGCGGGTTCGTCGAGGAGGGGCGCCTGCGCGAGCACGCCTGGGTGCGCGGCGGCTACGAGGACATCGTGCTCATGGGGATCCTCCGCCGGGAGTGGATCCCCACGCGGCCCTGAGCGTCCGGACCCGCCGCGCGGCGGATCCGGACCGCAGGATCACAGCGCCGCGATGATGTCCTCCACCCGCTGCTTGGCGTCGCCGAACAGCATCTGCGCGTTCTCGCGGAAGAACAGCGGGTTCTGCACGCCCGCGTAGCCGGCGGCCATCGAACGCTTGAAGACGATCACGTTCTCGGCCTCCCACACGTGCAGCACCGGCATGCCGGCGATCGGGCTGCCCGGATCCTCCGCGGCGGCCGGGTTGACCGTGTCGTTCGCACCGATCACGAGCACCACCGACGTCGACGCGAAGTCGTCGTTGATCTCGTCCATGCCCAGCACGATGTCGTACGGCACCTTCGCCTCGGCGAGCAGCACGTTCATGTGCCCGGGCAGACGGCCGGCCACCGGGTGAATCCCGAAGCGCACGTCGACTCCGCGCTCGCTCAGGCGGCGCACGAGGTCGGCGACCGGGTACTGCGCGTGCGCGACGGCCATGCCGTAGCCGGGCGTGATGATGACGCTCTTCGCCGCGGTGAGCATCGAAGCGGCGGTCTCGGCGGTGACCTCGCGGTATTCGCCGAGGTCCTCGTCGGATCCGGTCGATGCGACGATCCCGAAGCCGCCGGCGATGACGGAGAGGAACGAGCGGTTCATCGCCTTGCACATGATGTACGACAGGTACGCACCGCTGGATCCGACCAGCGCACCGGTGACGATGAGCAGGTCGTTGTTGAGCAGGAAGCCCGCCGCAGCGGCCGCCCAGCCGGAGTAGCTGTTCAGCATCGACACGACCACCGGCATGTCGCCGCCGCCGATCGACGCCACCAGGTGCCAGCCGAGCGCGAGCGCGAGCACGGTCACCGCGATCAGCAGCCACAGCTGCTGATCGATCACGAACCACACCGTGAGCGCGAGGAACAGCACGAGCGCGGCGATGTTCAGCACGTTCTTGCCGGGCAGCATGAGCGGCTTCGACGAGATCCGGCCGCTCAGCTTGAGGTTCGCGACGATCGAGCCGGTGAGCGTCACACCACCGATGAAGATGCCGATGAACACCTCGGCGTTGTGGATCCCCTCGAGCGAGGGATCCATGGCGGGGTGCGCGAGCCAGCCGTTCCAGCCGACGAGCACGGCCGCGAGGCCCACGAAGCTGTGCAGCAGCGCGATGAGCTCGGGCATGCCGGTCATCTCGACGACGCGGGCGCGCCAGAGTCCGATCGCCGCGCCCACGAGCACGGCGACGAGCAGGAGCACGAGTCCGATCACGGCACCGGTCGACAGGGCGTCCGAGACGGTGAGGGCGAGCGTCGCGATGAGCGCGATCGTCATGCCGGAGATGCCGTAGACGACACCCGAGCGGGCGGTCTCGTGCTTGCTGAGCCCGGCGAGGCTCAGGATGAACAGCAGGGCCGCGACGATGTACGCGGCGGTGGCGACGGCTCCGACGGTCACTTCTGGCCGCCCTTCGTGAACATGGCGAGCATTCGGCGAGTCACGGCGAAGCCTCCGAAGATGTTGATCGAGGCGACCAGCACGGCGATCGCCGCGAGCACCTGCACGACGGGATTCGGATCCGTGATCTGCAGCATGGCGCCGACCACGATCACGCCCGAGATGGCGTTCGTGACCGACATGAGCGGCGTGTGCAGCGCGTGGTGCACCTTGCCGATGACGTAGAACCCGATGACGACCGCGAGGGTGAGCACGGTGAAGTGCTCAGGCAGCGGCGGCGGGGCGAACAGGTTCACCGCGAACAGCGCGGCGATGCCGAGCACGATCAGCAGCGCCTTGCCTCCTCGGGAAAGACCCTTCTTCGCGGCCGGCTCGGCGAGCGGCGTCGACGCCACCGGTGCCGCGGGCGCCGCGGCGACCTGCACGGGCGGCGGCGGCCAGGTGACGGATCCGTCGCGCACGACCGTCACCGCGCGCTGCACCACGTCGTCGAAGTCGATCGTGAGCACGCCGTCCTTGCCGGGCGTGAGCAGCGCGACGAGGTTGGCCACGTTCGTGCCGTACAGCTGCGAGGCCTGGGTGGCGAGGCGCGAGGCGAGGTCGGTGTAGCCGAGGATGATCACGCCACCGGGGGTGACGATGCGCTCACCCGCGACGGATCCCTCCACGTTGCCGCCCTGGCCGGCGGCCATGTCGACGATCACGCTGCCGGGCTTCATCGCGGCGACGTCGGAGGCGGTGATCAGCCGCGGTGCGGCGCGCCCCGGGATGAGGGCCGTCGTGATGATGATGTCGACGTCGGCGGCCTGCTCCGTGTAGATCTCGGCGGCGCGGCGGTCGTACGCCTCGCTGGTCGCCTTCGCGTAGCCGTCCTTCGACTCCTCCACCGCCACGTCGACCGGCAGGTACTCGCCGCCGACGGAGGTGACCTGATCGGCGACCTCGGGCCGCGGATCCGTGGCGCGCACGATCGCACCGAGGCTGGACGCCGCGCCGATCGCGGCGAGCCCGGCGACGCCGGCACCGGCGACGAGCACCTTCGCCGGCGGCACCTTCCCGGCCGCGGTGACCTGCCCGGTGAAGAACCGGCCGAACTCGTGCGCGGCCTCGACCACGGCGCGGTAGCCGGCGATGTTCGCCATCGAGCTCAGCACGTCCATCGACTGCGCACGCGAGATGCGCGGTACGGCGTCGAGCGCGACGGCCGTGATCCCGCGCTGCGCGAGCGACTCCACCAGGTCGGGACGCAGCGCCGGCGACAGCAGCGCGATGATCGTGGCGCCGTCGGCGAGCAGCGCGATCTCCTCGGCCCCGGGCGCCGTGATCGCCAGCACGATCTCACTCCCCCAGGCCCGAGTGCGATCGACGAGCGCGGCGCCTGCCGCCTCGTACTCCGCGTCGGGGTAGGACGCGGCGGATCCGGCGCCCCGCTCCACGATCACCTCATGGCCGAGCTTCCTCAACTGCGCGATCGTCGCGGGGGTCGCGGCCACGCGGGCTTCGCCCGCGGGCTCCCGCACGATTCCGATGACTGCCACTGCAACCTCCTCTGGTCCCGTCGACGACGACGGGCGCGTGCATCCCTGCACTGTTCGGGGCATTCCCGCCCGGGCAACCCGCTCAGAGTACAGAGGCGCAGACAGGGGATCCTCGGTTTTTCGCGATCTTACGCGCAAAGAATCGCAGATCTTGCCATTCCCGCAACCGCGGTCCGTCGCGTGCCGACCCTGCCCTCCCGCACCCTAGGCTCGTCGCATGGCACCGGATCGACGACTCGCAACCCTGCTCGGCGACTGGACCGGAACCGACGAGCTGTTCCCCACCGCGTGGACCGAGGCCGGATCCGCGCGCGGGGCGCTGAGCGTCGAGCCCGGTCCCGATGGGGTCCTCATCGACTATGTCGAGGTGCGCGACGGGGCCGATCCGCTCGTCGCTCATGCGGTCGTCGCCGGCGACGGCTTCTGGTGGTTCGACACCCTCGGCTTCACGCCGGCCACCCCCGGCACGGCGCGCTGGGATGCGGACACGCTCGTGCTGGATCGTCGTTCCGACCGCGGGCGCACGGTGCTGCGCCTGCGTGCGGACTCAGATGCACTCGCGCTGGAGCTCGACACCGCGGTGCCCGCCGACGCGGATCCGCTCCCCCTGGTGCGCGGGTCGTACACCCGGTCGAGCGGCGACTGACGCAGGCGCCCCGACCCCGGAGCGGTCGCGGGTCAGGGGTGCTGCGGGCTGGTGAACACGTCGTTCAGCGTGACCGTGGTGAGGCCGCGCTCGGCGATGATCTGCGCCAGCTGAGGGAAGACCGTGGTCACCGGCGCATGGTTGAGATGCCCGATCACGACGTGCTGCGGCAGGAACCACTCATGGCCCAGGCGCAGGATCTCGTCGGCGGAGATGAGGCTCGAGTCGGCAAGGGATCCGTACCAGAGCGTCGGAGCGGTGTACCCGATGGACGAGGCGGCGGCGCGCACGCGACGATCGTGGAAGCCGTACGGCGGGCGGTAGAAGGGGCGCGCGTCGACACCGAACAGCTCCCCGATCCGGTCGTGCGTGCGCTGCAGCTCGTCGATGATGCCCTTGTCCGGCAGCGACGTGAGGTCGGGGTGCGACCAGGTGTGGTTGCCGATCTGCACCTGTCCCGATGCGACGAGAGGCGCGAGGACATCGACGTTCTCCGCCCAGGAGGAGTACGACGCCGTCGCGAACAGCGTCAGCCGGGTGCCGGTCTCCTGGGCGAACTCCGCGTAGGCACGCACGACAGCGGAGTCGGTGCCGTCGTCGACGGTCCACGCCAGCAGGTTCCCGTCGCCGGGGAGTCCCGTGAAAGCCTCCTGCGGGGCGGGGATCCTCGCGATCACCGGTGCCGGACGAACCGTCGCGGTCGGCGTCGGAGTGGGGGTGGGCGTCGGAGTGGGCGTCGGCGTACTCGATCGCGTCGGCGTGACACCCGCGAGTCGTGCCGGCTCCGGCACCGCCCCACAGGCCGTCAGCAGCGAACCCAGCGCCAGCCCGGACGCCCCCAGAAACGCCCGTCGCCCCCACCTGCCGTGCTCGCCCGTTCCGATCGTCCCCACGGAGCACATGCTAGGACGGCACAAGGGCGTGGTTGCGGGAACGCCCCGCACGCCCCAGGATTCCGCGGGACGTCCGCGAGGATCGATAGGTGCTCACCCGTAGCGGCGTCGTCCCCCTACGGGTTTCTCCGCAGTGGGAGGACCGCTTCGCTCGCACCGGTGCTATGGTCTGAATACGTCACCGCAACGGCGACGCACGCGAGTGTAGTTCAATGCCAGAATGTTGGCCTTCCCGGTCGAAGATGCAGTGTTCAACTCCTGCCACTCGCTCCACAGAACCGCCTCCGGATCCGTCCGGAGGCGGTTCTTCGTATTGCGGCTCGGCCCGCGGGTGCCGGCGCGGACTCGCCCGCCGTTGCGCCCGCGCACACCCCTACGCCGAGAGTGACAAGGCGGGAGCGAGCGCGAGCCTGCCGACGGTCGCGCGTGCGGCGAGGTCCTGAAGCACCCGGGGACCGTCTGCCAGCGCGTGCACCGTGGGTGTTCCGGGCCTGAGGATCCCGCTCGCGATGAGGCCGAGCATCTCCCCCATCACCTCGCCGAAGATGTGCGGCGCGGACTGGATCAGGATGCCGATGTTCAGTCCGATGAGCTGCACCTGGTGCCGGTAGACGAGGTCCCAGTTGCTGATCGATGCCTCGCCGCCTGCGAGACCGAAGACGACCACCCGCCCGGTGATGCGCTTGGCGACCGCGAGACTCGCCTCGAAGGTCGTGCCGCCGACCGACTCCAGCACCAGGTCGACGCCTCTGCCGCCGGTCACCCGCAGGACCTCAGCGGCGAGATCACCACTGCCCGCGTCGAGGACGTACTGTGCACCCAGCTCCCTGACGATCGCGTGCTTCTCCGAGGATGCGACGGCGATGACCGTCGCGCCGTAGTGCGTGGCCAGCCGCACCGCCACCTGACCTGTTCCGCCCGCCGCGGCGTGGATCAGCACGGTCTGGCCCGCCTCGAGCTGCCCCAGCGGCTTCAGCGCGGCCAGCGCCGTCGGCCAGGACACGGCCAGGCCCAGCGCCTGCTCGTCGTCCCATCCCGGTGGCACCGGGGCGCAACCGGCTGCCATCAGAACGGCGTACTCCGCGAACGCTCCTCCCATGATCGTGACGCCGATCACGTGCGAGCCGATCTCGACGCCGGAAACGCCCTCGCCGAGCACGACGACCTCACCGGCGGCCTCGATGCCGGCCAGGTACGGCGGCCGCGGTCCGCCCGCGAAGACGCCGAGGGACTGCGAGATGTCGACGAAGTTGACGCCGGACGCGCCGACCCGGATCAGCACCTCGCCCGGCCCGGGAACAGGAACAGGCGCGTCCGGCACCAGGTGAAGATCCTTCGGGCCGCTCAGAGACCGCTGCTGCAGGGCCCGCATCGTTGCAGGAATGCTCATGACCATCCGCTCCAGGTTTGTTTAGTGATTGACAAACAAACCATGACACGGACCACAGGCGCCGGTCAAGCTAATCTGGATCGAACGACAAACAAAGCACGGAGGCGCATCGATGGCCACTCGCGGACGGCCGCTCACGTTCGATCCCGACACCGCCCTGCAGCGGGCGCTCGAGGTGTTCTGGGAGCGCGGCTACGAGGGCACATCGATGAACGAGCTGACGCAGGCGATGGGGATCGCCTCGGCGAGCATCTACGCCTATTTCGGCAGCAAGGAGAATCTGTTCCGCCAGGTGATGGGCCGCTACGGGGCGACCGCGGGTGCACCGCCGCGGAACGCGCTCGACGAGCACACGGCGGTGCGCGAGGCGATCCACGCCATGCTGCGGGCGACCGTCGACCAGATCACGCGACCCGACTCCCCGCACTACTGCATGCTGATCCTCGCCGCCCCCACCGGCGCGATCGCGAACGAGCCCATCCGCGAATTCCTGGCCGGCATCCGTCACTCGCAGTTCACCGCGATCAGAGACCGGCTGCAGCGCGGGATCGACGACGGCGAGCTCGAAGCGAGCGGAACCGACGTCGACGCCGTCGCCCGCTACTACGCCACCGTCGTGCAGGGCCTTTCCATCCAGGCCCGCGACGGTGCGACGCGAGCCGAGCTGGACGGCATCGTCACGGGCGCGATGGCGGGATGGGCCGCCCTCACCGCAGCCTCGTAGACAGGGCTCGTCAGCACACGCGTCCGTGCCGGCCACGCTCTCGAGGAGCCGCGTCGTCCACCCGCCTGCCGGGCGTGCCGACCGATCGGCTCAGGGCTTCGCGTGCTCGGCCGCGGCCTCGACCGGGCCGGTCAGCGCGCGTGCGAGTTCGGCATGCCCCAGATCCGTCGGATGCAGCCCATCGGATCCGATCTGCCCCGGCGGGCCCGTGACCAGCCACGTGCCCAGGCCGTCGATGTACTCCAGGCCGAGCTCGTCCGCGACCGCACGCACCGCGTCGCGGGTGTTCCGGATCCCCTGGTCGGGATCCTTCACGACCCACGGGGTGCTGGTGACGATGATCGCGGCGTGCGGTGCGCGCTCGATCGCCTCCTCGAGCGCAGACCGTGCATCGCGCTCGATGTCGGCGACCGGATGCGGTGCGTCGTCGTCGCTGCCCATGATCACCACGACATCGGCGTCCGCCGGGATCTCCCGGACGAGATCCCGGTACGTCAGGTCGCCGTCTCCCGGGTCGGCATACCCCGACGCCCCCGCCGAGATCACGTCGAGGTTCATGTCCAGTGCGCGTGCGATCAGCGCCGGCCATCGGCGCACCGTGCCGGAGTCCATCGCGGATCCGCCGACGAAGGAGTTGCCGACGGCGACGAGGAGCTTGCCGGAGGTGTCCGTCGGCGCGGGCGTATGCCGGGGCGCCGGTGCGGGCGCGCACCCGGCGATGGCCGCGACGAGCAGCAGCCCCGCCAGGAGAGCGAGGATCCTCCGCCGCACGCCGCCGCCCATGGCCGCCCTCAGACGCCGATCAGCAGTCCCGCGAAGTGCTGCACCAGCTGGTCGATCGGGATGCGCACCTGCTGCATGCTGTCGCGGTCCCGCACCGTGACCGCCTTGTCCTCGAGCGAATCGAAGTCGACCGTCACGCAGTACGGCGTGCCGACCTCGTCCTGCCGGCGATAGCGGCGTCCGATCGCCTGGCTGTCGTCGTAGTCCACATCCCAGTGCTCGCGCAGCAGGTCGGCGACCTCCTGGGCGAGTGGCACCAGCGTGTCCTTCTTCGACAGCGGCAGCACCGCGATCTTGAACGGCGCGAGCCTGTGGTCGAGCCGCAGCACCGTGCGGGTGTCGGACTTGCCGTCCGCAGTCGTGGTCTCCTCCACGTGATACGCGTCGACGAGGAACGCCATGAGCGCGCGGGTCAGGCCGAACGAGGGCTCGATCACGTACGGGATGTACTTCTCGTTCGTGGCCGGGTCGAAGTAGCTGAGGTCCTTGCCGGACTTCTCGTGATGCACGGCGACGTCGTAGTCGGTGCGGTTGGCCACACCCATGAGCTCGCCCCACTCCGATCCCGTGAAGCCGAAGCGGTACTCGATGTCGACGGTGCGCTTGGAGTAGTGCGCGAGCTTGTCCTTCGGGTGCTCGAACCAGCGGATGTTCTCCGGGTCGACGCCGAGGTCGATGAACCAGTTCCAGCACAGGTCCATCCAGGTCTGCTGCCATTCGTCGTCGGTCCCGGGCTGGACGAAGAACTCGATCTCCATCTGCTCGAACTCGCGGGTGCGGAAGATGAAGTTGCCTGGCGTGATCTCGTTGCGGAAGGCCTTGCCGATCTGCCCGATCCCGAACGGGGGCTTGCGCCGCATCGACTGCTGCACGCTCTTGAAGTTCGTGAAGATGCCCTGCGCGGTCTCCGGGCGCAGGTAGTGCAGACCGCTCGCGTCGTCCACGACGCCGAGGTAGGTCTTGACCATGCCGGAGAACATCTTGATCTCGGTCCACTGGCCGACCTTGTCCGGGTGCTCCGGATCCGGGATGTCCGCGAGGCCGTTCTCCGGCGGGTGCCCGTGCTTCTCCTCATAGGCCTCGAAGAGGTGGTCTGCGCGGTAGCGCTTGTGCGTGATCAGGGACTCGGTGAGCGGGTCGCTGAACACCTTGACGTGCCCGGAGGCCTCCCAGACCGCGGTCGGCAGGATGATCGCCGAATCCAGCCCGACCATGTCGCCACGGCGCTGCACGAACGTCTTCCACCACTGCCGCTTGATGTTCTCCTTGAGGGCAACCCCGTAGGGCCCGTAGTCCCAGGCCGACCGCGTGCCGCCGTAGATGTCGCCGGAGGGGAATACGAATCCACGATGCTGAGCGAGCGCGATGGCGGCGTCGAGCCGCTCGGTCTGGTTCATGAGGTCTCCTCGTCGTGAGAGCGGCGCCGCGAGGCGCGTGATCGTGAGGACTATAGTCGCTCGTGCCTCGCCCCGACATAGCGATTCACCGACAGGAGCTCATGATGACCTGGTTCTTCAAGCTCAACGTCATCGACGGACCGCTGCCGCTCACCGTCTGGGGCCTCACTGCCGTCGCCGTCGTGGCGCTCCTGATCCGGCGTCCCACTCCCGCGTGGCTGTGGCGGATCGTGATCGCCCTCGTCGTGGGCGTGGGCGGAGGCATCGCCCTCGTGGCGTTCGTGAACGCCACCCATGTGTTCGGCCCGGCACTGCCCTACGCGTGCTGGTTCTGGGTGCCCGGCGGGTTCGGGGCGCTGGTGTTCGGGATCGCGTCGCTCTGGGAGCGCGGAGTCTGGCGCCGGATCGTCGCCGCGCTGCTCGTGATCCTCGCCCTGCTGTCCACGACGCTCGGCGTCAACGCCGCGTTCGGGATCAACACCACGGTCGGCTCGATGCTCGGCGTCTCGACCGCGGACAAGATCGACAACCTTCCTAAGCCTGCACCCACCGCGACCAGCAGCGGCCCGCTGTACAAGACCTGGAAGCCGCCGGCGGACATCCCGAAGACCGGCGAGACCGCGGCGCTCAGCGGGGATCACGCGATCCCGACGACGGGATCGTTCAAGCCGCGCGACGGCGTCCTGTATCTGCCGCCCGCGGCACGCACCAAGAACCCGCCGCGTCTGCCGCTGATCGTCATGATGATGGGCTTCCCCGGCGATCCGGACGCGACGTTCATCGCGAAGGCACTGGACGACCTCGCGGCCAAGAACAACGGCCTCGCCCCGATCGTCATCGTGGCGGACCAGCTCGGCGTGACCAAGGACGATCCGGTTTGCGCGAACACCGCGAAGTACGGCGACGTGCCCTCCTACTTCAATGTCGACATCCCCGCGTTCGCGACGAAGAACCTGAACATCAGCCTCGACCATAAGGACTGGACGATCATGGGCTACTCCAACGGCGGGGCCTGCGCGTTCACCTGGGCGACGCATCATCCCGACATCTGGGGCAACATCGTCGCCATCTCCCCTGACGAGTACCCCGGTGTCGAGTGGCGCGATCAGGCGATCAGGACGCTCTTCGACGGCGACGCGGCGAAGTTCGACGCGCTCCGGGCCGAAGCGGGAGTCGCGGAGAATCCGGGCAAGTTCACCGGCCACCTCGCCGTGTTCACCGTCGGCGGGGCGGATCCGGGCTACATCCCCGGGACGCAGCGGGACGCCAAGATCGCAGAGGATGCCGGCTTCACGACGACCTTCCATGAAGCGCCGGGAGCCGATCACGTCGCGGGCGCTCTGAACACCGGCATCCCGTTCGCGATGGACCTGCTCTACAAGCACCTGGGCCTGTCCGCCCCCTGAGCCGGCCTCAGTCCTCGGCTGCGTCCGCCCGCTCGAACCGGCGCAGCAGGATCGGCGAGACGACGCCGTGCAGCACGATGCTGCCGACCACCGTCATCACCATCACGAGCAGCACGATGTTGCCCTCCGTCTCCGGCAGCGCGTTGTAGGCGAGCAGTCCGAACACGATCGTGGCCGTGCCGCGCGGTCCCAGCAGTCCGATCTTCACCCGATCCGCACGCGAGACCGAGCTGCGCATGAGTGACAGGTATACCGGCCCGAGGCGCAGCAGGGTGAGGGCGAGCAGTGCCAGCACGAGCACCCGCCAGTCGAACGAGATGCTGAACGCGAGCAGCGCCGCACCGCCCAGCATGTACCAGACGAAGTTGGCGGTGAGGGTGCCGACCTCCTCGACCAGCAGCAGCTCCGCGTGCGGGATGACGCGCTGCTGCATGCCGTTCGTGCGGGTGACGCGGTAGATGAGGCCCGCGACGAAGGCGGCGACGAAGCCGTTCGCATCGATCGCGGGGATCACGGCGATGCCGTAGGTGATCAGCGGCAGCAGCAGCATCGTGAAGCGCGCGCCGCCCTCGCTCGCGATGTCGCGGTCACGGGCGTGACGCATGACGAAGCCGACGATCCCGCCCAGCACCATTCCGATGGCGATCGCGGACAGTGTCGCGGGCACCGCGTTGAAGAACGCCTCGACGGCCTTCTCCGCGGCATGCTCGAGGTCGTTGTCGCTGACGGAGAGCGACATCTCGCCCTGAACCGTGTGCTGCACCAGCGGCGTGACGACGACCGCGATCGGCAGCATGATGCCGAACAGGGGCGAGACGAGCCCGTCGTTGTAGCCGCTCTCGACATTCAGGATCGCGCGGATCCGCTCCGGGAGCCGCTTGGTGCGCAGCAGCTGAGCCGCGGGAGCGAAGTCGGTCGGCAGCGCCACGCACGCGATGATGCCCGCCACGACAACGGATTCCGGCATCAGGAGGACACTCGCGAGCGTCGTGAGGATCAGCGCGATCGGGAGCGCGATCAGCACGAGACGCGCCGTCACCTTCCCCTCGCCGCCGAAGAACCCGCCGCGCACCTCGGTCGCGTCGGCGAAGAGCAGCAGCGACAGGATGACCTCGACGATCTTCTCGGTCAGCGGCGAGTCGATCGCGGCACCGTACGCCGGCAGATCCCACACCGTCGTGGCCGCTCCCAGCACGAGCAGCAGCGCCGGCCCCGCCACACCCCACTTCTCCAGGCGGCGGGAGACCAGCGACCAGAGCAGCACGGCGGTCAGGCCGAAGAGCACCAGAGCGGGCATCGACGGGCTCCTCTCTCGACGGGGTCGGCGGGCTCGCGTCCGGCCAGGGGTGTGCAGGCAGTCGCGGAGAGCGACGTGCAGAGACTACCGCGCCGAGGGCCCCCGCCTCTCGGCGTGCTGGCGCGCGCTCTGCACGGCGACCTCGATCAGCTCGCGGCCGGCCGTCGGCAGGTCCCTGTCGCCGCCGCGCCACAGCGCGGTGATCGGACGCAGCACCGGCTCGCCGCTCGTGCGCACCGCGCGCAGCCGTCCCAGCCGGATGTCGTCCGCCGCCTCCCACCGGCTCATCACCGCGGCGCCGAGCCCGTTCGCCACGGCAGAGCGCACGGCGGCCGAGGTCGGGAGCACGACCGACGGCTCGGCGGCGCGCCGGCCGAGCCTGCGCCGCACCTCGTCCTCCCAGGCGCGTCTCGTGCCGCTGCCCTCCTCACGGGCCACGAGCGGTTCCGCGGCGACCGCCTCGAAGGCGACCGGACCGCTGCGACCCCACGGATGCTCCGGCGCGACGACGAGCACGAGTTCGTCCCGATCCACGGTGCTGGATCCGAGGTCGGCAGGCACCTCGGACGACTCGATGACGGCCAGGTCCGCACGGCCCTCGCGCACGAGCGCCTCCGCCTCGGCGCTGTTGCCGGAGAGCAGCTGCACGGCGGTCGGGGTGCGGCCGGCGTCCACCTGGCGGCGCCGCAGCGCGACCAGCCACCCCGGCAGCAGCCGCGCCGACACCGTCTGACTGGCCGCGATCGTCAGCCGCGCCGTGCTCTCGCCGCGCAGCGTGCGGGTGGCGGTGCGGAAGCGTCCCACGGCCGCGAGCACGTCGTCCGCCCAGGACGCCACGACCTCGCCCTCGAGAGTGGGCCGGGTGCCGGTCGGCGCGCGGTGGAACAGCGACAGCCCGAGCTGGCGCTCGACGGCGCGCAACCGGGTCGACGCTGACTGCTGGGTGACTCCGGTCTCGCGGGCGGCGGCCGAGATGGATCCGGTGCGCACCACCGCGACCAGCAGCTCGAGTGAGCCGATGTCCGGCATCGATCCATCCGTCGTCACAGTCTCTGACTGTACCCCTATCGGGTGCTGCCGGATACCGCGGATCGCGACGGCGCAGGAACCTGGATCCGTGATGTTCCGTCCCGCCCGCACCCTTCCCTCCCGTCTCCTCCTGCGTGGGATCGAGGTGCTGCCGGGGCTCGCCCTGACGGTGCCGATCGCGATCGTGGCCACGGTGATCGGGGCGTTCGTGCCGGTGCTCGGATCCGCCCTGCCCGCGATCGTGATCGGCGTGGTGATCGCGGTGATCCGCCGACCAGGGGCGCGCCTGAAGCCCGGCGTGGAGTACTCGGGGAAGTTCCTGCTGCAGCTGGCCGTGGTGCTGCTGGGCGCGCAGCTGTCGGTGGATGCGATCCTGCGGGTCGGCGCCGAGTCGCTGCCGATCATGCTGGCCACGCTGACGGTGTGCCTGCTCGGCACCTGGCTGATCGGCCGGGCGCTGCAGGTCGCACCGCGACTGCGCACCCTGATCGGCGTCGGCACGGGCATCTGCGGCGCGTCCGCCATCGCCGCCGTCTCCCCCGTGATCGGTGCGCTCAGCGCCGAGGTGTCGTACGCGGTGTCGACGATCTTCCTCTTCAACGTGCTCGCGGTGGTGCTGTTCCCGCTGCTCGGACATGCGCTGGGCATGGATCCGCACACGTTCGGTCTGCTGGCCGGCACGGCGGTGAACGACACCAGCAGCGTGGTGGCGACGGCGAGCGTCTTCGGTGCCGCGGCGCTGGGCTACGCGGTGGTGGTCAAGCTCGTGCGCACGCTGATGATCATCCCGATCTCGATCGGGCTCTCCGTGATCGAGGCGCGCCGCAACGCCGAGGGCCGACGGCTGACGCTGCGCGGCGTGGCCAAGCTGGTGCCCTGGTTCCTCATCGGCTTCCTCGTGGTGGCGGTGATCGGATCCTTCGGGGTGATCCCGCCGGGCCCGCGCGAGGCGATGGTGCACGCCAGCGGCTTCCTCATCGCCACCGCCATGGCGGGGATCGGGCTGTCCACCGACGTGGCGGCGCTGCGCCGCGCGGGCTGGCGGCCGCTCCTGCTCGGCGCGATCCTGTGGATCCTCGTCACCGCCACCGCCCTCGCCGTGATCGCCTTGACCGGGTTCGGACAGTGAGCGCGGGGCGCTACAGCCAGCCGCGCTTCTTGAACACGAAGTACAGCACCACGGCGCCGCCGACCATGAGCCCGAGCGCCATCGGATAGCCGAACGGGAACTTCAGCTCCGGCATGAGATCGAAGTTCATCCCGTAGATGCCGGCGACGATCGTCGGGGCGAAGAAGATGGCCGCCCAACTGGAGATCTTCTTCACCTCCTCGCCCTGCCGGATGCTCTCCTCGGTCATCCGGCGCATCTCCTCGTTCTGCCGCCGGGCGACGATCGTCGCCTCGACGGTGAGCGCGTTGTCGAGGTTCGTGCGGAACGTCGACACCCGCTCGGACAGAGTCAGGATGTGATCGAGTACGTCGCGCAGGTAGCGCTGCAGCTCGAGATCGACGGCGTACTTCGCGGATCCGCGCAGCAGCGCCTCCAGCATCGGCTGCAGCGGCTGCGTGGCCTTCTGGAAGTCGATCACCTCGCTGGAGAGCTCGTAGATGCGCTGCGTCACGTCGGAGTCGTCGACGAACAGCTGCGCCTCGATCTCGTCGATGTCGTTCTCCAAGCCCGCCAGCACCGGGGAGTACTCGTCGACCAGCTCGTCGAGGATCGCGTAGAGCACGGCCTCTGGGCCCCGTGCGAGCAGCTCCGGATCCCCCTCCATGCGCCCGCGCACCCGACTGAGGCTCGGCGTCTCCGCGTGCCGGATCGTGACGACGAAGGTGGGCCCGACGAACACGTGCAGCTCGCCGAACTCCACCTCCTCCGTGGCGTCGAGGTAGCGGGCGGGACGCAGCACGATGAACAGGGTGTCCCCGTACCGCTCCAGCTTGGAGCGCTGATGACCGGTCAGCGCGTCTTCGACCGCGAGCTCGTGCAGGCCGAACTCCGCGGCGACCTGTCGCACCTCCTGCTCGCTCGGGCGGTACAGGCCGATCCAGCCCATCCCGCCGCGGTCGTGCATGAGCTCGAAGGTCTCGTCCAGCGTGTGCGGGGTGTCGGTGCGGATCCCGTTCACGTAGATGCCGTTGTCGACGATGGCCATGCTCGCTCCTCCTGGTCGTGCAAGCCCGGCTGCCGGGCTCGGGGAGTCGTCGATCGGAGCTGGTCAGCCCTGCGGCAGCGGGCAGACGGCCGCGCCGTCGACCGACTTAGCGTAGCCGTCCGCGGTGAACGGCAGGGCGAAGTCGGGGGCGTTCGCGCCCTTCGCCGGCGGCGCCTTGGATCCGATCGCCGCCAGCTCGAACGCCAGATCTCCGATCATCGACGCGCCGACCGTGGAGTCGTTCAGCACGACGGCCACGGTGAAGCCGCTGCCCGGGTCGGAGTAGGCCGCCGTGAGGTAGCCCGGCGTCGCACCGTGCTGGCCGATCATGGATCCGACCAGGCGCGCCCCGCCCGCGGCCTGGTACCAGCTCGCCGCACCGTCGGCGATCGGAACCGGGGATCCGAAGCGCTTTGGCGCCTTCTTCGCGCGCAGTGCCTGCACGGCCTCGGCCTGCACGTACCTGCCGAGATCGGTGATCGTGGAGACCACACCGGAGTCGGTGTAGCCGACGCTGTCCGACATCACGGTGATGTCGGTCGGCTTGTCGCACTGCCACGCGCCCTCGGCCTGGGTCAGGA
>JAFDWM010000299.1 GCA_018268455.1 Actinomycetota bacterium | reverse complement strand
AACTTGACGAACTACATCGCGCGATCGTTGCTCGAATCGGGCGGATTCAAACCAGCGCTACACCCTCGTTTGTGAAGAGCCCATTTGCGGTGCGATCGCGGTGAACGGCTACGACGGGTTCCTGTACTCGATCGGGTTCCTCGTGGCCTGGCTGGTCGCGCTGCTGCTGGTGGCCGAGCTGATGCGCAACACCGGCAAGTTCACCATGGCCGACGTGCTCTCGTTCCGGCTCAAGCAGCGTCCGGTGCGGATGGCCGCGGCCATCACCACGCTCGCGGTGTGCTTCTTCTATCTGCTCGCGCAGATGGCGGGCGCCGGTGGGCTGGTGTCGCTGCTGCTGGGCATCAGCGACAAGCTCGGACAGTCGCTCATCATCGCCGTCGTGGGCGTGCTCATGATCGTGTACGTGCTGATCGGCGGCATGAAGGGCACCACGTGGGTGCAGATCGTGAAGGCCGGCCTGCTGATCGCGGGTGCCGTCGCGATGACCGTGTGGGTGCTCGCGCTGAACGGCTTCAACCTGAACACGCTGATGGAGAGCGCGGTGGCCGCGTCGACGTCGGACCCGAAGGATGCGATCCTCGGTCCGGGACTCAAGTACGGCGCGAACCCGTGGGACTTCATCTCGCTGGCGCTCGCGCTGGTGCTCGGCACGGCCGGTCTGCCGCACGTGCTGATGCGCTTCTACACGGTGCCCACCGCGAAGGAGGCCCGTCGTTCGGTGGTGTGGGCGATCTGGCTGATCGGCATCTTCTACCTGCTCACGCTCGTGCTGGGCTACGGCGCCGGCGCACTGGTGGGACCGGAGACCATCACGAAGGCTCCTGGCGGGGTGAACTCGGCGGCGCCGCTGCTCGCGCTCTACCTCGGCGGGCCCGTGCTGATGGGCTTCATCTCGGCCGTAGCCTTCGCCACGATCCTCGCCGTGGTCGCAGGGCTCACGATCACCGCGGCCGCCTCGTTCGCGCACGACATCTACGCGAACATCGTCAAGCGCGGCCGCAACGGAGACGGACAGGCCGACCCGAACGGGGAGGTGCGTGTCGCCCGTCGCACGGTGGTCGTCATCGGCGTGCTCGCCATCCTCGGCGGTATCGGAGCGCAGGGGCAGAACATCGCCTTCCTCGTCGCCCTGGCATTCGCTGTGGCGGCCTCGGCGAACCTGCCGACGATCCTGTACTCGCTGTTCTGGAAGCGCTTCACCACGCAGGGCGCGGTGTGGAGCATGTACGGCGGACTGGCGTCGGCGATCATCCTGATCGTGTTGTCGCCGGTGTTCTCCGGCAAGCCCACGTCGTTCCTGCCGGGTGCGGACTTCGCGGTGTGGCCGCTCGAGAACCCGGGGATCCTGTCGATCCCGCTGGGCTTCCTGCTCGGCTGGCTCGGCTCGGTGCTGGATCGCGGCACCGAGGATCGCGCCCTCGCCGCCGAGATGGAGGTGCGCTCGCTCACCGGCTACGGCGCGGAGAAGGCGGTGGAGCACTGATCCGACGCTGAGACACCCGCGGACGCACGTCCGCCCCGGCGGCCTACACGCCGGGGCGGACGTCGTTCTGTGCGGCGTGGCGCCGGGCCCCCTCGGCCTCGAGGTCGAGCAGGTACCTCTTGCGCTCGGGATGCGCACCGTAATGCCCGGGGGATCCGTCTGCCCGCACCACGCGATGCACCGGCACGACGATCGAGAAGGGCGTGTTGCGGCAGGCCGTGCCCACGGCGCGGGCGGCGCCGGGACTGCCGGCGTGCACGGCGATCTCGCCGTAGCTGGCGCTCTCGCCCCACTCGATGTCGCAGACGGCCTGCAGTGCGGACCTCGTGAACCCGTGCGCGAGCCGCCAGTCGAGCGCGATCTCCTCGTCGAACCGCACCCGCTCGCCGGCGAAGTAGGCCTGCAGCAGCGCGTCGACCTCCGCACCGGCCCCCGGGTCCGGCACCGGCACGGCGTGCAGCATCCGCGCCGTCGCCTCCAGCGCCCAGGGCGAGTCGCGATGCATGGCGTCGGGCAGATCGCATGCGACGAGCCCCTCGTCGGAGAAGACGAGCAGCGCGTCGCCGAACGGGGTGTCGGCGAAGTCGTAGCGGAAGGTCATGCCCCCATCCTGTGGCACCGGGCGACGGGATGGACGGCCGGATCCGTAATCGGGGGAAGGCCGCGGGAAAAGCCCCGCTGTGGAGGGAGAAGGGGCCTGAATCGCCGAAACCCAGCGGATCAGACGGTTCTCCCCCTGCGACGCGCCTAGTCTGTGGGGTGTGTGGCGACGTGATGGGAAGAACGCGGAGGAGAAGTCCGTGACGCCCAGCGACGTCGATGTGGCGCAGCCGGGCGAGAAGGCGGTGCACGCCGCGGCCGCGTCGCGTGCGCGCGTGCGCGCGGAGTCCGCGGAACTCGGCGGTCCGTCACCGCTGATCTCCTATCAGGACGTCGCCGACGGCGGGATCGACATCTCGCGTGCCCACCCCGGCAGCCTGCCGCAGTTCATCACCGGGCGCTCCACGCTGCTGTCGAACCTGTTCCGCGACGAGGTCGGCCTGCGCGGGGCCAGGCTCGCCGCCGAGAGGATCACCGCCAAGCACACCGAGCTGCGCACCGTGCGCGGGCTCGACGCCGTGCACCTCGCGGTCGGGCTGTGCACCTGGAGGATCGGCGGCGTCGACTACGCGGCGCCCATGCTGCTGCGCCCGCTCGCGATCCGACGCCACTACGCCGACCACGAACTCAAGCTGCACGGGCAGTTCTTCGTGAATCCCGAGCTGGTGCGCATCGCCCGCGACCACTTCGGCATCGCCATCGACGACGCGCGCCTGGCCGCCCTCGCGCACCAGAACGGCGTGTTCGCGCCGCAGGCCGCGATCGACATGCTGCGCGCGGCGACCTCATCGATCGACACCTTCTCGGTGCAGCCGCGGATGGTCGTCTCGACGTTCGCCGACGTCGGCACGGCGATGGCCCGGGACGCGCACGATCTAGATCACCCCGTTCTGAACGCACTGGCCGGCCATGCCGCCGACCGCGAGCGCGTCACCGGCCAGGGAGGGCCTGCGTCCTTCGCCGGGCCGGACGAGCGCGCTCCCGCCTCGGACAACCTGCTGCTGGACGCCGATCACGAGCAGGAGCAGGTGCTCGCCCGCATCGCCACGGGGCACTCGCTCACCGTGTCGACGCTGCCGGGGACCGGCGGCACGCAGACCGTGATCAACGCGATCGGCGAGCTCGTGCGCGCCGGCAAGCGCGTGCTCGTGGTCTCGCCGCGCCGCTCCACCCTCGATGGCGTGCGGCACCGTCTCGGCGGCATCGGGCTCGACGGGTTCGCCGTGTCGCCCGCATCCGTGCGCCGCGACCTGGTCCGCGCGATCGGGCGCAACGAGAAGGCCACGGCGCCCAAGCTCGCCGAGATCGACGACGCGCTGGTGCGACTGCGGTCGGTGCTGCTCGACTACCGGAAGGCGCTCACGGCGAAGGATCCGGACCTCGACGCGAGCGTGCTCGACGCAACCCGCACGCTCACCCGGCTGGCGCTGCTGCCGACCCCGCCGTCGACGACCGCACGGCTCGGGCGCCCGGCGCTGCACGCCCTGGCGCATGATCGCAGTCGCGCCGGGGAGGCGCTGGCCGAGGCTGCGCGCCTGGGCGAGTTCCGCTTCGGGCCCGACGACTCGCCCTGGTACGGCGTCACCTTCTCCTCCTCCGAGGAGGCGCACCGGGTGCACGCGCTCGCCGAGGAGCTGCATGCGCGTGCCGTCCCCGACCTGCTCGAGCAGGGATACGAGCTGGTCGCGCAGACGCGCATGCGCCCGTTCTCGACCATCGCGGAGCTCGGCGAGTACCTCCGCCTGCTGCAGGGCATCCGGGACTCCCTGGATCGCTTCTCGCCGGCCGTGTTCGAACGACCCCTGGGCGAGCTCATCAAGGCGCACGGCAGCAGGCGCGACAACGCGGCGATGACCGGTGCCAACCGCCGCCGGCTGCGCCAGCTCGCGAAGGAGTACGTGCGCCCTGGAGCCCACATCGGCGACATGCACGAGGCCCTCACGCGCGTGCAGGCGCAGCGCACGCAGTGGCAGCGCTACGTCGAGGCGGGCGTCGCCCCCGAGGTCCCGCTGGGCCTCGCAGATACGTCCGTCGCCTGGCGTGAGGTCGAGGGCCGGCTCGCCGAGCTCGATACCGCACTGGGCCGACGCGAACCGCTCTCCGCGCTGCCGGTCGCCCGGCTGCTGCGCACGCTCGCGGGGCTCGCCGCGCGCTCCGATGTGTTCGAGAACCTCATCGAGCGCGCCCGGATCCGCGACGAGCTCGCGAGCCTCGGTCTGGAGCCGCTGCTCGTCGACCTCTCCATGCGGCACCTCGCGGAGGACAGGGTCGCCGCGGAGCTCGAGTTCGCGTGGTGGCAGTCGCTGCTGGAGAACGCGCTGCAGCAGAACCGCTCCCTGCTCGGAGCCAACACCTCCGTGGTCGATCGCCTGGAGCGTGACTTCCGTCTCGTCGACGAGGCCCACGCCGGGGCGTCCGGTCCGCTGCTGGCATGGCAGCTCAGCGGGCAGTGGCGCATCGCGATCGTGGACGAGGCGGAGGAGGCGCAGAATCTGCGTCACGCCCTCACCCGCTCCCGTACGACGGCGGCAGAGCTGATCGCGGCCGCCCCGACGCTCCTGCGCGTGCTCGCCCCGGTCTGGATCGCCTCGCCCTATCAGGTGCCCGAGATCCCGGACACCGTCGACTTCGACACGGTGATCCTGGTCGACGCCGCCGCGATCAACCTCACCGAGGCCACTCCGGCGATCCGCCGGGCCCGCCAGATCGTCGCCTTCGGCGATCCGGTGCTGCAGAAGCCGACGCCGTTCGACGTGGCGATCGTGCCCGCCGAGGACCGTGACGAGGAGGAGCCGTTCGACGAGGTGTCGGTGTTCGAGCGCCTGTCCGAGCTGTTCCCGGTCGTGACGCTCACGCGCAGCTACCGCGCGGGCGGGGAGGATCTCGCCTCGCTCATCAACGACGCGTTCTACGGCGGTGAGATCGTCTCGCTGCCGTGGGCGGGCTCGTATCTGGGCCGCGGATCGCTCGCCGTCGACTATGTCGAGGGCGGCGTGGGGATCCCGCATCCGGTCACCGGCGCGATCGAGAGCCCCGAGGCGGAGGTGGCCCGCGTGGTCACGCTCGTCGTCGAGCACGCCGTGCACCGGCCGACCGAGTCGCTCATGGTGGTCACCGCCAGCCGGACGCACGCCGAGCGCGTGTTCGCCGCGGTCTCGGTCGCGTTCGCCGGGCGCTCCGACGTGGCCGACTTCGTGGGTCGTGACACGCAGGAGCCCTTCATCGTGCTGACGCTCGAGGAGGCGGCGGCGGAGAGCCGCGACCGCGTGATCCTCTCGCTCGGCTACGGCCGCACCAAGCACGGCCGGGTGCTCAGCGACTTCGGCGACCTGTCCACGCCCGACGGCGACCGCCTGCTCGCGATCGCGATGACCCGCGCGCGCCGATCGATGGTGATCGTGTCGTCGATCCGCCCGTCCTCGTTCGACGAGGGGCGGCTCGAGCACGGCGCCGCCACCCTGATGTCGATCCTCGGCGATCTCGCCGGCCACATCCGCGAGGAGCGGGCCGACGATCAGGCGGATCCGCTCACCCTCGCCCTCGCCCGGGAGTTGCGCCGCATCGGCGTCTCGGTCGACGTGGACTATCGGGGGCTGCTGCCGCTGGTCGCGCAGCACGACGGCAAGGCCGTCGTGATCGAACCGGATCCGGAGTCTCGCGCCGAGTCGCTGCGGGAGACGCTGCGCCTGCGCCCGCAGGTGCTGCGCCGACTGGGGTGGCACTACATCCGGGTGCACGCCTTCGATCTGTACAGCGATCCGGCCGGGGTCGCCCGTCGCATCGGCGAGGTGCTCGGGGTGCCTGCCGACGCGCCGCAGGCGGACGGCGACACGCAGCCGCTCGACGTCGATGGTGTCTGAGCAGCCGGCGCAGCCCGGCGAGTCCACGGCCGGGGGATCCGGATCCCGCCAGCGCATCGTGCGCGTGCGCGGATCACGGCGCGCGCAGCTGACCCCGGCACCGGGCACGCACGCCGAGCCCGACGACCGCGACCGCGACGCCGTCGACGGCACGGCGCCCGGCGCGGGGGAGCGCGGCCCGAACGATGACCGGATGCGCCGCGAGGTCCCTCCGCACTACTGATCCCGTGCACCGGGAACGACGAAGCCCCGGTCGCCGTGGGCGCCGGGGCTTCGGAAGAGGTCGGATCAGGCCGAACGCTGCTTCTCCAGCAGGTCGCGGATCTGGATGAGCAGCTCCTGCTCGGAGGGCAGAGCCTCCGGCTCCTCGGTCACACCGGCCTTGGCGGCGCGGCGCTGGTTGAAGTGGTTCATCGGCATCACGAACGCGAAGTAGACGACGAGCGCCACGGCGAGGAAGTTGATGATCGCGCCGATGATCGCGCCGAAGCCGAAGTGCGAGGAGTCGATGGTGAGCACCAGCGCCTTGTCGAGGCTCTCCGCCTTGAAGAACAGGTTGATGAGCGGGTTGATCAGATTCTCGACGACCACGTTGACGATGGCCGAGAACGCCGCGCCGATGACGACGGCGACGGCCAGGTCGATCACGTTTCCGCGGAGAATGAACTCCTTGAACCCCTTGATCATGTGCTTTTCCCCTCCCAGGAAAGCGACCTCAGGACGCCGAGGTCGAAGTGGCGGCGGGTGCGGATTTCGCAGGCGCCGTGGATTCCGTCTTCGATGATGCCGCACCGGATGCCGGAATTCCGGATCCGCTCCGCGAGTCGGTGCGGTAGAAGCCCGATCCGTTGAACGTCACGCCGATGGAGCCGTACTCCTTGCGCAGGCGCCCGCGGCATTCGGGGCATTCGGTGAGTGCGGAGTCGGCGAAGGACTGCACGGCGTCGAAACGGTGGCCGCACGCGGTGCAGGCATAGGAGTAGGTGGGCATGAGACCTCTTCGTGGATGGGGATCAGGAGAGCGGGAAGACGAGCGTGCGCAGCGGCGTGACCGCGCCGGTGACCGGCTGGTCGTGCATATCGCGCGGCACCTCGTCGAGCACCTCGGAGTCGAACACGACCGCGTAGACGGGCGGGCACTTCTGCATCGAGCCGAGCGTGCGGTCGAAGTAGCCGCGTCCCCAGCCCATCCGCATGCCGGTGCGGTCGACCGCTGCGGCGGGGATCAGGAGCAGGTCGACCTCGTCGAGCGCCATCGGGTTCAGGATCTCGCCGGCCGGCTCGGGCAGGCCGTACATTCCGGTCGCGATCTCCACGTCCTCGGTCGCGACCACCCAGTCCAGCAGTCCGTCCTCGCGGGTGATGGGCAGCAGCACGCGGATGCCCCGTGCGATGGCACCGCGGATGAACGAGCGCGTCCCCGGCTCGGTGGTGGTCGAGAGGAAGCAGGAGATGGAGCGGGCGCCGGTCGCCGCGATCAACGCGTCCAGACGCGCGGTGAGCGCGGTCTCGGCTGCCGCACGCTGCGCATCGGACAGCAGAGAGCGGCGCTCGCGCAGATCGGCGCGCAGCGCGCGTTTCGCATCGTCGATCCCGCCCAGCACGCCCTCGATTCTACCGAGGCTCCTGGCGTGTCGGCTGCGAGGCCGGATGCGCCCCCGCGCCCTAAGCTGAGCAGATGACGAAGGCACGCATCAAGGCGGTCATCCCGGCAGCCGGCCTCGGCACGCGGTTCCTGCCCGCCACCAAGGCGATGCCGAAGGAGATGCTCCCCGTCGTCGACAAGCCGGCGATCCAGTACGTGGTCGAGGAGGCCGTCGCGGCGGGCATCGACGACATCCTCGCCATCGTCGGTCGCAACAAGTACGCGATCTCCGATCACTTCGAGCAGATGCCGGAACTCGAGGTCACGCTGAGCCAGAAGGGCGATCACAGCCGGCTCGCCCGGGTCGTGGCGTCCAGCGGCATGGCCGACATGCACTATCTGCGCCAGGGCGCGCCGAAGGGCCTCGGACATGCGGTGCTGCGCGCCCGCACGCATGTGGGCGACAGCTCGTTCGCGGTGCTTCTCGGGGACGACCTCATCGATGAGCGTGACGCGCTGCTGACCACGATGATCGCCGAGCACGAGCGCAGCGGCGCCGCCGTGATCGCGCTCATGGAGGTGGACCCGGAGCAGATCCACCTGTACGGCACCGCCGCCGTGGACGGCCCGGCGCCGGGAGCCGACGGCGACGTCGTGCGCGTCACCGGGCTGGTCGAGAAGCCCGCACGTGAGGATGCGCCGTCGAACCTCGCGGTGATCGGCCGCTACGTGCTGCCGCCCGCCGTCTTCGACGTGCTCGATCGCACCCAGCCGGGCAAGGGCGGCGAGATCCAGCTCACCGATGCCCTGCAGGCGCTCGCCGCCGACCCGGACGGCCCCGGTGTGCACGGCGTGATCTTCCGAGGCCGCCGCTACGACACCGGCGACCGGCTCGAGTACATCAAGGCGATTGTGCGCCTGGCCAGCGATCGCGACGACCTCGGGCCCGACCTGCGGGTCTGGCTCAAGGAGTTCGCGGAAGGGATCTGAGCCGATCGTGGACATCTCGGGGCCGCTGCGGCACGGCCCGGTCGAGCTGAGGCTCATCCGGACCAGGGACGCGCGCGCCCTGCAGCACGAGCTCATCACCAATCGGCGCTGGCTGCAGCCGTGGGAGGCGACCCTGCCGGGAATGCAGACCGCGATCGACATGCGCGTCAGCATCCGCCGGCTCCTGCAGCAGTACCGCGAGGGCGGTGGCTACCCGTTCGTCATGGAGTACGACGGGCAGGTCGCCGGACAGCTGAACATCTGGGGTGTGATGCGCGGATCCCTCTGCTCCGCGACCATCGGATACTGGGTCAGCGAACGCTTCGCCGGACACGGGATCACCCCCGCGTCCGTCGCCATGGCCACCGACCTCGCATTCACCGAGCTCGGCCTGCACCGGATCGAGATCTGCATGCGGCCGGAGAACCGGCCCAGCCTGCGCGTCGTGCAGAAGCTCGGCTTCCGCTACGAGGGGCTGCGCCGCCGGTTCATCCACATCGACGGCGACTGGCGCGACCATCTCGCGTTCTCGCTGGTGCAGGAGGACGTGCCGGAAGGAGTGCTCGCCCGCTGGGTGGCGGGCCGCGTGCCGTCGGACTGGGGTGCGGTGCCGCCGACCGATCTGCCGTCGGCGGGCGTGCAGGGCTGAGTCGGCGCCTGTTGCCGACCCTCAGGGAGCGGGTTCTGCGATCGGTGCGGCCGCAGGGCGGCGGATGCCGATCCAGGACACGACGCCTCCGATCGCGAACAGACCGGCGGTGACGAAGGCGGCGCTGTGGAAGCCCGCGAGGTTCAGCGTGCCGCCGACGATCGTGGACAGCATGGCGACCACGAGCAGCCCGGCCACGCGCGCCACCGCGTTGTTCACCGCGGACGCGATGCCCGAGTGGGCCTCGTCGATGGATCCGAGGATCGCGGAGGTGAGCGGGGCGACGGTGAGGGAGAGCCCGACGCCGAGTACGATCATCGCCGGCAGCACCTGCCACCAGTAGTCGAACTGCTCGGCGACGAGGAGGAGCAGCAGCGCCCCGGCGGCCATCGTCAGCGGGCCCGCGGTCATGAACAGCCGCGGTCCGAGCCGTCCGGCCAGACGACCGATGCGCGAGCTCAGCAGGATCATCAGGATGGTCGTCGGAAGGCTCGCGAGCCCTGCCGCGGTGGCCGGCAGGCCCGCGCCCTGCTGCAGGTACACGCCGATCACGAAGCCGTTGAGCGACAGCGCCGCGTAGACGAACAGCGTGGCCAGATTGCCCCAGGCGAAGTTGCCGACGCGGAACAGCCCCAGCGGCAGCAGCGGCTGGGGGCGGCGCTGGCGCAGCAGGAACACGGCAAGCAGAGCGAGGCCGCCGAGCCCCGTGACCAGGATCGCGGGGGAGGACCAGCCGAGGTGCGGCTGCTCGATGAGTGCATAGACGAGCCCGCCGAGCCCGAGGGCGCACAGCGCCCCGCTGAGCCAGTCGACCCCGGCGCGGGTCTCCGGCTCCGGCAGGCGCAGCCGGGCGAGCAGGACGAGCGTGACCGCGATCGGCAGCACGTTGATGAGGAAGACGAACCGCCACGACAGCAGATCCACGAACAGTCCACCCACCAACGGACCGATCAGCTGCGCGCCGGTGGTGAAGGCCGTCCAGACGCCGATCGCGCGGGACTGCACCTCGCCGCGCATGACCGCGGTGATGACGGCCAGCGAGCTCGGCACGAGCAGCGCTCCTGCGGCGCCCTGGGCGGCGCGCGCGATGATGAGCACGAGCGGGGTGGGAGCCGCGGCCACCGCGATGGACGCGACGCCGAACGCGATCAGGCCGATCCGCATGACGGGCACGCGTCCGTAGGCGTCAGCGACGGATCCGGCGAGCAGGATCAGCGCGCTGAGCGTGATGAGGTAGGCGTCGACCGTCCACTGCTGGGTGGTCATACCGCCGCCGAGCTCGCGGTCGATGGCGGGCAGGGCGACCGTGACCACCGTGCCGTCGAGGAACGTCACGAACGAGGCCAGCACCGCGACGGCGATGACGATGCGCTGCACGCGCGAGAACGAGGCCACGTGCCGACCCTACTCGCGGCTGCGGACAGCGGGGCCGGCGAGCTCGGGCTCGCGTGCCCCGGGACGCCTACTCGCGTGCCCTGGACGGCGTGCCCTGCGTGTCGGCGGGGCAGGAATCGGACGACCGCATACCGTGGAGGGCATGAACGGGCCGGTGCTGAGCGGGGGAGTGATCGTCGTCGTCGCGGCCCTGCTGTGGCTGCTGTACTTCCTGCCGTCCTGGCGGGGTCAGCACCAGTTCGACGCCGCCGAGCGCAACGCACTGCGGCTGAACCGGGCCCTGCGCGTGCTGGCAGAGTCGAGTGAGGCTCCGCACGAGGTCGAGCTCGAGCTCACCGCCCGCACCGCGCTCGCCCAGCAGAAGCTCGCCAGGCGACTGCAGACCGATCGCGAGCAAGCCGAACTGCAGGTGCTGCGCGAGCAGCTCGCGGCCACGCACGCCGACCCCGCGTTCCGCCGCGCCCGGGCGCGCCGGCGCACCCGCCTGATCGCCACCGTCATGTTCGTGCTCGCGCTCGTCGCGATCGGCGTGGGCGTGTGGCAGCTGCTGGCCGGCGGATCCGCGATGCTCCTCTCCGCCGGCGCCGCCACCGCTCTCGTGGCGATCCTTGTGCTGCAGCGCATGGCCTGGGTCGCACGCCGTGCCGCCCGCCGCCATGCAAGGGCGGTCGCCGAGCCGGACGCGGCACGGGTGCCCGTCCGCGAGGCCGAGCTGCATGACCAGGGGCCGCGCACGTGGACGCCGCGCACGCTACCCGAGCCGCTCGTGTCGGTGACGGGATCCCGCGCACATGCCGCCCGCGCCACGATCGACGCGCAGGCGCTCGCCCGCGAGGCCGCGCGCACCGCCGAGTTGCAGCGCCGGGCCGACGAGATCGCACCGCCCGCGCCGGTCGATCTGCCGGCCGCTCCCTCGGCGGCATCCGCGGACTCCGAGATGGAGGCGCACGTGCGCCTGCTGCTCGCCCGGCGCGCCGCGAGCTGATCCCGAGGTCCACCGGGCCGTACTCGCTCAGAGTGCTCGCCGGGAGTGCTCCGACACGCCCGAGGTCCCGTCGCCGGCCGTCGGATGGACGATCACACTCGTCGTCATGTTAGGCTGTTCAGGTTCACGGGCCCATGGCGCAGTTGGTAGCGCGCCTCGTTCGCATCGAGGAGGTCAGGGGTTCAAATCCCCTTGGGTCCACCGAATACAAGGCTCGAACCGCGGCCGATGGAGACATCGGCAGAGGTTCGGGCCTTGTTCGCGTCTGCGATGCGGACCGATGCCGGCGCCCTGGGTGCGATCAGCCGTCGCGGCGGTTCTCGAACCGCTCCCGGGTGGAGTCGACGAACCCCGACTCATAGGCGAGGATCACCGCCTGCACCCGGTCGCGCAGCCCGAGTTTCGCGAGGATCGCGGCGACGTGCGTCTTCACCGTCGCGGGGCTGAGGAACAGCTCGGCGGCGATCTCGGCGTTCGTGCCGCCGCGTGCGAGCCCCTGCAGCACGTCCTTCTCGCGGTCGCTGAGCCGTGCGATGCGCTGATCGGCACCGCCCTCGGCGATGCCGGGATCCGATCCGGCGGGGGCCGTGCGCACATAGGTGTCGACGATGCGGGTGAGCACGGGCGGGGCGAGTGCGGTCTCTCCCGCGGCCACGGCCCGCACGGCGGCGATCAGCTCGGCCGGTGCCGCGTCCTTCAGCAGGAAGCCGGCGGCGCCGTCGCGAAGCGCCTGCACGACGTACTCATCGAGATCGTAGGTGGTGAGCATGATCGCCCGCGCCGCGGCGACGTCGTGCAGGATGATCCGCAGCGCCGCCAGCCCGTCGAGTTGCGGCATCCGGATGTCCAGCAGGACCACGTCGGGCTGATGGGTGCGGGCGAGGGCGGCCGCGTCGGATCCGGTCGCGGCCTCCGCGCAGACCTCGATGTCGGGCTGCTGCTCGAGCATGATGCGCAGGCCGCTGCGGACCAGTTCCTGGTCGTCGGCGACGAGCACCCGGATCATGACCGCACGCCATTCGCCGGCGGGGCCGCGAGCACCGCGTGCACGACCCAGCCGTCGTCCGCCGGTCCCGCCTCGACGGTGCCGCCGCAGGCCGCGGCGCGCTCGCGCATGCCGCGCAGCCCGCGCCCGTCGCGGCCTGGCGACGGCACCGGGCCGCCGTTCATGACGCGGATATCGAGCGCATCGGGCGCGTAGCCGAGTTGCACCCGCACCGGGGCGCCCGGCGCGTGCCGGCGTGCATTGGTGAGCGCCTCCTGCACGATGCGATAGGCGGCGTCGTCGGCGGCCATGGGCAGCGGACGGATGTTGCCGGTGACGGCCAGGCGGGCACCGTCCGCGCGGATGAGCGCGAGGATCCGGTCCGGTCCCGGTGCGGGCGGGACAGCCTGTGCGGCGAGCAGGGCCCGCACTTCGTTCAGACCGTCGTGCGCGGCGAGGCGGATTCGCTCGACCGGCACGGCGGCCGCGGCATCCGGCCCGAGCAGCTGTCCGGCAGCGCCCGCCTGCACGGCGATGCTGCTCAGCGCATGGCCGAGCAGATCGTGCAGATCCCGGGCGATGCGGGCGCGCTCCGCCTCCGCGGAGAGCTCGGCGACCTGCGCCTGCGAGGCCTCCAGCTGGATCGTCAGCTCACGCAGCCGCCGCGCCGGCGAGCGGGAGCGCGCAAGCAGCCAGCCGGCCAGAGCGGGCGCCGCCGTGAGGATCAAGGGCGTCAGCAGGATCTCGATCGGCGTGGACGACGGGTCACGGGATTGGATCACGTATCCCGCGACGAGCAGCAGCACGAGCGCCAGGATCCTGCGGGTGCCCACGAGATGGGCGCCGATCGAATACGCGACGACCAGGTAGGTGGCGAAGGCCCACAGCGGCGTCGACGGATCGGGCAGGAAGGCCAGCAGCACGACCCCCGCCGAGATGATCACCGTCATCGCGAGCGGTGCGATGGTGCGCAGCGCGATCGAGAGCGCGACGAGGGCCGCGACGATCTCCGTGATCGGGTGTGCCGCGCGGGGATCCGCGATCGAGGAGACCACGGCGGCCGCCGCGATCACGACGGCGATCGCGAGGTCCGGCCATGGGACGCCGGCGATCCTCGATCGAACGCTGGCCATACAGCCACGATAGGGCTCGGGTCGCGCGCACGCATCGGCCGGACGGCCGAGGCGCGGACGGCGGATCCGGCCACGCGGCGGACCGGTTCGGCCGCACGGCCGAGGTGCGCGAGACCCTCCGCTTCGTACGCTGAGCCCGCTCGGGCATCCGCCCGGCACGAATCGAGGAGGAACGATATGCCCGATCTGCCCGTCATCACCAGACCGCGCACGGCTCTGCTGTGTGTGTGTCTCATCGCCGCACCGCTCGCCGAGACCGTCGAGCAGCTGCTGTCACCCCTGACCGGAGGATCCACTGCCGACGACCTGGCGGCGATCGCGGCCGCTCCCGAGCGATTCCTCCTCTCCGTGCTGATCGGTCTCCTCGCCACCGCGCTGCTGCTGCCCGCGCTGCTCGGCCTCGCGCATCGCACCTCCGAGCGTTCGCCGCTGCTGGCGCTGTTCGCATCGATCGCCATCGGCGCGTCCCTGCTCGGCTTCGCGGGCGTGCGCATGTCGCAGGGCTTCGAGTACGCGTTCGCCACCGGAGGGGCATCGCCGGCGACGGCGGCCGCGCAGTTCGAGGCGGCGATCGCGGCCCCGATCGGCATGGTCATGACGATCGCGTTCCTGGCCGGCACCGTGATCGGCATCGTGCTGCTCGCGATCGGATTGTGGCGATCACGGCGGGTGCCGGTCGGATCGATCATCCTCCTGCTGCTGTTCCCGGTCGCCGACCTCACGGCGCCGGCCCCCGCCGGTCCGGTGATCTCGCACCTCATCCTGCTCGCAGCGCTCACCTGGATGGCGATCGCGCTGCTGCGCACGGCGCCGGCACGGCGGGCGGTGCACGCATCGGCGCCCGCCGATCCGCGCCGCGCCCACACGACGACCGGCGGCTGAGACGGCGGGACCCGGATCCGGCAGAGCGGGCGGCGCGCAACCCCGGCCATCATCCAAAAGGGTGAGATCGGGTTCAACACTGTTGGCGATGAGATCCGGCGACCGGCCTGGTGGAGTTGTCAGCATGGCAGATTCCCGTCTTCGCAGACCTCTCTCCGACCGGTTGACCTCGCGGGGAGGCGCATGGATCTCCCTAGGTCTGGTGCTCCTGATCATGGTGATGCTGTTCGGCGCGTTCGGCTCGGCGAAGGCGCCGGCGCGCAACGACCAGGCTCCCGCGGGATCGGAATCGACGCGGACAGCCGAGCTGATGGCCGAGTTCCCGAATGCGGATAGGCAGTCCGTGCTGGTCGTCGCCTCCCGCGAGGATGGCGGGACGCTCTCGCCGGACGAGAAGGCGGACCTGAAGGCACTCCTTCCGGTTCTCGACGCTCATGCCGCAGGAGACTCGTCAGGGCCCATGATCAGCGAGGACGGGAAGGCCGCGGTTCTGATCACCCCGATCCGGACCGGTGCGACGAACACGGACACCGCCGCAGTGATCACGGCGCTGCGCGGCGACATCGCAGGCCATGTCCCGGCGGGCATGACGCTGCAGGTGACGGGCGGCCCGGCCTTCGGCGCCGATGTCGCGGCGTCCTTCGAGGGCGCGGACTTCACGCTGCTGCTGGTGACGATCCTGATCGTCGCGATCCTCCTCATCGTCACCTACCGGTCTCCGGTGCTGTGGCTGATCCCGCTCGTGGCCGTCGCACTCGCGGACGGTCTTGCGGGGCGACTGACCGCCGCGGCGGGGGCGGCGTGGGGACTGCAGTTCGACGCCGGCATCATCAGCGTGCTCGTCTTCGGAGCGGGCACCAACTATGCGCTGCTGCTGATCTCCCGCTATCGGGAGGAACTCGATGAGACAGCGGATCATCGACAGGCGCTGAGCCGGGCCTGGCGCAAGACCGCACCCGCGATCCTGGCCTCGAACGTCACTGTCGTGCTGGCGCTGCTGACCCTGGTGCTCGCGGTGATCCCCGGCACGCACGGGCTGGGGATCTCCTCGGCGATCGGTCTGCTGGTCGCCCTGGCCGCGGTGCTGTTCCTGCTGCCGCCGCTGCTGGCGGTGTGCGGGCGAAAGGTGTTCTGGCCGTTCGTGCCGCGACCGGGCGCGCCGCGTCGGCAGGGCGGGGCATGGCGGAAGATCGCATCCGGCGTGGTGAAGCGCCCCGTCGTGAGTCTGCTCGGCGGCATCGCACTGCTCGCGGTCATGGCGACCGGGCTGTTCGGCACGACGGTCGGACTCGATCAGATCGAGAAGTTCCGGGTGCAGTCCGAGTCCGCCGCAGGGTTGGAGGTGCTGTCCGATCATTTCCCGCCCGGCGAGGCACAGCCGATCTTCATCGTCGCGAACCAGGCCGAACAGGACGCCGTGGTCACTGCCGCGCAGGGCGTGGACGGCGTGGTGCGGGTGAACCCGGTCGGCACGACGGACGACGGGTCGCTGACGAAGATCATGGTGACCAGCGACTACGCACCGAGCACCGAGCAGAGCCTCGCCCAGATCACCGAGCTGCGGGACGCCGTGCACGGCGTCGAGGGAGCCGACGCGGTGGTCGGCGGTGCGGTCGCCACAGACCTGGACGCCCGTGCGGGGAATCAGCAGGACCTGTGGCTGGTGGCTCCGCTGGTGCTGGCAGTGAGCTTCCTCGTGCTCCTGATCCTGCTGCGCTCGATCATCGCACCGGTCCTGCTGCTGATCGTGAACCTCGCGAGCGCTGCCGCGGCGATCGGGGCGGGCGCATGGCTCAGCCGCGTCCTGTTCGGCCAGCATGCGCTCGACCTGCAGGTGCCGCTGCTCGCGTTCCTGTTCCTCGTCGCGCTCGGCATCGACTACACGATCTTCCTCGTGCATCGCGCCCGTGCGGAAGCAGCCCTGCGCGGCACACGCGACGGCATGGTCGAGGCGATCGCCCATACCGGCGGCGTGATCACCAGCGCCGGAATCGTCCTGGCGGCGGTGTTCGCCGCGCTGGGCGTGCTGCCGCTGGTCACGCTCGGTCAGCTCGGTCTGATCGTCGGCGTCGGAGTCATCGTGGACACGCTGGTGGTGCGGACAGTGATCGTGCCGGCGATCTTCGCGCTCATCGGCGATCGCATCTGGTGGCCGGGGGCACCCGGACGCCGTCGCGGAGAATTGACGCATGAACGTCGTGAATACGCCACTGCCGCACGCTGACGCCATGCGGCCGGCCCCGGCCGGCGCCATGGTGCGGGCGATGGAGATCGGCCAGCACGTCATCGCTCTCGTGCTCACGCTGATCGGCGTCATCCGGGCTGTCGGCGACGGCGCCTCGGTCCCGGCCGCGATCGTGGCAGGCGTGGCGATCCTCGCCTGGCACACCGCGGGGACGGTGCTGCCGTCACGCGTCGGGTCGCGTCGGGTGGTCGTCTGGTGGCTGGTCGGATTCGCGGTGGTCTGGATCGCCGCCGTCGCTGTCTCCGCGGAGTTCATCTGGATCGCGTTCCTGCTCTGGCTGCTCGCCGGGCACCTGCTCCCGGTCCCCTGGGGGCTCGCGTTCTCCGGACTCGTGCTGGCCGTGGTGGTCGTGGCCCCGATCCTGCATCACGGCGCGACGAGCTACGCGAACGTGTTCGGGCCGCTCATCGGCGGGATCTTCGCGTTCGGGATCTCGCGCGGGTATCTTCAGCTCCTCCGTGACGCGGCGGAACGCGAGGGTCTCGTCGCCTCGCTCACCCAGGCGCAGACCGAGATGGCGGGACTGCAGGACGAGCTGGCTCTCGTGCAACGGGAATCCGGTGCGGTCGCCGAACGCACGCGCATCTCGCGCGACATCCACGACACCGTCGCGCAGGCGCTCTCCTCGATCCGACTGCTCTCGCACGCGGGTGCGGCGCGCAGCACAGACCCCGAGGCGGCGCGCACCCTCGAGCAGGTCGAGGCGCTCTCCGGCGAAAGCCTCGCGGACGTGCGCCGGATCGTCGCCGCCCTCGCCCCGGCAGAGCTCGAGGACAACGCCCTCGCCTCGGCGCTGCGCCGCATGCTCGATCGCGCGCACGACGAGGCGGGACTGCACGCGGAGCTGCACGTCGACGACGGCCTTCCTCTTCTGCCCACCGCCGTCGAGGTGGCGCTTCTGCGCACCGCACAGTCCGCGCTCGCGAACGTGCGGCTGCACGCCGGAGCGACCCGGGTGGTGATGAGCCTCATCGACTCCGACCGCACGGTGCGGCTCGACATCATCGACGACGGCGCCGGTTTCGACGTCCGCGCGTGGGAGAAGGCCGAAGAACGCGGGGCGACGTCGTCGAGCTACGGATTGCGGTTCATGCGCGCCCGTCTGCGCGAGCTCGGGGGCGGCATCGACATCGAGAGCACTCCCGGCGAGGGAACGGCGATCTCCGTGCACCTCCCGATCCATCCCGGCACCGTCGAGGGGCCCGCCACCGGATCCGAGGAGACGTCGTGACCACCACCGTCCTGCTCGTCGACGACCATCCCATCGTCCGCAGTGGGCTCCGCGCCGTCCTCGAATCCGACACCGTGCACGTCATCGGCGAAGCCGCCACCGGCGAGGAGGCCATTGCCCTCGCCGGGCACCTGCACCCCGACGTCGTGCTCTGCGATCTCCGCCTCGGGGCCGGCATCGACGGCATCCGGACCACCGCGGCACTGCGCGCCCTCGACCCCGCGCCGGCCGTGCTGATCCTCACCACCTACGACCGCGACGCCGAGATCCTCGGTGCCATCGAAGCCGGCGCGGCGGGCTACCTCCTCAAGGACGTGGCCCCGGACGTGATCATCGAGGGCATTCAGCGCGCCGGCCGTGGCGACATGATCCTCGCCCCCGATCTGGCCAGCCGGGTGCTCAACGGCATGCGCAATCCGCGCCCCCGCCTCACGGACCGCGAGACCGAGGTCCTGCGCCTGCTGTCGACGGGAGCGGCGAACAAGGACATCGCCCGCTCGCTGTTCGTCACCGAGGCGACGGTGAAGAGCCACATCGCGCACATCTTCACCAAACTCGACGTCGACAGCCGCTCTCGCGCGATCCACATCGCGCAGGAGACCGGCATCATCTGATCTACCCTTACGACAGGATCATGACCATGAACACCGCGCCCAACCCGCAGGAGACCGCGCCCACTCGACGTGCGTGGATCGGCCTGGCCGTGCTGTCGATCGGGCTCGGGCTCATCGTGCTCGACGGCACCATCGTCGGCGTCGCTCTGCCGGCGATCATCAGCGATCTGCACCTGAACCTCACCGACGCGCAGTGGGTGAACAGCCTCTACGCCGTGCTGCTCGCCGCGCTGCTCCTGTCCACCGGAAACCTCGCGGACCGGTGGGGGCGCAAACGGCTCTTCCTGGTCGGCCTCGTCGTGTTCGTCGCGGGAAGCCTGCTCGCGGCCGTCGCCGCCGACGCCGGGGCGTTGATCGGAGCACGGGCGGTGCAGGCCGTCGGGGCGGCGTGCATCATGCCGGCCACCCTCTCCACCGTGAACGCCATGTTCCGCGGACGCCACCGGGCTGCCGCGTTCGGTGTGTGGGGCGCCGTGATCTCCGGCGCCGCGGCGGTCGGCCCGCTCGCCGGCGGCGCGCTCACGCAGTGGGCCTCATGGCACTGGATCTTCCTGGTGAACCTGCCACTGGGTGCACTGGTGTTCGTCGCGGCGATCTTCGCCGTTCCGGAGACCCGGGGTGTGAAGAAGCTTCCCGGCGTCGACGTCGACGGGGCGCTGCTGAGCGCGATCGGGTTCGGCGCGCTCGTGTTCGCCGTCATCGAGGGCCCCGACCTCGGCTGGTGGGCCCCGAAGAGCGACCTGACGATCTTCGGGCTGGTGTGGTCGAAGAACGCGGCGATCTCGGCCGTGCCGGTCGCGTTCGCGGTCGCCGCGATCGCGCTCGTCCTGTTCGCGATCTGGGAACGCCACCGGGAGAAGGTGCAGCGCGCCGCCCTCCTCGACCTCGGCCTGTTCTCCTTCTCGACCTTCTCCTGGGGGAACCTCACCGCCGCGATGGTGGCCGTCGGCGAGTTCGCGATCATCTTCGTGCTCCCGCTGTACCTCATCAACGCACTCGGACTCGACGTCATGGGCGCCGGTCTCATCCTCGCCGCGATGGCCCTCGGCGCATTCCTCTCGGGTGCCGCAGCCCGGCACCTGGCTGCCCGGTTCGGTGCGCCGGGCACCGTGCTCATCGGTCTGGGACTCGAGGTCGCCGGCGTCCTCGCGGTCGCGCTGGTCCTCACCGCGACCACCCCCGCCTGGGCCATCGCCGTTCCCCTCATCGTCTACGGCCTCGGTCTCGGTCTCGCCTCGGCGCAGCTCACCGGCACCGTTCTCCGGGACATCCCCGTCGAGAACTCCGGCCAGGGATCCGCGACGCAGAGCACGGTGCGTCAGGTCGGATCCGCCTTCGGCACCGCGTTCGCCGGCACTGCGCTCTCCGTCGCGCTGGCTGTCGCCCTGCCCGCCTCGCTGCGCGGAACCGGGATCCCTGACCAGCAGGCGACGCAGCTGGCTGCGCAGACCCGCGATTCGGCGGGGACCACGATCCTCCAGCTCCGTGCGCAGGGCGTGCACAGCCCATTCGGTGAGCACACGGCGTCCGTCGTCGACGCGCTGTCGGCGGGATTCGCCGATGCCACCCGGTGGGCGCTCCTGATCGCCACGGTGTTCCTCGCTCTCGGATTCATCAGCTCGCTGCGACTGCGGCGTGCAGCGGCCGTGAACGAGACATGAACCGTGAGGGACGGCGCCGGAACCCGATCGGGTGAGGGTGATCGGGTCTGGCCTCCGCAGGGTCAGGCCTCGGCGACGGCCGCCATCTCTCCGGCGCGGACCAGGCGCGGTGCGAGCTGGTGCGCCGCGAGCATCGCGATCCCGGCGAACAGCAGCACCGTGGCGATGGTGCCGACGAACCCCGGCAGCGGCGCGAGCGCGACGACGTTCACCGCCGCGCCCGCGACCAGCACCCAGCCCGCGGCGCGCCGCCCCGCACGCAGCGCGCCGGCGCCGAGCAGCGCGGTCGCCAGGACCTGAAGCGGTCCGAGCACGAAGAAGATCGCGCCGATGACCGCGGGCCCCTGCGCCACGTCGACACCGTGTGCGGCGACCCAGGGCAGCACGAGCCCCATCGTCAGCGCGATGAACACGAGCGTGTACGCGGCGATGATGAAGACGAGGACGTAGCCGATGAGCGTGGGCACACGACCGCGACGCGGATGGTCGATGAGCAGTGCGGGCAGGCCGAGCAGAGCCGCGATCCCCGCGATCGCCTGCAGCGATTCGAACGGCGTGGACAGCGCGCTGCCCGGCTGGTTCGCACCGGTGACCTCCATGAGGACGAACAGGCAGATGAGGATGACGCTGGAGACGAGCAGAGTGCCCGCGCAGAGACGCGAGAGGGACATGAGGACTCCTTTCATGTGCGGCGGCGGATCCGCCGGAGGAGGCGGAACGGATCCGCTTCCGGGATCCAGAATCGGTCTCGGGCCTGGGTGCCAGAAGCCGGCAGACACCCGTCCCGCAGGATCGTGAACGACCTCGCCGCGGTGCGGGGCACGCCCGGACGCAGGGATGCCCGCCCGCTTCCGGGGGTGTGCCAGCACCCTTCCGGGGCAGACGGCGCGGTGCGACACTGAGACGGTGAGCAGGACGGATCCGGCGATCCGCGTGCTGATCGCCGAAGACAGCTACCTCGTGCGCGAGGGCGTGCGCACGCTGATCGGATCGGATCCCGGCGTCGACGTGGTGGGCTGCTGCGAGGACGCGGACGAGCTGCTGGAGCGGGTGCGCGCCGACGGCCCGGATGTCGTCCTCACCGACATCCGGATGCCGCCCACCGGCACGGACGAGGGTATCCGCGCCGCTGAGACGCTGCGCGAGATCGCGCCGGATGTCGGGGTCGTGGTGCTGAGCCAGCACGACGAACCCGAGTACGCGCTGCGGCTGCTCGAGCACGGTTCGGCGGGGCGGGCATATCTGCTCAAGGATTCGCTCGCCGACGCCGCTCCGCTGCTGTCGGCGATCCGCGAGGTCGCCGCCGGAGGGAGCGTCATCGACCCGCGCGTGGTGGAGTCCCTCGTCACGTCGCGTCGGCGGGATGCCGCCTCCCCGATCGCACAGCTCACCCCGCGCGAGCTCGATGTCCTCTCCGCCATGGCCGAGGGTGCCACCAACATCGCGATCGCGCAGCAGCTCTTCCTCTCCGTGCGGGTCGTTGAGAAGCACATCAACGCGCTGTTCGCGAAGCTCGGCCTCGGAATGCAACCGGACGTGCATCGACGTGTGCGGGCGGTGCTCATCTATCTCGCGGCCGTCGAGGAGGTGCCGTGATGGCCGTCGCCGCCTCCGGTGCGCGACGCGGCGTGTGGGCGCCGCAGCGACTCGCCTGGCCGGTCGCGCTGAGTGTGCTGGCGGTGATCGCCTGTCTTTTCATCGTCGGCACGGTGCTGCAGGCGGAGGATTCCGCCACCGGTCCGGGAGTCTTCCCGGCCTCGCTGACGTGGGCCATCGGGCTGTTCGCCTACCCGCTGGCCGGGGTGCTCGTCGTGCAGCGGCATCCGGGCAGCGCGGTCGGCTGGCTGCTGCTCGGCATCGGCTTGGCGTTCGGCACCGGTGTGAGCGTCGACGGCATCTCGGCCCGCATCGCCGACGCCGACGCGGCCGCGGTGACGTTTCTGTTCGGCGGCGCGGCGTTCCAGACCGGGTTCGTGCTGGTCGCCATGCTGCTGCTGGTGTTTCCCACCGGGCATGTCGCGGGCCGAGGGTGGCGGTGGGTCGCGATCGGCCTGTGGGTGCTGCTGGGGGCGTCGTTCGTGGGGCTGTTCAGCAGGGTCGGACCCGTCGACGGCCCGGGGAGCGCGCCGAATCCGTGGGCGATGCCGCCGGTCGCGGCCATCGCGGGGCCGGTGTCCGGCGCGCCCGGCTTCCTGATGTTCGGGGTGCTGCTGATCGCCTCGGCGGTGAGCGTGTTCCTGAGGTTCCGCCGGGCCGATGACGACCTGCGCGCGCAGCTGCTGTGGTTCACGCTCGGCGCGGGAGTCCTCGCCGTCGTGTTCCTGCTCGACGGCGTGATGCAGCTGTGGATCCCGGATCCCGGGCCCGCGCAGTCGGCGATCGGCACGATCCTGGAGGGACTGGCGTTCGCCGCGCTCGCCGCAGCGATCGCCGTCGCCATGCTGCGGAATCGGCTGTTCGACGTGGACCGCCTCGCCGTGCGCTCGCTCGGCTACAGCGCGCTCGCCGTCATCGCCACGGCCGCGTATGTCGTGGTCGTGTCTCTCGCCGGAGCGGTGTTCGGGGGTCTGGGGCTGTCCGGCGCCATCGCCCCGTTCCTGGCCGCAGCGGTCATCGCGATCGCCTTCCAGCCGCTGCGGGTGTGGCTGCTGCGCCTCGGCGCCCGGGTGGTGCTGGGGCGCCGGGCGACGCCGTACCAGGTGCTTTCGGAGATGAGCCGTCGGGTGTCCCGGGCGCTGTCGACGGCAGACGCCCTGCCCGCGATCGCCACCGCACTCGCCGACGCGATCGGCGGGACCGCGCAGGTGTGGCTGGCCGCGGATGACGGCCTGGTGCTCGCCGCGGTCGCCCCGGAGGGCGATCCGGCGCGGCGTGAGGCGGACAGCCGGAGCCCGCGCGGGGAGGGGTTCGATGTGGTCCAGGGCGGGCAGGTGCTGGGCGTGCTCGCGATCGATCGGGCGACGCCGCTGACCTCCGCGGAGCGCGGTCTCGTCGGCGATCTGGCATCTCAGGCGGGCATCGTGCTGCGCAACGCCCAGCTGTCCGCCGAGCTGGAGCAGCGGCTCGACGACCTGCGCAGCACCGCCGCCCGGCTGACCGCGGCGACCGAGTCGGAGCGACGGCGCCTGGAGCGAGACCTGCACGACGGCGTGCAGCAGCAGCTCACTGCGCTCACGATGAGGATCGGCGCGGTGCGCAGCGTCGCGGCGACGGATCCGGCTGCGGTGCCTGAGCTGCTGGCGGGGCTCGCCGCCGACAGCACCGCCGCGATGGCCACGGTGCGCGAACTCTCCCGCGGCGTGTTCCCGCCGCTGCTCGCGGCGAGCGGACCGCGGGCCGCGCTCACCGCGCGTGCCCGGCAGGCACCCATGCCGGTCGTGGTGCGCTGCCCGGATGACCGGCTGCCCGCGCCCGTGGAGGCCGCCGTCTACTTCTGCTGCGCCGAGGCGCTGCAGAACGCGACCAAGCACTCCGCCTCGTCGCGTGTCGAGATCGTCGTCTCCGTCGACGCCGCCGAGCTGAGTCTGCGCGTGCACGACGACGGCACGGGCTTCGACGTACCGACCGCCCTCGGCGGTGGCGGCATGGGGCTGCACAACATGGGCGACCGGTTCACCGCCCTCGGCGGGACGCTGCGCATCGACTCGGATCCGGCCGACGGCACGACGATCACGGGCCGGCTGCCGATCCGACACTCGTAGTGCGAGTGCCTGCTGCTCGTGTTCGTCCTGGCCTGGCCTGGCGTCGCCGGGCGGGGCCCGTGTCCACGACCGTCGCGCCTGGGCGCGGCAGCGCAGCGGAGGGCGTACCGTGACGACGTGGAGACTCTCGACCCGCTGCCCGACCGCCCCGCCCCCGACAACCCGCAGGGCAAGCTCGTTCTGCTGCGGCACGGCGAGACCGAGTGGTCACGCAGCGGACGGCACACCGGGCGCACCGACGTCCCGCTCACCGCGCGCGGCGAGGAGCTCGCCCGTATGGCCGGCGCGCTTGTGACCGGGTACGACTTCCGGCTGATCCTGGCCTCGCCGCTGCAGCGCGCGCGCCGCACCGCCGAGCTCGCCGGGCTGCACGCTCAGATCGACCCGCTCCTGGTGGAGTGGGACTACGGCGGGTACGAGGGCCGCACCACGAAGGACATCCGCGCAGAGCTCGGCTACGACTGGAGCGCGTTCATGCACGGGGTCGTGCGGGGCGACACCCCGGGGGAGACGGTCGAGGAGGTCGCGGCGCGCGCCTCGCGCGTCCTCACCCGGGTGCTGCCCGCCATGGCCACCGGAGACGTCGCGCTCATCGCGCACGGCCACTACCTGAGGATCCTCACCGCCGTGTTCCTGCGTCAGGCGCCGCGCTTCGGGGCGTCGATCACACTCGACGCGGGATCCGTCTCGGTGCTGGGCTACAGCCGCGAGCAGCCCGCGATCCTTGCCTGGAACCACGGACCGCAGCTGCCACTCGTGCCGTCGGAATCGTGAGCCGGGCACTCGCCGCGACAAGCGCGCGGGCGGCTCAGCTCTTCACGCGCTCCCCATCCGGAGCGGGGATCTCCTCAGGGCGGTAGCGCGGCAGCCGTGAAGCGGGCAGGGCCGCGATCGCGCTGATGCCGGCGAGCACCAGGAAACCGAGGCGCAGGGTGCGCAGGCGCTGCTCCTCGTTGATCGACACGGCGGCGGCGACCTGCTCGGGTGTCGCGTCCGTCTCCTCGAACTTCGCCTTCAGCGCGTCGTTGCTGAGGAAGTTCACCTGATCCAGATCGACCTTCGTCATGAGCTCCGGTGGCAGGTCGTCATGCGCGGTCACGGCCTGGCTGAAGCCCAGACTCAGCAGGGTCACCAGCAGTGCCCCCATGACGGCGGTGCCCACGGCGCTGGCGAGGTTCTGCGTGGTGCCGCGGATGGACCCGACGTCGCCCGCGAGCTCCTTGGGCGCGGCCGTCACCAGCACGTTGAACACCAGCGTGACCAGCGATCCCTGGCCGATGCCGAACACGATGAGGCCGAGGATGGTGGGCAGGGTCTCCCAGTTGTTCGTGACGACGAACGACAGCCAGACCAGCGCGGCCGTGGTGAGCACGAACGAGAACAGGGCGATCGTACGTGGCGCGAACCGCTTGTAGAACCGCACGATCAGCGTCGCCGTGACGAAGACGGTGAGGTTGAACGGCATCATCGCCAGCGAGGTGTCGAACGGGGTGCGCCCCTGCACGACTTGGATGTAGGTGGGCACCGTGAAGTTCACCGCGGCCTCCATCGCCACGATGATGAACATCGCGTACACGGCTGCGCGCTCTGTGCGCTTGCCGAGCACGCCGAGGTCGACGAGTGGCGCCTTGCCCAGCCGCATCCGGCGCCGGGTCCAGAGGAAGAACGCCTGCCCGAAGATCACGCCGAGCACCACGAAGACCGGAGCAGGGGAGAGGCCGAGAATCGAGAACGGTGCTCCGGGCTCGGCGAGCAGGATCCCCCATGCGTTCAGGTTGTTGAATCCGAGGGTGAGCAGCACGATCGCGGCGCCGATGAGCACGGAGGCGACCAGGTCGATGCGGATGGAGGCGTCACCCTTGTCTCCGCGCAGCTTGAAGCTCAGCGCGAACACCGCGACCGCGAGTGCCAGGGTGATGAAGAAGACGGGTCGCCAGCCGACCAGCGTGCCCAGGGTGCCGCCGACGAGGAACGCGCTGATGCCGGAGAACGCGCGGGCGGATCCGAGGGATCCGACCGCGGTCGCCTGCTGCGCGCCGCGGTAGTTCTCCGCGATGAGGGCGACGAGAGCCGGCACGATGATCGCCGCGGAGGCACCGGCCAGCACCTGGCCGCCGATCGCCCAGCCGATCGAGGGTGCGGTGATCATCATCACGCTGCTGACGGCGAAAACCGCCACCACGATGCGGAAGATCAGCACCCAGCCGATGCGCTGCCCGAGCTTGGCGCCGGTCATCACGAGGGCGGCCACGGCGAGGCCGTATACGACGATGGTCGAGCTCGCCGCCGTCGGCGGCACGCCGAAGTCCTGCACCATGCCGCCGAGCGAGATCGGCAGGGCCGCGACGTTGAACGACATCAGCACCTGCGCGAGGAAGAGCCCGATCATCGGCGCCCAGGATCGGCGCTCCCCGCCGGGGGAGACGGATTCTGCAGCGGTGCGGTTCGCGTCGGTCATGACGAGGATCCTTCGTGGCGGAGGGCGGATCGATCAGCGGGGCGGGGATCGGAGGCGAAGAGGTTGAGACCGAGCGCACGGGACAGGAAAGCACAGGCGCGCTGCCCGCGCACGCTGTTGCCCGCCTCGTCCAGGCGCGGCGAGAACGTGCCGACAGCGCCCTTTCCCGGGGCGATCGCGACGATGCCGCCCGCGACCCCCGACTTCGCCGGCAGGCCGATCTCGAACAGCCATTCGCCGCTGCGTTCATACATGCCGCAGGAGGCGAGCACGGCGAGGGTGTCCCGCGCGGTCTCGGCGGACACCACGCGCTCGCCGGTGACCGGATTCACACCGCCGTCGGCGAGCGTCGCACCCATCACGGCCAGGTCGTGCGCGGTCACGGCGAGCGAACACTGCCGGGTGTAGATGTCGACGGCCTCATCGGGCGCGATGGCGAGGCGGTCCTAGCTCTGCAGCAGGCGGGCCAGCGCATGGTTGCGGTGGTTCGTGAACGACTCCGAGCGGTACACCTCGCCGTCCAGTGCGAGCGGCCGGCCGGCGAAGCGGCTCAGGCCGTCGCGGATCCGCTGCCAGCGCTCGTCGGCATGGGCGCCCGGGACGAGCGCGGTCGTGGCGATCGCTCCCGCATTCACCATCGGGTTCATCGGGCTTCCGTCGTTGAGCTCCACCGCGACGACCGAGTTGAACGCGAGCCCCGTGTTGTTCACTCCGACCACCTCGCGGATCGTGGAGTGCCCGATCTCATCGGCGGCGAGGGCGAACACGAACGCCTTCGAGATCGACTGGATCGAGAAGGCGACATCGATGTCGCCCGCGGAGTGCGCGGAGCCGCCGACGTCGACCAGGGACAGCCCGAACCAGGCGGGGTCGGCCTGGGCGAGGATCGGGATGTAGTCGGCGACCGTCCCGGCGTCGGTGCCGGCGTAGCGCGCATGCGCCTCAGCGACGAGCGCGTCGATCTGCGCGGTCTGCGGCAGCTGCCCGGTGGCGCTGCGCTGGGGGACGTCGCTCACTTCGGCCTGGTGCATGACTACATCCTGTCCTCTCCCGGCGTGACGGGGTGGCAACGCGACCGTCGCTTCGCGCAGAAACTCAGAGCCGGTCGAGCAGACGGTCGATCTGCGCGAACCGCGTCACCGTCGGGTTCTCGATCAGCTCGCCGCGCGCGCAGACCAGCACCGGGGCGTCGTAGGCGCGGAAGCCCTCCAGCGGGTTCGCGTCCAGCAGCACGAGATCCGCCGCCTTGCCGACGTCGACCGATCCGGTGATGTCGGCGATCCCCAGCACCTTCGCGTTCACCTGGGTGGCCGCATGCAGCGCGTGCGCCGGGCTCATCCCGCCGTGCCGGCTGAGCAAGTCGAGCTCGCGCCAGGTGTTGTAGTGGGTCACATAGGTGAGCGCGGAGTCGGTGCCCATGCCGATCTCGATGTCGTTGGCGAGCGCATCGCGGATCCCGGCGAGCATCTCGTCCAGGATCATCTCGGCGTTCGCCTGCACGATCTCGTTGATGCCGGTGATGCGGCGGTCGAGCCTGACCAGGGGCAGGCACGCCTGCAGTGTGGGGATGAGGGTGGAGTGACCGCGCAGCGAGCGCGGGTTGTCCTTGAACAGCGCGACGATCTCGTCGGTCATCCCCGCGCCGTGCTCGATCGTGTCGACCCCGGCACGCAGGCAGTCGGCGATGCCCTCGGCGCTCTGCGCATGGGCGGCGACGAGGATCCCCGCGTTGTGCGCCTCCTCGCAGATCGCCGTCATCTCCGCCTCGGTCATCTGGGGGCGGCCGGCCTCGCCGATCGCGCGGGCGTCGGTGACGCCTCCGGTCGCGGCGATCTTGATCGCGGTGACGCCCTTGCGCAGGTTGATGCGCACGTTCTTGCGGCCGTCCCAGGGGCTGTCGCTGATCAGCGAGATCTGCGGGGCGCCGTGACCGCCGCTGACGGCGAGAAGCGGGCCGGAGGGGAACAGCCGGGGCCCGAGATACTTCCCCGCCTCGATCGCGTTCCGCGCGCGCACCACCTCGTAGCGGGCGTCGCCCAGGCTGCGGATCGTCGTCACGCCGCTGTTCAGCTGGGTGAGCACGTTCTTCTTCGTGCGCGTGTCGAGCAGGGGCCGGCCGAGCGGGCCGTGCAGGAACCAGGCGACCGCGGACTCCATCGCCTCGCTCGTCATGAACGCCGGCAGCGGCTTGCCGTCGGAGAACAGGTGCGCATGTGCGTTGATCAGACCCGGCGTGAGATACCGGCCGGCCGCGTCGATGCGCCGATGACCCGAGGGGATCGCCACCTCGGCCCGTGAGCCGACCGCGGCGATGCTGCCGGTCCCGTCGACGAGCACGGTGCGGTCCGCGAGCACGGTTCCGGCGCGGTCGCCGGTGACGATGTTCGCGCCGACGATGACGAAGGGGATGGTCACGGGCGGAGCTCCTTCTGCGATGGCGGTGTCGTCGGTGGCGAGCAACGGTGCACGCCAGTGCGCGACGGTCGGGCGTCCGAGGCCCGAGCGCAGCGGTCGTCGACCTTCTCGAGAACACCCCGACCCTATCGACCGCGGATGGCCACAGTGCCGTTGTGATGTTCGTCGGGGTCGCGTGTCGCCCTTCTCCGGCGCGGGCTCAGTCGTCTGCGGCGGGCAGGCGGATCGCGCCGGTGTGCCCCTCGCCCTCGTAGTCGGGGCGCGGCGGCTGGCGGCGCTGGTGCGCGCCCTCCCCGCCGGGCCGGCCGCCGTAGGGGCGGCCGTGGTCGGCGAACTCGTCGCGCACGAACACGAAGCGCCAGTCGCCGGCGGTGAACCGGGCGCCGGTGTGCAGCGTCTCGAGGGTGCGGCCCTCCTCCTCGGCGGCCTTGGCGACATTGGCGCTGGTCTGGCCGGATCCGATCATCTCGAGGTCGTAGTCGTCGTGCCCGTCGTGCCGGATGATCGCGTGCACCGCGGCAATGCCGTCGAGGCGGATCTGGCAGTCGTCACCGGATCCGATGCGCGTCTCGTCATCGAGGATCTCATGCACCAGGCGCACGTCGTCGGACGTGATCAGCAGGTGCGGATGGCCGGATCCCCATTCGGCGTGGGTCGTCGTGCCGCCGGAGTACGAGTGGGTGTTCATGGTCTGACCTCCTTCGCGGAGGCCGGGCGGCACGGCTGGTCGCGTCAGGAAGGTCGGAGCGCGCTCGCCCTGGTCTCTCGCATACCGCGATCGTAACCCCGCAGCGGACGCGCGGGGCCGGTTCGGCCTCTTCGACGGGTTCAGAGGCCGAACCGGCGCGGATCCACGTCAACCGTGGTGGTCGTGCCGGTGCCCCTCGTCGTGCGCGTGATCGGTCCCGTGCTCATCCGCGCCGCCGTGGTCGTGGCCGCAGCGGCACTCCCCGCCCTCGCAGGAGCAGGCGGCGCCCTTGACGGTGCGCGGCGCGTCCAGGGACGGGTTGCGGTCGAAGAAGCCGAACGGCTTAAGCCAGAACGAGATGGTGTCGGCCGGCATGATCGGCCAGTCCTCGGCCCGGGTGATGTGGTGGATCCCGAAGTTGTACCAGAGCACGACGTCCTCGTCGACGAGGTTCTCGTCATCGGCGATCCACGCGCTCATGCCGTTGTGCCGGTCATCGACCGACTGGGTGGGGTAGTCGCCGGCCGGCCAGAACTGGTCGTCGTGATGGCGCGTGACCCACAGCGTCTTGCCGATCACCGGGTTGCGCTTGAGGATCGGCGAGGACTCGTCGAACATCGACGGGAACGACGCGGAGGGCACGAGCTTGTACGCCACCGGAGCGCCCCACGCGTTGAGGCGGTTCGGGTTCTGCACCTTCCATCCGCGCTGCCGTTCCCAGTCGTAGCGCCGCCCCGCCTCGGCCTCGGAGCGGATCACGGTGGCCTGCGTGTGCAGGTCGAGCCCGAACGGGTTCGACTCCGAGATCGGTGCGGGCATCGAATCGGACTCGACCACGGTGTTGCCGTCTCCGTCGACGTCGAGGTCGAGACGGGCGATGAGGAAGTGCTGGTGGAACGGCGCGTAGGTGCGCTGGTCGATCGTGGTGCCGGTGGACTTGCCCTGCTCGCCCTCGGCCATCGGCGTGGTCACCATGATGCCGGTGGCGCGCACCTCGCACTCGATGCTGCCGTCCTGGTAGAAGCGCCAGTACACGAGGTACTCGTAGTTGGCCACGGTCGCGTGCACCGACACGACGAAGCGACGCTGCCGGCGCACCTCGGCGCCGGAGTCCGGGTCGACGTGCTTCCACAGCACGGCGTTGTCCTCCTCGTGCAGACAGATCGCGTTCGTGATCGTCCACGGCTGCCCGGCGGTGTCCGGCAGCACGGCGTCGAGGTAGGTGATCTCGCCGAGGCAGTCGCAGCCGAGCTCGAGCGAGGTGCACATGTAGCCGAGGCCCCATTCGCCGATGTCGAAGGCGGTGCGACGGTAGTGGTCGAAGCTCGCGTCGCGGTAGGGCACGATCATCTCGGCGAAGGAGATCCGGTAGGCGACGTCGCGCCGCGTGCCCTCATCGTCGAAGCCGACCTGGTAGATCACCGGTCCCTCGCGGTAGTTGAACCCGAGGCGGAAGTCCCAGTTCTGCCACTGGATCCGCGTGCCGTCGACGGTGAAGGAGACGCCCTCGGGCTGCACCACCTGCAGCGGCTTCAGATCGGTGCGCGGCGTGACGCCGGCCAGGTCCGGCACGTACTCGCCGCGGACCTCGGGGAAGCCGTAGTCGTGGTGATCCTCGATCTCGAGCACCTCGAGGGTGTTCATGTCGACGATGATCTTCAGTCCGCTCACCGGGTGCGCGTAGGGGTTGCCGTCGGGTGTCGCGCGCATCCAGAGGTCCACCCAGCCCAGGCGCCGGTCCCGCCACTGCTCGGGGATCACAGCCCCGCCATACGTCCACACGTCGAACAGCACGAGGTCGACGTCGACGCCCCGGGCCTCGAGGGCTGCACGCACCTCGGGGTGTTCCTTCATCGCATGATCGCAGTCGTGGTACTCGTCGATCGTGAAGTTCGGGGTCACGCCCGGTACGTGCGTCCACGACTCCACGGCGTCGTCGGTGAGGTTCACCACCGCCTCGTAGACCTCATTGGTCTGCTTGCGCCACAGCACCGAGAGCGAGCGGCGCACGATCGGATCCCCTTCGCGCCACGCCTTCACCTCGGCCTTGGGCGGCTCCTTGAGGATGATCGACGCGTAGCGCCATCCGGCGTCGATGCCGTGGTCGCGGGCGAGTACGGCGGCGGTGGCGGAGAACTCCGCGCCGGTGAGCGAGTCGAGGGGGTGCGCGGATGAGGACTGCGACGACATGTGGATCCCGATCGTTCGATCCCCGGGTCGCGCCCCGATGCGCGTCCCGGCGGACTTCGAGTCTGCCATCACGCGGCACGGCGCGCGAGGGGTGTCGAGGATCCCCGAGGGGGCTCAGCCCTGCAGCAGGGCCTCGAACTCGGCCATCACGTCGGCGCGGTAGGCGTCGACGTCGAGCTGCGCGGGCGGCACGTCGCCGTCGAGGAACGCGGTCATCCCGGCCGCGAGCGCCGCGTCATCCTGGTCGACGATGCGGATCGAGCCCTCCGGCAGCGCACCGTACACAGATCCGAACGACGTGGACACAATGGGCAGTGAGCAGATCGCGGCCTCGATGAGCACCATCGGCTGTCCTTCGTACAGGCTGGACAGCACGAAGCAGTCCGACGCGGCCAGCAGAGCGTACGGGTTGCGCTGCCGGCCGGTGAGGAAGGCGAGATCGGTGGCCCCGGCGTCGTCGATCTGCTGCTGCAGATCGTCGTGCAGCGGTCCGCCGCCGACGATCAACAGCCGCGTCTCCGGGTACTCGGCGTGCACCTGCAGGAACGCGCGGATCAGGCGGGCGTGGTTCTTCTCGGGGGAGAGCCGGCCGATGGTCACGAACCAGCGCAACTCGCCCTGATCCTGCTGCAGCGCCTCGAACCAGGCCGGGCGCGCGGGGATGTCCACGCCGGCCGCCTCGTACTGCGCGTCCGATTCGTCGAACAGCTCGCTCAGCGGGCGGTGCATCCCGCGGGTCACATGCTCGACGTCGGGGAAGTTGCGCACCGTGCGGAAGCGATCGGCGCGGGCGTACGCGCCGAGCTCGGCGCGGTTCAGCTCGGTGAGCTCGTGCGAGACCGACACGAGCTGGTCGTACTCGGAATAGAGCGAGAAGACCGCACCGAGTCCGCGCTTCATGTGCGCCCTGCCGTTGACGGTGCGCTCGCGGTCGGCGGCCATCTCGTTGTGCATCCAGATCGCGTGCGTCGCCTCGGGGCGGGCGGAGGAGGAGTGCAGCAGCAGGCTCGTCCACAGCGGGCCGTAGCCGCTGAAGTCGGCGATCCAGTCGAAGCGGGCGTCGCCGAACACGCGCATCCACTCGGCGCGCCACAGCCGCTCGTGCCAGCGTGCGGCGCCGGGGCGGCCCGGTGATCCCCGCCAGTCGTCGACGCGCCGGCGCAGGTGCACGGCCTTGGAGCCGTTCATCCCGCCGATGCGGAACACCTGCCGCACCTGCGCCGGGATGCGTGCCTGCGTCGCTGGATCGGTGCTGAGGCGGCGCTTGGGCAGAGCGGCCGTCACATCGTACTTCGTGTGGTCGATCGTGCCGAGCAGGTTCAGCGCACTGGTGGTGATGCCGTTGGGCTTCATCCCGCCCAGATACACCAGGAGACGCTTGCGCCCGTCGTTCGCCGCCGGGCGTGCGCGGTACCCCTCGCGGGCGCCGCCGAAGACGACGTCGACGACGCGGCGGGTGGCCTCGCCGTCCTCGAACGGAGTGAAGCGCTGCACCCAGGACGCATACTGCGGATGCGGATCCGCGCCCTCGACGGCCCCGTCGAGCAGTCCCTTGAGCGCGCGACCCGCGGCCTCGGGGTCGGCATCGACCGGGCCGGGCAGCGTGTCCAGCGGCATGTAGGTGCCGCGGCCTGTGGAGTACAGCTCCGCATCGGGCGTGAAGAACGCGATCGGGCGCCCGGTGGCGAGGTAGTCGAAGAAGATCGACGAGTAGTCGGTGACCAGTCCCGCCGCCGCCCCCAGCAGCACATTGGTCGGGATCGTGTTGGGGGCGAGGGTGCGTGCCAGCGCCGGCCGGGAGGCCGCACGCGCGTGCACGATCTGGTGCGTCTTGAGCACCACGACGTGGTCGTCGCCGACGCCTGCCTGGAGCGCGGCGACGTGCACGGCGAGCTCGTCGATGTTGTCCTCGGGGTCGTCGAAGGAGCTGCCGCGCCAGGTCGGCGCGAACAGCACGATCGGCTTCCCGTTCAGCCGCACGCCGCTGCGCTCGAGCTCGGCGCGCACCTCGGCCTCGGCCGCGGGGTCCAGGCGCTGCCGGTCGATGCGCGGGTAGCCCTCCTCGACGATGACCCCGGGATACACGTTGCTGAGCCGGTAGGCGCTCTCGTACATGGTCTCGGCCATGAACGGGTTCGCGGCCAGCAGGAAGTCGCTCATCAGGAAGTTTCGCAGGGTGTTCGCCGACTGCACGGCGCCCGCGGGCATGTCGAAGCCCATGAGCTTGAGCGGCGTGCCGTGCCAGGTGTTCAGATACACCTGGCCCTCGCGCTTGCCGAACCAGGTCGGGAAGGTCGCGTTGTTGATCAGCCAGCCGCTCACGGCGAGCGCCCGGCGATAGGAGGCGGATCCGCGGCGCACGAAGGACACCCGATCGGATCCGGCGAACTCGGCGCGGAAGCGCGTGATCGCCGTCTCGTCGGAGATCGCCCACACGTGCTTCAGATGGGCGTACGCCGGATCGGCGAGCAGGTGGCGGAAGATCGCCTCGGGGTTGCAGAGCATGCCGTTGCCGGCGAACGACTCGTACAGCACCTGATCCGCGCGGACCGGGCGGGAGCGCCAGAATGCGATGCGCTCGGCGTCGACGGCGCGTTTGAGACGTCGTGCGGTGCTGCGCAGCCGCCGCACGGGAGAAGGGAGGGCCACGGATCCAGGATATTCACGGGCTCCCGTGTGAACGCCATGAGAACCCCGGTGAACGCTATGAGAAGCGCGGGCCGCGTGCGCATGACAGGCCGGGGCGTTCGGAGAATGCGCCAAGGCTGGGCCGTTAGGCTCGGCGCACGTGAGCCGTCGGATCCCCCTCGTCGACGCCGCGCTCGCGCCCGGTGACACCCCGGAGCCGATCGCGGATCCGCGTCGTCTCGCCGTGTGGGCGGGGATCGCGGGGCTGTTCGCCGTCGTCGCGAGCGCGATGGGATCCTGGATCCCGTCGCTGTGGGGAGATGAGGCCGCGAGTCTCATGTCGGCGACGCGGCCGCTGCCATCGCTCGTGCACATGCTGAGCTATGTCGACGCCGTGCACGGGCTGTACTACGTCGGCCTGCATGCCTGGATCGAGGTGTTCGGATCGAGCGCGTTCTCGATCCGCTTCCCCTCCGCGCTCGCGATCGGCGTGTGCGTCGCCGCGGTCGTGTGGATGTGCGGGCGTTTCGGGTCCCTGCGGTTCGCGGTGCTCGCCGGCCTCTTCGCCGCGATCCTGCCGCGACTGATCTTCGCGGGCGAGGAAGCGCGCTCCTACGCGATGACGGCGGCGCTCGCCGCGGTGCTGTGCGCGATCCTGGTCGAGATCGGCCGTCGAGAAGGCAGAGCGCTCGGTGGCTGGATCGCATATTCGGCCGTGCTCACGGTCGGGATCTGGCTGTTCCTCTACGTCGCGCTCATGGTGCCGGCGCTCGTCGTGATCGTGCTGTGCAGCGCGCCGCTGCGCCGGCGCTGGCGGGCCGCCGCCGTGAGCACCGGCGCGGCGCTCGTCCTCGCCTCCCCGCTGGCCTGGTTCGGATTCCTGCAGCGGCGCCAGATCGCCTTCCTCGCGGTGCGCGAGTCGATCACGCCCGAGGTCGTGCTGCGCGACATGTGGTTCCAGGAGTGGTGGTTCGCCGCCATCGCCTGGGCGCTGATCCTCGTCGCGGCGATCTACTTCGTCAGGGAGGCGATGCGGATCCGCCGATCCGGTGCGCCGCTCGGTATGCGACTCGAGACCTTCGCGCTGAGCTGGATGGTCCTCCCGATGGGGCTCCTGATCGCCGCCAGCCCGTTCGTGTCCGGCTACACCGCCCGCTACGGCACCTTCTCCGCCCCCGCGGTCGCGATCATGATGGCACTCGGCGTGCGGCGGCTCGCGCGTCTGCCGCGCCGTCGGCTCGGTGTCGCACTCGCCGCGGTCTCGGTCGCGGCCGTCGTGGCCGCCGCCGTGCCGGTCGCGGCCTTGCAGCGTGGACCGTACGCCAAGAACGGCTCGGACTGGAACGACATCAGTGCGTACATCAGCGCCAACGCTCAGCCAGGCGACGGCATCGTGTTCGACGACGGGGCGCGGCCGTCGCAGCGCACGCGTCTGGCGAAGGAGACCGACCCGCACGCGTTCCGCAACACCCGCGATCTGCTGCTGCGCACGCACTACCCCGACTCCTACACCTGGTACGACCAGAGCTACGGCATCCCGCGTGCCGCAGGCATGGGCCGCTTCGACGGCGTCGACCGGGTGTGGGTGGTCGAGCTGAAGTTCGAGGGCGTCGAGGACACCTGGGGGCTGGCCCCGCTGCAGCAGCTCGGCTACCACGAGACCCAGCGACACGACGGCGCGGGCAGCGTCATCCTGCTCTACGAGCGCTGAATGACGCCGCCGGCGCACCGTCCTGCCGCTTGGACGATGTTCTGAGTGCGATCAGACGCGTACCCGCGCATTGTGCGCCCGCCCGGCCGTACGGAGTGCATCGCAGAGGGCGTCCGAATCGTCACCCGCCCAGGCGATCACACCGTCGGGCCGGACCAGTACGAGCGGTGCCGGCACATCGAGCCCTGCGAACACACGCACGTCACTGGACAGTGCGGACTCCGGCACAGCGGCGCCGACCCGGTGCGCGAGTACGAAGGCCCCGTCGGCCGCCACGTCGAAATACGAACCCGCCTCGCCGGGGGCGCCGGCCCAGTCGGGGGCGAAGGAGCCGGCGAGTTCGCCCGGCGCTCCGTACCCCACGACATCGCCGGAGAGCACCCGCACCATCTCGGTCGCGCCGTCTCTGGTGTCGATGAGGCGCCGCAGCAGCCGGCCGGCGGCACGAGAGCGCTCATCCGTGCGCATCACGGCGACCTGGGCGCGGCTCCACTCCAGGATCCGCTCTGCCTCCGGCCGGCGCTCGGCGTCGTAATCCTCGAGGACGCTCTCGGGCAGGCGTGCGGTGATCACCCCGGCCAGCCTCCAGCCCAGCGCGGTCGCGTCGAGCACGCCGAGCGAGAGTCCCTGGCCGCCGAAGGGCGGGTGCACGTGCGCGGCATCGCCGGCCAGCAGCACACGGCCACGGCGATAGTGATCGGCCGCGCGGGTGTTGTCGGTGAACCGGGTCGCGCTGAGCACGTCGGCGACGGTGGCGTCGACGCCGGTGACGCGGCGGATCGCCCGAGTCAGCTCCTCGGCCGTGATCTCGACATCCCGGTCTGCCGGGGCGCCGTCGAACTCCGCGGTGAGGATCAGATTGTTCGGCATGCGCCGGAACACGCCGGCGGAGGTGACGTGCCATCCCAGCGGGATCGTGTCGAGACCCTCGCCGTCGACCAGCGCCTGGTAGCCGGTCATCACGCCGCCCAGCCCGTCGAACCCGAACCCGGCGCTCTTGCGGACGATGCTGCGGCCGCCGTCCGCGCCGATGACCCAGCGTGCGTCGAGATCCCCGGTGTCGGCGTGCACGACGACGTGATCGTCGTGCACGCTCAGCCCCGTCACGGTGACGGACTGGCGTACCGGCACTCCGCGCTCCGCGAGCCGCTCGCGCAGCACGGCCTGCACCTGCTGCTGCGCCACCAGCGCCGATTCCGCGGTGCGTCCGAGCTCGTCCCAGCGCACCAGGTCCGGACGCAGCGTCATCCCGGCCACATGACCGGCGAAGCGCGGCGGCGTGAACGGCCCGGGTTCGGGCCGGACGGCGCCGGGTACACGCGGGGCGCGGACCCCGATGGTGCCGGGGGTCAGCAGAGGGTCGTCGCCGCCGAAGGCGATGCCCCGGCGGCGCAGCGCATCGGCCGCGCGGGCGTTGAGTGATCCGGCCTTGATCGTGGGGTCGATCGTCTCGTATCGCTCCAGCACCACCGGATCCGCTCCGGCGAGTGAGAGCTCGAGAGCGAGCAGGAGGCCCACCGGGCCGCCGCCGACGATGATCGCGTCTTCCATGTCAGTCTCCAAAATTATGTTGAACCTAAAATTAGGTTGAACCCAATATTGCTAGACTGATCGCATGACGTCAAGTGCCGATGTGCCGAGCGGGCGAAGCACCGCGGGTGCGGGTGTTCTGAGCGCCAAGGACCGGCGCCGCGCGCGCATCTCCGACACGGCGATGATGCTCTTCGCCGAGCGAGGTTTCGACGGGGTCTCGATCGCAGAGATCGCCGAGGCGGCAGGGGTCTCGAAGATGACCGTCACGAATCACTTCCCGCTCAAGGAGGATCTGGTCTTCGACGAGTTCGACGGTGACGTGCGCCGGATCACTGAAGCCCTCGACGGGGCGTCCTCCCTCGCCGAGGTCGTGGACGCGATCGAGCGCTACTGCGTCGAGCGCGAGAGTTCCGGAGGAACCGCGCGCGTGCTCGCGACGGCGAACCCGGGCGCGTGGCACGGCTTCGCCACGCTCGTGCTCGGCAGCAGGGCCCTCACGCTGCGGGTCCACTCCCACTACCTCGACGTCCGAGACGCGGTCGCTGCGGCGTTGCCGCAGGGTCTTCCGTCCCACCAGGCGGATGTCGCCGCGTGGATGCTGGCCGAAGCCGTGCACCTCGTGGACTGGTGGCCGTACGACCAGGTTGCGGTCGGGGCCTCGGCTCAGGCGATCCGGGAAGGACGGCCGGGCGTGCGCGCGCACGCATTCGCCGCTCTTCGTGGCGGCCTGACCGGGCGCGGCTGACTCTCCGCACCGCGGCGCACGGCGGGTCGGGGCTCAGAGCTCCGGGACGATGCGGATGGCGCCCTTGTCGGCCGACTGGGCGAAGTGCGCGTACGCGCGCAGTGCCGGGCTCACCTCGCGGACGCGGCCCTTCGGACGGTAGCCGCCATGGGCCTCGAGGTGCTCGCGGCGGCGCTCCAGCTCCTCCCACGGCACGTCGAGCTCGAGCTTGCGGGTCGGGATGTCGATCGAGATGATGTCGCCGTCCTCGACGAGGGCGATCATGCCGCCCGCGGCCGCCTCCGGCGAGACGTGCCCGATCGACAGGCCGGAGGTGCCGCCGGAGAAGCGCCCGTCGGTGATCAGCGCGCAGGCCTTGCCGAGGCCGCGGCCCTTCAGGAACGAGGTCGGGTACAGCATCTCCTGCATGCCGGGGCCGCCCTTGGGGCCCTCGTAGCGGATGACGACGACGTCGCCTTCCTTGACCTGCTTGTTCAGGATCTTCTCTACCGCCTCGTCCTGCGATTCGCAGACCACGGCCGGGCCGGAGAACGTCCAGATCGACTCGTCCACGCCCGCGGTCTTCACCACGGCGCCGTTCTCGGCGATGTTGCCGTGCAGCACGCCGAGGCCGCCGTCCTTCGAGTAGGCGTGCGCGATGTCGCGGATGCAGCCGCCCTCGGCGTCGGTGTCGAGCGAGGCCCAGCGCTCGGACTGCGAGAACGCGGTGGACGAGCGGCGACCGCCGGGCGCCGCGTGCCACAGGTCCTGCGACACCTCGGAGGCCGATCCGCCGCGGATGTCCCACTCGTCGAGCCACTCGCGGAGCGTCGCGGCGTGCACCGTGTGCACGGTGTCGTCGAGCAGTCCACCGCGGCGCAGCTCGCCGAGCAGGGCGGGGATGCCGCCCGCGCGATGCACGTCCTCCATGTAATAGATGCGCCCGCCTGCGGAGTTCGGGGCCACCTTGGCCAGGCACGGCACGCGACGGGAGATCGCGTCGATCTCGGCGAGGCCGAAGTCGACGCCGGCCTCGTGCGCGGCGGCGAGCAGATGCAGGATCGTGTTGGTGGATCCGCCCATCGCGATGTCCAGCGCCATCGCATTGCCGAACGCCGCGTGCGTGGCGATGCTCTTCGGCAGCACGCTCTCGTCGTCGCCGTCGTAGTAGCGCTTCGCGATGTCGACCACGAGGGATCCGGCCTTCTCGTACAGCGCACGGCGAGCGGTGTGGGTCGCGAGCACCGAGCCGTTGCCGGGCAGGGACAGCCCGATCGCCTCGGTGAGGCAGTTCATCGAATTCGCGGTGAACATGCCGGAGCAGGATCCGCAGGTCGGGCACGCCGACTCCTCGATGCGCAGGATGTCGGCGTCCGAGATCTTCTCATTCACGGCGTCGCTGATCGCGTCCACGAGGTCGAGGGAGCGCACGGTGCCGTCGACGAGCGTCGCACGGCCGGCCTCCATCGGGCCGCCCGAGACGAACACGGTCGGGATGTTCAGGCGCAGGGCCGCGAGCAGCATGCCGGGGGTGATCTTGTCGCAGTTCGAGATGCAGACGAGGGCGTCGGCGCAGTGCGCGTTCACCATGTACTCGACGGAGTCGGCGATGAGGTCGCGCGACGGCAGCGAGTAGAGCATGCCGCCGTGGCCCATCGCGATGCCGTCGTCGACGGCGATCGTGTTGAACTCGCGGGGGATGCCACCGGCCTCGCTGATCGCTTCCGACACGATGCGCCCGACCGGGGCGAGGTGCGTGTGCCCCGGCACGAACTCGGTGAAGGAGTTCGCGACGGCGATGATCGGCTTGCGTCCGAGATCCTTGCCGTCGACGCCGGCGGCGCGGAAGAGGGCGCGGGCGCCCGCCATGTTGCGTCCGTGGGTGACCGTGCGAGAGCGATAAGCGACCATGGTGACCATTGTGGACCTGTCGCATCGTTCTGCCGAGCCCGAGCCGGAGGAGGGTTTGTACTAGTACTCGGAGTACTGTTTTCGCATGATCCGTCCGCGCACGCCCCGTCGCGAGCAGCTGGGGGAGTTCCTCGCCTCCCGCCGCCGTGCCGCGAGCCGCTCGGCACTGGGGCTGCCTCAGGCGTCGCGTCGCGGCGACACCGGCCTCAGCCGGGAGGAGGTGGCCGCGCTCGCCGGGGTCAGCGCGAGCTGGTTCACCTGGCTCGAGCAGGGCCGCGACATCGGAGTGTCCCGTCAGGTGCTGGGCGCGGTCGCACGCGTGCTGCAGCTCAGCGCGGCGGAGATCGACTACGTGGTGCGACTCGCGGGCCCCGCGGAGGACGGGCCGGCGGACGAGGCGGAGCGGATCCCGGATCATCTGCAGCGACTGGTCGACGCGCTCGCCTTTCCGGCCTTCGTCGTGGCGAGCGACTGGGCGATCGTGGGATGGAATCCCCGCTACGCCCGGCTGTACGCGCCGATCGCGAGCATGGATCCGGCGGATCGCAACCTGCTCTGGCTGATCTACACGGATCCGCGGCTGCGCCGCATGCTGCCGGACTGGGACCAGGAGAGCCGGCGCTTCCTCGCCGAGTTCCGTGCCGAGGCCGGCATCCGGCTGGGATCCGAGCGTCATCGTGCCCTCATCGCGCGGCTGCTCGACGCGAGCGACGACTTCCGGATCCATTGGGCCGAGCACGCCGTGGAGCGTTTCGCCTCGCGCCGCCGGGTGTTCCTGCACCCCGACGACGGCCGGCTCGAGTTCGAGCACCACAGCCTCGTGCCCTCCGACGCGCCGGGGCTCAGCGTGGTGATGTACGTGCCACTCTGATCCGCCACCGATCCGGGCAATTTGGTTGTGTGAGGCAATTAAAGGCGTAGGATCGGAGCATGGATCGCGAACCGGACGACGCTGAGGCGGGAATGCTCGCGGCCGTTCTCCGGCTCTTCTCGCGCTGGTCCTCGCTCGATGTCCAGCGTGCCGTCGCCGGGGAGGCGGGCGTCGCTGCGGAGGCGACCGACATCCGCGCCCTCTACGCGCTCGGGCTGCACGGGGCGCCGGTGCGCCCGAGCGCGCTCGCGGAGGAACTCCAGCTCACCCGCCCGACGGCGTCGAAGATGCTGGCGCGCCTGCACGCCGCCGACCTGGTGGCGCGTCGCGAAGACCCCGAGGATCGCCGCGCCGCACTGGTCGTTCTCGCCCCGGCCGGCGAGGCCGCCTTCACGCGCCTGCACGCGGCCGGCGTGGACATGATGCGTGCCGGCGTGCGCGCGTGGACCGCCGAGGAGCGGGTGCGGTTCGCCGGCGCGCTGACCCGGTTCGTCGATGCACTGACTTCGCCCGATCCCTCGAGGCGCTGACACGCCCGAACCGGGCGCGAGACATAACACTCACCAGGAGCACAAGGAGATAACCATGAGCCGCACGTATGTCGTCACCGGATCCGCGTCCGGGATCGGGGCCTCGACCGCCCGCATCCTCCGCGAGCGCGGAGAACGCGTGATCGGCGTCGATCTGAAGGATGCCGAGGTCGAGGGCGACCTGTCCACGCCGGAGGGTCGCCGCGACGCGGCCGAGCGCGCGATCGCGCTCGCCGACGGGACCATCGACGCCGTGATCGCCTGCGCCGGGATCTCCGCGCCCGTCTCGAAGACCGTCGCCATCAACTACTTCGGCGTGACCGAGTTCCTCACCGCGCTGCTGCCGGCCCTGGAGCGTTCCGAGGCGCCGCGCGCGGCGGTGGTGTCGTCGATGGCTTCGCTGCAGCCGGTGTCGGCCGAACTCGTGGACGCGCTGCTCTCGGGTGACGAGCCGGCGGCGCTCACAGTCGGCGACGCTCTCGCCGCCGAGGGGCCGCAGACCGGATACCTGAACTACCCGTCGTCCAAGCGGGCCCTGTCGCGCTGGGTGCGGCGCGCCTCGATCACCCCGGGCTGGGCCGGCCGCGGCATCCCGCTCAACGCGGTCGCCCCCGGCACCGTCATCACCCCGATGACCGAGGCGCTGCTGGCGAGCCCCGAGGGGTCCGCCATGGTCGACGCCGCCGTGCCGATGCCGCTCAACCACCACCAGCGCCCCGAGTCGATCGCCTTCCTGCTGCTCTGGCTGACGAGCGCCGAGAACACCCACGTCACCGGCCAGACGATCTACGACGACGGCGGCGCCGACGCCACGCTGCGCGGCGACGACATCTGGGCCTGGCGCGACTGAGCGCGCGGCGTCGCTCCTGGCACCGGCCAGGAGCGACGCGCGACGAGTCGGATCGTCGTGAGGTCTGAGGCGGCCTCAGACCGGGACGACGTCCGCCGGATCCGCCTCGTCGTCGACCTCCTGTGCGCTCGCGACGGCCTCCGCGGACGGTGCGGCGCGCAGCGCGCGGCGTGACGTCCAGAACAGCACGGCGGCGAGGGCGAAGGTCAGGAATTCCGTGATGGCCATCGACCACACGACGCCCCCGAACCCGATCAGCGCGTTGCCGAGCAGGATGACCGGCACGAACAGCACGCCCTGGGCGACGGACATGATCGTGGCGTTGCGCATCTGCTCTGTGGCCTGGAACACGGCGATCGCCAGCCCGGTGAACCCGTTGAACAGCGTGGAGACGAGCATGGCGGTCAGCAGGGCGCTGCTGTCGGCCAGCACGGCCGGGTCGGTGCTGAACCAGCCGATGATCTGGTCCTTGAAGATCAGGACGAGCCCGGAGAACACGACCGTGAGGGTGCCGATGCCGATCGCGACCGCGGTGATGGCCCGGCGCAGGCGTGCGTGATTCCCGGCGCCGAACGCGTAGGCGAACAGCGGCAGGGCGCCGAGGAACAGGCCCATGCACATCATCTCCGGCAGCTGCACGATGCGCTGGGTGATGCCCGTCGAGGCGAGCAGGGCCTCGCCGTAGCCGGTTGCGACCCAGTTCATCACGAGGGCGCTGACGAGCAGGAACGACGACATCAGCAGCTCGGAGACGCCGACGCCGAACACGGTGCGGAGCATCTCGCGGTCGACGCGGAACCAGCGCGGGGCGAGGGAGACCGCGGTGGAACGGCGGCTCAGCCACCACAGATAGTAGCCGACCATGACGACGTTCGACAGACCGAGTGCGAGGCCGGCGCCGAGCACGCCCCAGCCGAGCACCAGGATGAACAGCACGTCGAGCAGCAGATTCGCGACGGTCGAGGCGATCAGTCCGATCATCGACGCGGTCGCGGCGCCCTCGGCGCGCACGAGCTGCTCGAGGGAGAACGCCAGCACGAGGATGGGCGCGAACGCGAGCATCGCGCCGATGTACTGCGCGGTGGGGGCGAGGGCCGGTCCGCTCGCGCCGATCAGTGCGGCGATCGGGGTCGCGAACATCAGGCCCAGGATCCCGACGGCGACGCCGGCCACCAGGGACGACCAGAAGGTGAACGAGGCGACCTGCTTGGCGCGCTCCGGCGCGGAGTCGGATCCTCCGTCCGCGCCGAGCAGACGCGAGATGTAGGTGCTGCCGCCGACGCCGAAGACGCCGCCGATCGCCATGATGAGCGCGAACACCGGCATCGCGTACGCGAGCGCGGCGAGCAGCGAGGTGTCGTGCAGGGCGCCGATGAAGCCGGCGTTGATGAGGTTGTAGATCACGCCGACGGACATGCCGGCGATCATCGGGATGCACAGGTGCAGCAGCGAGCGCCAGACGGGCGCCGCGGCGAGGTAGAAGCGGTTGCGGGACATGGTGAGACCTCCGAGGTGTCGGTGTGCGGGCACGCCGAAGAGGCGCAGGGCGCGGAAGGATGACGAGGCACGCCGAACAGGCGTGTCGCGCGGCGACGTGCGGGGCGCCGCAGAGGCGCGCGGGCACGACGAAGAGGGCGGCGCCGCACACCGCGGAGGCGGTCAGGGGCGCGGCCGGGGAACGGGGCGGATCAGGCGGACGGTCGACCGCGGCGCGGCGGTCGTTCCGGTCTCTCGGCAGAGCCGCGCGCCGGGGGCGGCGTGATCACCGGGAGCCGGGATCCGTCGATGACCTTCTGCAGCAGGGTGAGCAGCGCGTCGCGCTCCTCGTCGGTCAGGGGGGTGAAGATGCGCGCTTGCGCGGCGTTCATGGTGTCGTCGAAGCCGGCGACCAGGTGGGATCCCTCCGCGGTGGCGCGGATGAACTTCACGCGGGAGTCGTCGGGGGACGGGGTGCGCGTGATGAGGCCGCGTTCCTCGAGCCCCTGCAGGAGGCTCGTGACCGAGGCGGGCGTCGTGCCGGACATCTCCGAGAGCTCGCGGGCGATGACGCCGCGACCCTGGTGCTCGTCGATGTAGCCGAGCGTGAACGCCTGCTGACGGGTCAGTGCGCTGTCGCGCACCCACTCGTCCGCGGCCGCGCGCTGGGCGAATGCCAGCGAGCGGATGGCGGTGGTGAGACGTTCCTCGATCGACATGGTTAGAACTCTAACAGTTTGAATTCTAACTATCAAGATCTTTTTCGCGTGCTCCTGCGGTGACCGCCGATGCGCGGTCCCGGGCTCACCGCTCCAGGTGCAGCAGGGTCGTCACGTTCACGCGGTGCGCCGACACGATCCGGTAGCCCAGCGCCTGCAGATGGCGTGCGTCCGGCGAGTCCGCAGGCGCGGATCCGCGTTCGACCGCCCAGACGTCCGGTCCGAGCTCGTCGACGGTGAGCGAGTCGTTCGGGCGGGTCTCGTCCCAGAGCCCGGGACGTTCGCGGAACGGCACGAGGAGCGCCGGATCCCGGAGATCGGCGAACGCCGCGGGGTAGGTCGCGAGGATCAGCCGCGGCTTCTCCGAGTTCTTCGGGCGCTCGTCGAAGACGACCGCGGCCCCGGCGGAGGCCTGCGCGTGCAGCTGATCCGCGGCCTCGCGCCAGTCGCTGCCGTCCTTCGCGAACGGCTCGCGCTGCACGACCCAGCCGGGGATGAAGGCGGCGAGGAGCACTGCCAGCGCGATACCGGTCGCCACCGGCGTGCGCGTGGGGTGCCGCCGGGCGACGACGCAGCCGAGCTCCTGAACTCCGAAGCCGATGAGGATCGCCGCCGCCGGGGTGCAGAACGACAGATAGCGCACCGTGTACATGGGCGCGATGACGACGCTGGCCACGGCGATCGCGGTGGTCGGAAGCGCCAGCCAGATCGTCGCGAGCACGGCCAGGCGGAGCCGGCGCGGCGCCGTGCGGCGGGCCCGAAGTGCCCCGGAGAGGCCGATCAGGATGAGTGCCCAGCACGGGATCGCGAGCACCGGATCGAACCACTGCAGCGCGAGCACGTCGAACGGCGTCAGGTAGTCATGCCCCGACAGGAAGCCGATCTGAGCACGCTCCGAGGCGGCGAGCAGCACGATCGGCAGCGCGAGCGCGACGCCGGTGCCCGCGGCCGCCGCCCAGCGCCCGAAGCGGCCGCGATGCAGCAGCAGGAACAGTCCGTGCACGAGCACGAGCAGCACGAGGTAGAGGAAGACGTAGACCGCCGCGGCGAGTCCCAAGGCGTAGCAGGCCCACGCCCACCACGGCCGGCGTCGCGCCAGCAGCGCGATCAGCAGCACCGTCAGCCACACGGCGATCGCGGATCCGATCGCATAGGAGCGGCCCTCGGCCGCCATCAGCGTCGTGCGCGGGAGTGCCGCCGCGACGAGGCCCGTGACGAGTGCGAGACGGGCGCCGCCGAGTCGGCCCGCGAGCACGGCGGTGCCGGCGGCGACGAACCCCGCGGCGATCGCGCTCGGCAGACGCACCGAGAACTCGCTCGCGCCGAACGCGCCGATCCACAGATGCAGGAACGCGTAGTAGACGCCGTGCACCCCGTCGACGTTCAGCAGCATCCGCCAGAGCTCCGGCCAGGTGCGCGACGCCGACATGATGCTGGCGGCCTCGTCGCCCCAGAACGACGGGATCCAGGATCCGGCCGCGCCGAGCACGGTCGCCACGACCCCCGTGATCAGCGCGATGCGCCACAGGCGGCGGCCCCGCCGACGGACCTCAACGCCCGCCATAGCCCAGCCGCCGGCGCAGCTGCGCCGCGGTGTCGGCGACGGCCAGGGCGATCGCGGCGACGTCGACCGGCGCATCGGCCGACCAGGTCGTCGCGACGGCCGCGACCGGCCAGTCCACGTGGTCGCGCACGGCGACGCCGACGGAGCAGAACCCGGCGGTGATCTCCCCGTCCTCGCGGGCGAACCCCTCGCGGCGCACCTCGCGCAGCACCTCGTTCAGCTCACGCGGCCGGGAGGGCCCGCCGCCGGTGCGCTGCGTGAACGCGGCGGCGTCGGGGTAGAGCGCGCGCACCTGCTCGCGGGGGAGAGCGGCGAGCATCGCCCGGCCCGTGGCGGTGAGGTGCGCGGGCAGGCGAACGCCCACGTCGGTGATCAGGGCGGGACGGCGCACCGCGCGCTCCTCCACGATGTAGAGCACGTCGCGTCCGGTCATCACGGCGAGGTGCGAGCTCTCGCCGATCCGATCGGCGAGAGCGGCGAGCAGCGGTCGGCCGAGCCTGGCCAGTGGCTCCTGCCGCGAATATCCTCCGGCCAGCTCGAACGCGCTTGTGCCGAGCCCCCAGCGGCGCTCCTGCGGGAGGTGCACGACGAATCCGTGGCTCTCCAGGGTGGCGAGCAGGTGATAGACGGTCGAGCGCGGGATCCCCAGTTCGCGGGCCAGCGCGGAGGCGGCGACCGGGCCTGCACGGCGGGCGAGGAAACGCAGGATCCGCAGCGTCTGGTCGGCCGCCGGCACCTGCGGCTGGCTGCGCGGAGACTCGGATGCACTGTCTGTGATCACAGACTGACTCTGCCAGATCCCCCTGCCCGAGCGGAAGCACAGGGTGTGGAATCGTCTCATGGCCCACACTTCCCCCGTCACCATCGGTGCGGCGCCGCTGCGCCCCGAGGACGTCGTCTCCGTCGCCCGCCACCTTGCACCCGTCGTCATCGACGCTGGGGCGCTCGACCGTGTCGCCGCCTCCCGCGGCGTCATCGAGGGCATGGCCGCCGACCCCGACCCGCACTACGGCGTCTCGACCGGCTTCGGCGCTCTCGCCACCACCTTCATCGCGCCGGAGCGCCGCCGCCAGCTGCAGCTCAGCCTGATCCGCTCGCACGCGGCCGGCACCGGGCCCGAGGTCGAGACCGAGGTCGTGCGCGGTCTGCAGCTGCTGCGCCTGCAGACGCTCGCCTCCGGCCACACCGGCGTGCGCCCCGTGGTCGTCGAGACCTACGCGGCCATGCTCAACGCCGGCATCACGCCGATCGTGCGCGAGTACGGCTCGCTGGGCTGCTCGGGTGATCTCGCCCCGCTCGCACATGTGGCGCTGGCCAGTATGGGCGAGGGCGATGTGCGCAACGCCGCCGGTGAGCTCGTCCCGGCCGCCGACGCACTCGCCGCGGCCGGCATCGCCCCGCTCGAGCTGCAGGAGAAGGAGGGCCTCGCCCTCATCAACGGCACCGACGGCATGCTCGGCATGCTCTCGCTCGCGCTGCACGACCTGGACGAGCTCTTCCTCACCGCCGACATCGCGGCCGCCATGTCGATCGAGTCGCAGCTCGGCACCGACGCGGTCTTCGCCGCCGACCTCATGGCGCTGCGCCCGCAGGTGGGTCAGGCCGTCTCCGCCGCGCACCTGCGCGCGTTCCTCGGATCCTCTCCGATGGTCGCCAGCCACAAGGGCCCGGATGACGGCCGGGTGCAGGATGCGTACTCGCTGCGCTGCTCGCCGCAGGTGCACGGCGCCGCCCGCGACACCGCCGCGTACGCCGCCACCATCGCCGAGCGCGAGCTGGCGAGCGTCATCGACAACCCCGTCGTCACCAGCGACGGCCGGATCGAGTCCAACGGCAACTTCCACGGCGCCCCCGTGGCCGCCGTGCTGGACTTCCTCGCGATCTCCGTCGCCGATGTGGCCTCGGTGGCCGAGCGCCGCACCGACCGGGCGCTCGACCCCGCCCGCAGCCACGGCCTGCCGCCGTTCCTCGCGGACGAGGTCGGCGTGGACTCCGGCCTGATGATCGCGCAGTACGCCGCCGCCGGCATCGTGTCCGAGCTCAAGCGGCTCGCGGTGCCGGCCTCGGTCGACTCGATCCCGTCCTCCGCGATGCAGGAGGACCACGTCTCGATGGGCTGGGCCGCGGCCCGCAAGCTCCGCCGCGCGATCGACGGCCTCGGCCGGGTGCTCGCGATCGAGATCCTCACCGGTGCCCGCGCACTCGATCTGCGCGCGCCGCTGGAGGCCGGCCCGGCCACCGGCGCCGTCCGCGACCTGGTCCGCACCGTGGCCGGCGGCCCCGGCCCCGACCGATTCCTCTCTCCCGACATGGAGGCCGTGACCGCGCTCGTGCAGTCCGGCCAGATCGCTGCGATTGCGAAGGAGCACGCGAATGACTGACACCACCACCACCGTTGCGGGCCCGACCCTCTCGGATCCGACCCGCTCGATCCGCGCGCCGCGCGGCAACCAGCGCACCGCGAAGAGCTGGGGCGCGGAGGCCGCCAAGCGGATGCTCATGAACAACCTCGACCCCGAGGTCGCCGAGCACCCCGAGGACCTCGTGGTCTACGGCGGCACCGGCCGCGCCGCGCGCAGCTGGGAGGCGTACGACGCGATCGTGCGCACCCTCGACGAACTCGAGCCCGACGAGACCCTGCTCGTGCAGTCCGGCAAGCCGGTCGGCGTGTTCCGCACCCACGAGTGGGCGCCGCGCGTGCTCATCGCCAACTCCAACCTCGTGGGCGACTGGGCCACCTGGCCGGAGTTCCGCAAGCTCGAGGCCCAGGGCCTGATGATGTACGGGCAGATGACGGCCGGATCCTGGATCTACATCGGATCCCAGGGCATCCTTCAGGGCACCTACGAGACCTTCGCGGCCGTGGCGCGCTCGCTCGGCAGGGAGTCGCTGAAGGGCACCCTGTCGCTCACCGGCGGCGCCGGCGGCATGGGCGGTGCGCAGCCGCTCGCCGTCACCCTGAACGACGGCGCCTGCCTCATCGTGGACGTCGACGAGTCGCGTCTCGCGCGCCGCGTCGACCACGGCTACCTCGACGTCTACTACACCGATCTCGACGAGGCGATCGCCCGCGCCGTCGCCGCCAAGGAGGAAGGCGAGGCGCTCTCGGTCGGCATCGTCGGCAATGCCGCCGAGGTCTTCCCGGAGCTGCTGCGCCGTGGTGTGCCGATCGACATCGTGACCGACCAGACCAGCGCGCACGACCCGCTCGCGTACCTGCCGATCGGCATCTCGGTCGC
>JAFDWM010000298.1 GCA_018268455.1 Actinomycetota bacterium | reverse complement strand
GCGCACGCGGTTGACGGAGTCGGCGATCGCGGAGGACTTCTCGTCGATCAGATCCTCGGCCCACTGGCACAGCTGCACGATGCGGGCGTTGCGGGTGCGCAGCTCCTCGGGGGTGTCCGGGATCTCGTCGTGGTTCAGCTGGTGCAGCTGGAAGGCCTCGCCCATGTGCGAGCGCACGGCGTTGAGCGCCGCCAGGAAGTCGGCCGTCATCTGCTCGCCCAGCTCCGCCGTCGCGAAGGCGAGCTCGTCCGTCGAGGTGCGGATCCGCTCGTCCGCCGCCACGATCGCCTGCTCCGCGCGGCGCGCGAGATCCGCGTCCTGCGCCTGCAGTTCTTCCTGTTCGCGTTTGCGCTTGCCCCAGAATCCGGCCATGGCCCCGATCCTATGAGCCCGGGCCGTGCCCTGGCTGTGCATCGGCTACGCCCTGGGCGATCATGGCACGGATCCGGGATGCGCCGGTGCGTCAGGCCGCCGTGCTCGCGGCCGCGCTCCTCGACGGGCGGCCGCGCTTCGGGCGCTCGGTGGAGAGCTCGAGTTCGAGCGCGTGCTGCGGGTGCAGGGTGAGGCGATGTGCGATGTGGTCGAGCCAGCGCACCTCGGCCTCGGCGGCGAAGATCATCGCGTCGGCCACCAGTGTGCGGGCCAGCTCCTCGGGTCCGTCCGGTGCGGATCCGGCGTCCGTCGCGCGCTGCAGCTCCTGCAGCTGGTCGACGGACGCGCGGCGCTGGGTCTGGATCACGGCCGTCACGTCGACCCCGGGCAGCGTCGCGGCGACGGCGAGCTTGATCGCCAGCTCGTTCCGCGTGCCGGCTGCCCGCTCGGGAGAGGAGAGCCAGCCGGCCACCTCTGCGGCACCGGCCCCGGTGATCGCCCAGTACACATGGCCGGCCTCGTCGGCGTCGCCGCGCTCGACCAGTCCGTCGCGTTCGAGGCGTTCCAGCGTGTTGTAGATCTGCCCGACGTTGAGCGGCCAGGTGGATCCGGTGCGGCGATCGAACTCGTGCCGCAGCTGGTAGCCGTAGCAGGGGCCCTGATCGAGGATGGCGAGGAGGCTCTGCCGAACGGACATCGATATCTCTTTTCCCGGAATCTGTTTCCGAGCATATGCATACGCGGAAATCATCGGGCGGGAGCGCGGACGCGTGTCGCTCTCGTCGAGCAGCGCGCGGCAGGGGAATCGGCCGCTTCGACGCTCACAGCGAACGTTCCCGCGGAGCCACCCGTGCGCACAGGATCCCGAGGTCACGGGCCGGTAACATGAACCCGTATGCCGTGCGCGCGACGCGCGCGGGCACATGACACCCGAGGGAGATGGAATCCGTGGCGAATCCTCTTGAGAAGCTGCTGCGCGCGGGCGAGGGACGGATCCTGCGTCGCTTGAACGGCGTCGTCAAGGCCGTCAACGCGCTCGAGGACGACTTCGCGAAGCTCAGCGACGAGGACCTGCGCAATGAGACTGCGGAGCTGCGTGCCCGGTTCGACAAGGGCGAGACCCTCGACCAGCTCATGCCTGAGGCCTTCGCGGCCGTCCGCGAAGCGGCCAAGCGCACGCTCGGCATGCGCGCCTACGACGTGCAGATCATGGGCGGCGCGGCGCTGCACGAGGGCAACATCGCCGAGATGAAGACCGGTGAGGGCAAGACCCTGGTCGCGACGTTCCCGTCCTACCTGAACGCGATCGCCGGTCAGGGCGTGCACGTCATCACGGTCAACGACTTCCTCGCCAGCTACCAGTCCGAGCTCATGGGCCGCGTCTACCGCGCGCTCGGCATGACGACCGGTGTGATCGTCTCCGGGCAGACCCCCGAGGTGCGCCGCGAGCAGTACAACGCCGACATCACCTACGGCACGAACAACGAGTTCGGCTTCGACTACCTGCGCGACAACATGGCCTGGCGCCGAGAGGACCTGGTCCAGCGCGGCCACTTCTTCGCGATCGTCGACGAGGTCGACTCGATCCTCATCGACGAGGCTCGCACGCCGCTCATCATCTCGGGTCCGTCCTCCGGCGAGGCGAACCGCTGGTTCGCGGAGTTCGCGAAGATCGCGCGCACCCTCGAGATCGACGAGGACTACGAGGTCGACGAGAAGAAGCGCACCGTCGGCGTGCTCGAGCCCGGCATCGAGAAGGTCGAGGACTACCTCGGCATCGACAACCTGTACGAGTCGGCGAACACCCCGCTGATCTCGTTCCTGAACAACTCGATCAAGGCGCTCGCTCTGTTCAAGCGCGACACCGACTACGTCGTGATGAACGACGAGGTGATGATCGTCGACGAGCACACCGGCCGCATCCTCGTCGGACGCCGCTACAACGAGGGCATCCACCAGGCCATCGAGGCCAAGGAGAACGTGCCGGTCAAGGCCGAGAACCAGACGCTCGCCACGGTCACGCTGCAGAACTACTTCCGCCTCTACGAAAAGCTCGCCGGCATGACCGGAACCGCCGACACCGAGGCGGCCGAGTTCATGTCGACGTACAAGCTCGGCGTCGTCCCGATCCCCACGAACCGGCCGATGATCCGGCAGGACAAGGCCGATCTCGTCTACAAGAACGAGACCGCGAAGTTCGCCCAGGTCGTCGAGGACATCGCCGCCCGGCATGAGAACGGCCAGCCCGTGCTCGTCGGCACGGTGAGCGTCGAGAAGAGCGAGTACCTGTCCCGCCTGCTGTCGAAGAAGGGCATCAAGCACGAGGTCCTGAACGCGAAGAACCACGCCCGCGAGGCTGAGATCGTGGCCCGCGCGGGGCGCCTCGGCGCCGTCACCGTCGCCACGAACATGGCAGGCCGCGGCACCGACATCATGCTCGGCGGCAACGCCGAGTTCCTCGCCGTGCAGGACCTCAAGGCGAAGGGACTGGATCCGGTCGAGACGCCGGAGGAGTACGAGTCGGCGTGGGACGAGACCTACGAGGCCATGAAGGCGAGGGTCGAGGAGGAGGGCTCCAAGGTCGTCGACGCCGGAGGCCTGTACGTGCTCGGCACCGAACGCCACGAATCCCGCCGCATCGACAACCAGCTACGCGGCCGCTCGGGTCGCCAGGGCGACCCCGGTGAGAGCCGGTTCTACCTCAGCCTCACCGACGACCTGATGCGACTGTTCCAGCAGGGCGCCGCGGAGGCGATCCTGGCCCGCACGAACTTCCCCGAGGACGTGCCGATCGAATCGGGCCTGGTGACGCGCGCGATCCGCAGCGCACAGAGCCAGGTCGAGGCGCGCAACGCCGAGATGCGCAAGAACGTCCTCAAGTACGACGACGTGCTGAACCGCCAGCGCGAGGCGATCTACACCGACCGCCGGCACATCCTGGAGGGCGATGACATCGCCGACCGGGTGAAGCACTTCGTGGAGGACGCGATCGGCGCCGTCGTCGACGACCACACGTCGGAGGGCCACACCGAGAGCTGGGACTTCGACTCGCTGTGGACCGAGCTGAAGACGCTGTACCCGGTCGATGTGACCATCGACGAGGTCGTCGCCGAGGCCGGTGGCCGCAAGGGCGGAATCACCGCGGACGGACTCAAGCGCGAGCTCGTCTCCGACGCGATGGTCGCGTACGAGAAGCGCGAGGACTCGCTCGGCGACGCAGCGACCCGCGAGCTGGAGCGCCGGGTGGTGCTGCAGGTGCTCGACCGCCGCTGGCGTGACCACCTCTACGAGATGGACTACCTCAAGGACGGCATCGGCCTGCGCGCGATGGCGCAGCGCGACCCGCTGGTCGAGTACCAGCGTGAGGGCTACTCGATGTTCCAGGCCATGATGGGCCAGATCAAGGAGGAGTCGGTCGGCTACCTCTACAACCTCGAGGTCGAGGTGCGCCGCGCCGGCGACGAGGGAATCACCGAGGTCGAGGCGAAGGGGCTGGCGGAGTCCGGCGGCGATCAGCGCCTGGAGTACTCCGCACCGAACGACGCGGGCGACGTCGAGGTGCGCAACGATCGTGGACAGGTGCAGCAGGCGGCCACCGACAGGCTGCGCCAGGCCGCGGCCCGCGCTGCGCAGAGCGAGGAGCAGGAGGCTCCCGCCGCTCCCGCGGCGCGCGGTGCCTTCGGCCAGCGGGTGGAGGGCGAGGCCGCCCCGGCCAACCGCGCCGAGCGGCGCGCACAGAACCGCCGCCGGTGAATCGGGGGAGCGGGTCTTCGGATCCGCTCCCGCCGCCGGGGACGGAGGCGTTCTCTCCCGGCGGTAGTCTGGCCGGATGGCGAGAACCTTCGATCAATCCTCCAAACTGCGCAACGTCCTCTACGAGATCCGCGGCAACGCGCTGGTCGAGGCGGCGCGGCTGGAGGCAGAGGGACACGCCGTCCTCAAGCTGAATACCGGAAACCCGGCGATCTTCGGCTTCGACGCGCCGTATCAGATCGTGCGCGACATGATCGAGACGCTGCCGGCCTCGCACGGGTACAGCGACAGCCGCGGCATCATCACCGCGCGCCGTGCCGTGGTCAGCCGCTACGAGCAGACGCCGGATTTCCCGGCCGTGGATCCCGATGACGTGTACCTCGGCAACGGCGTCTCCGAGCTCATCACGATGACCATGCAGGCGCTGCTCGACTCCGGGGACGAGGTGCTCATCCCGGCGCCGGACTACCCGCTGTGGACCGCGATGACGAGCCTTGCCGGCGGCACCCCGGTGCACTATCTGTGCGACGAGGAGAACGGCTGGAACCCCGATCTCGAGGACATCCGGTCCAAGATCACGCCGCAGACCAAGGCGATGGTCATCATCAACCCGAACAACCCCACCGGTGCGGTCTACTCGCGCGAGGTGATCGAGGGCATGGTGCAGATCGCGCGCGAGCACGACCTGCTGCTGCTCAGCGATGAGATCTACGACCGGATCCTGTTCGACGACGCACAGCACATCCCGACCGCGACGGTCGCTCCCGACCTGCTCTGCCTCACCTTCAACGGCCTGTCCAAGACGTACCGGGTGGCGGGTTTCCGCTCCGGCTGGATGGTGATCACGGGGCCCAAGGCGCACGCCAAGGGCTTCCTGGAGGGCATCACCCTGCTCGCGTCGACCCGGCTCTGCCCCAACGTGCCCGCGCAGCAGGCCGTCGCGGCCGCGCTCGGGGGCGTGCAGTCGATCGATGCGCTGATCGCGCCGACGGGACGTCTGCACCTGCAGCGGGACGCGGCGTGGCAGGGCCTGGAGGCGATCCCCGGTGTCAGCTGCGTGAAGCCGGAGGGGGCCCTGTACGCGTTCCCGAGACTCGACCCGAACGTGCACGAGATCCGCGACGACGCGAAGCTGATCTACGACCTGCTCGTCGCCGAGCACATCCTGCTGGTGCAGGGCACGGGCTTCAACTGGCCGAGCCCCGACCACCTGAGGGTGGTCACGCTGCCCGAGCCTCGCGTGATCACCGAGGCGATCGAGCGTCTCGGCAACTTCCTGGCCGGCTACCGCCAATAGTCCGCACCCGGCCGACTTTCGGGATCACGCCGGAACGCGGGCGTCTCGGCGGCGGCGCCTGGCGGGCGCTGCCGCGCGCTCGTCGCGTAGCAGCGCATTGCTGAGCGCACGCACGGCCGTCGTGAACGCGGAGCGTCCGGCGACGTCCGTCACCGGACGGGCGTGCAGTGCGGCGGCGTCGAGCGCGCGACGATCCTCGGGCAGGAACTGCACGTCGCGGATCCCGGAGAAGCGATCCAGCGCGCGCCGGATCTGCCCTCTGGCGTCGACGCCGAGCGGACCGGGGCGCACCCGATTCACCGCGACCATCACGGGAGCGTCTCCGATCTCGGCGCGCAGCTCGGCATACCCGCGCACGAAGCGGGAGATGCCGAGCGGATCCGCGTTCGCGACCGCCACGATCCGGTCCGCGCCGCGCAGCGCGGCGAGGGTGGCCGCATTGCGCCGCGGACCGTCCAGATCGCTCACGATCTCCTCGTCCGCCTCCAGTGCGGCGGCGACGTCGACCACGGTGACCGCGCTCCAGCGGCGGCAGGCCTCCAGCGCGCCCTGCATCCGGGCCGCGGAGAGCTCGGGCCAGCGGCCGGGGCGGTTGAGGCCGACCAGCACATCGATCGTGCCTCCTGCCGTCTCGACCGGGGTCGCGAGCCTGCTCAGCTCGGCGCCGTCGAGCAGGCCGAGCTCGGCGCGGCGGCAGGCGGCGGCGATGCCGGGCCCGTCGTCGGTGAGTCCGAGCATGAGAGCGAGCGATGGTGCGTGCGTGTCGGCGTCGACGAGGGCGACGCCGCGATCGGGCGCGGCGAGCACCGCGGCGAGCTGCACGGCCAGAGTGCTGCGCCCCGGGGCGCCGTGCGGGCCCCAGACGGTGATGATCCGGTTGCGCGGAGCGTCGGATTCCGCATCCTCATCCGAGCCGACCGGAACGGAGACGTCGGCGCGCAGCGCATCTGCGACATCCCAGCCGCTGGCGGTCTGCGGCAGGGGAGCGGCGAGCCCGTGCCGGCGCGCCACCCGGGCCGCTGAGGGGCCGTCGCCGAGCGTCTGGATCCGCACTCCGGCCCGGTCGCACGCGCTGCGGAGGGCGGCGCTCAGCCAGCCCCGGTCGGCGGGGATGATCAGCGCGTCCGCGTCATGAAGCTCCGGGGCGTGCGCGGAGAGCCGGGCAGCATCCTCGGGTGCCATCCGGACGATGACCTCCACGCCGGCCAGCTCGAGCTCCTCGGCGAGGGAATGCGCGCGCTCGGCGGGCAGTGCGAGCACGACACCGGTCACGACCGGGCCCCCTTCGGCACGACGGAGAGCGAAGCGCCTCCGGTGAGCGCGGTGAGCACATCGCCGACCGCGGCACGGTCCACGACGAGCTCCAGCGTGACGGTCTTCGCGGAGAGCGGGCCTTCGTCGCGGTCGATGGAGGCGACCGTGGCATCAGGCAGCAGCACGCGCGGCTCCTCGAAGCCGCGCCCCTCCGCGAGCGGTGCGGCGGACCACAGCTCAACCTCCGTGCCCTTGGCGACGGTGGACGGCACCGGCACCGCGCTGCGGATGACGACGGCGGTGGTGCGCCCCGCATCGGCATCCGCGGCGGCGGCGACCGGCACCAGCTCGCCCTCCGTGATCGTGCGTGCGGCGATGAGCCCGGGCTCGAGCGTGCCCGGCGTGAGATAGCCGGTGCCGACGGTGCCGAGGGCGACGTCGACGACGCGCACGTCGGCGGAGGTCAGCGGCTCGCCCGGGACGATCGTGTGCGCGGCCTGCAGCACCGGACTGGTCTGCTTGGCGGCTGCGACGATGAACCACACGCCGGCGACGGCGAGGACGATCAGGGCGAGGCCGATGAAGAAGCGCAGGTCGGTCCAGGGCCGGCGGACGGCGCGTGCGGTGCTCATGACCTCATGCTCACAGATTCCGCTCCGACGTCCTCGAAGTTATCCACAGCCCCGGTGGAGTCTCGCGACGCCCCTCCGCGGAGAGCACAATGGGTGCATGCCCGACGCATCCACGCCTGCACCGCGCTATCTCGCCCCGGCCCAGGTCGCCGAGCTTCTCGGTGTCCGGGTCGATGAGATCGTCGACCTGGTGCAGCAGGGGAGCCTGCGGGGTGCGCGACTCGGGTCGCCCGCGGCCTGGCGCATCGAGGAGGCATCGATCGATGACTACCTCGCCGAGCAGGCCGAGGACGTGCGGCGTCGTGCGCTGTGGCGGCAGGCGAACGCGGCCAGCTTCCCCGAGCTGTGGGGCCCGCCGCTGCGCAGCGGGGACTGAGCGCGGCGGCTCCGTCAGCCGATGCCCGGTGCCGGGCCGTCGGTGCCGATCGACAGGACCGCGCTGAACGGCACGATCCGGAAGCCGCGGATGGCCTGGGTGCGCCGGGGGGCGCCGGCGTCGTGCAGCGCGAGGTCGAAGTGGTCGGAGCCGGCGCGATCGATCGTGCCGGACAGCACGGTGCTCGACCGCGTGCGCACGGTGACTCCGCTGCGCCGGCGGGCGAGATCGCGCACCACGAAGCCGAGCGTCATGCGCTCGCGCAGCGGGCTCAGCGCCGCGGCCGAGGCGCCGCTGGACAGCAGAGCGCCGTGATCGAGCTTCCAGAGCTCGACGGCGGCGGACGGGAGCAGCACCAGGCCTCGCGAGGTCTCCGGCTGCAGCGCCGCCCAGTCCGCGCCCACGGCACGCAGCGCGCCGGTCACGACGGTGGAGTCGGCCAGGACCGCCGTCGCCGTCGTGCCTTCGTCGGCGAGCGCGCCGAGTCGCGCACGCAGGTCGAGTCGCGCGATCCGCAGCCGCTCGGCCTCGGCATCGAGGGCTGCGCGCTCGGCTTCCCACCCCGAGGCGATCTGATCCTCGAGGTCCTCGAACAGCCGGTCCCATTCCATGCGGACGAGGCTACGGGACTCCGAGACCGGTATACGGGTTATCCACATTTCTCGTCGGATCCCGCACATGACGGCCTCCGTTGTGCTCGAATGCTGGCCAGACCGTTCGTCCGATCGCCACCGGAGTACCGCCATGATGACGCTCGAAGATTTCGCACCCCAGCCGACGCCGACGGCCGAGCTGCCCGATCCGCGGCCGCTGCTGGAGGCTCTGACGTGCGGCGTGCTCGAGGTGCTGGCGGGTGTGCGCGAAGCGGATCAGCTTGCGCGATGGCTCACCGAGGACGCGTTCCTGGTCCTGGCGACGAGGGCCGGCCTGTCCGCCCGCGCCCGCAGCGCTCGGGGCGTTCCGGCGGTGCGGCCGACATTCCAGATCCTCTCGGTTCATCTGTCCGAGCCGGCGGACGGGGTGGTCGAGGCGAACCTGGTCGTGCAGACGCCCGGCCGGGCGCGAGCCGTCGCGGTGCGGCTGGAGGGTCTGGACCGGCGCTGGCGGGCGACCACCCTCGCGATCCTCTGACACGCGGCGCCGGCCACGGAAACGGTGCGGCGCTCCGGTCCTCGCGCCCTAGGCTGGCAGGGTGTCGACACTCAGCGATCTCGCCCAGGCTCAGGGCCGCCTCGAAGACGAAGACGTCGAATGGCTGCATCGCCTCGCCGGGGACGGACAGCTTCTGGCCGATCTCGCCTCGGCCGACATCGTGATCTGGATCGCGACCGCGGATGATTCATTCGTCGCGGTCGCGCACACCCGTCCGAGCGGCGCGGCCACCCTGTTCTACCGCGACATCGTGGGGGAGCGGGTGCGACCGCAGTGGCGCACCCAGGTGCAGGGCGCCTTCGACAGCGCCTCCATCGTCGACTCCTCGAATCCGGACTGGTTCGAGGAGACGCCCACGCGCGTGCGCGCCGTGCCGATCGGGCGCTCTCGTCGCGGTGAGAACGGGCAGCGCCGTCCCATCGGCGTGCTCACGCGGCACACGAACCTCGGCGAAGCCCGCACCCCGTCGCGTCAGCAGATCACGTTCAATGAGGCCGCCGATGACCTGTTCGGCATGATCTCGGCGGGGGACTTCCCCGACCTGTCCGCTCCCACCTCACCGCGCCGGGGCGCGCCGCGCGCATCCGACGGATTGATCCGCATCGACGTCGACGGCGTGGTGACGTTCGCGAGCCCGAACGCGCTCAGCGCGTTCAATCGGATGGGTTTCGACGAGGAGCTCGAGGGGGAATCGCTGGTCGAGGTGACCACCCGCATCGTCCCGCCGTCGCGCCAGGTCGACGAATCCCTCCCGGTGGTCGTGACCGGCCGTGCGCCCTGGCGCACCGACATCGAGGCCCGCGGGGTGACGGTGTCGCTCCGGGCGATACCGCTGCGCGATCACGGCACCCGCATCGGCGCGATCGTGCTGTGCCGGGATGTCTCCGAGCTGCGTCACCAGGAGCAGGAGCTCATCACCAAGGACGCCACCATCCGGGAGATCCACCACCGGGTGAAGAACAACCTGCAGACCGTCGCATCGCTGCTGCGGATCCAGGCACGACGCACGCACTCGGAAGAGGCTCGGGACGCGCTCACCCAGGCCATGCGCCGGGTCGAGTCGATCGCCGTGGTGCACGACACGCTCGCCGGCGGGCTCGCCCAGAAGGCGGACTTCGACGAGGTCTTCGCACGGGTGCTGAAGCTGGTCGCCGAGGTCGCCGCAGCGCCGAACACACGCGCGCGCACGCAGTCGACGGGCCGGTTCGGCGTGCTGCCCAGCGAGTACGCGACGCCGCTGGCGCTCGCACTGACCGAGGTCGTGACGAACGCCGTGGAGCACGGGCTGGCCGGTCAGGAGGGCGTCGTCACGATCGAGGCGCAGCGGACCGAGGAGAACCTGCGCGTGATCGTGAGCGACACCGGACACGGCCTGCCCGAGGGGCGGATCGGTCAGGGCCTGGGCACGCAGATCATCCGCACCCTCATCCAGGGCGAACTCGGCGGCACGATCGTCTGGAACGGCTCCGACGGGGCGGGCACGGTCGTCACGATCGACATTCCGATGCGGTGGGTGAAGAGCTGAGCCGGACCGGCTCAGCCGGCGCGGCGGGCGCGGGCTGCGCGGCGCTTGAGGGCGCGGCGCTCGTCTTCGCTGAGGCCGCCCCACACGCCCGAATCCTGGCTGGACTCGAGGGCGTACTGCAGGCAGACCTCGGTGACGGTGCACCGGGCGCACACGGCCTTCGCCTTCTCGATCTGATCGACAGCAGGTCCGGTGTTCCCGACGGGGAAGAACAGCTCGGGGTCGACAGTCAGGCAGGCGGCCTTGTCGCGCCAATCCATGGGGGCTCCTCAGTGTGGAAATGTCATGAGCCTCGCGGATCGCGGGCTCTTGGGTCACGGGCGGCGTTCGGGGGCGTCGCCCATCTGTGATGCGAGCTGTCGCCCGCCCCACGCCGCTGTGGGAGCACATGGCTTGTTCTATTCTCTTACATGGAACCCCGTCAATCAAGGGTTTTCTGAACTGCGGGTGAATCCCCGCGGAACTGCCGACGAACCGGGAGAGCGATGCGCACGTCGAGACTGACCATCGCGGCGGCGGGGCTGCTCGCCCTCGAAGCCGTCGCACTGCTGGTGATCGCGCTGACCGAGGTGTTCGGGCTGAGCGCGGGCGGGGCGTACTCGCCGCCCTCCGCGCTGGGGCTCATCGGCCTCACCGTGGTGGGCGCGGTCGGTCTGGGCGCGCTCGCCGTGGCCGTGCTGCGCGGGCACTCGTTCGGTCGCAGCGGCGGACTCGTCGTGCAGATCCTCGCGATCGCGACGGCGCTGAGCGCCCTCGGCGTGCAGCCCTTCCCGGCCGGCTTCGTGCTGTCACTCGCGATTCCCGGTGCCATCGGCGCGGTGCTGCTGATCCTGCTGATCAAGCGCGAGGGCGAGGCGGCGCGCCGCGGATCCGACGGCGAGGGGCCCGAGGATCCCGGATCCGGCGACGCGCGCGACTGACGCCGCCAGGGTCAGCCCGTGAGGCCCAGGAGCTTGCGGATCCGCGCGACATGGCCGGTGGCCTTGACGTTGTACAGCGCGTGCGTGATCACGCCGTGCTCATCGATCAGGAACGTCGAGCGGATGACGCCCTGGACGACCTTGCCGTAATTCTTCTTCTCGCCCCAGACGCCGTAGGCCTGGTGCACGGCGAGGTCGACGTCGCTGAGCAGGGGGAAGGTGAGCGCATCGCGCTCGGCGAACCGTGCGAGCTTCGCGACATCGTCGCGGGAGACGCCGAGCACGGTGTATCCGGCGCCCTGGAGGGAGGCCAGGCTGTCGCGGAAATCGCAGGCCTCGGTCGTGCAGCCGGGCGTCATGGCCGCCGGGTAGAAGTACAGCACGACACGATTCCCGCGCAGGTCGCGCAGCGAGACGGGCGCGCCGTTCTGGTCGGGCAGGGTGAAGTCGGGGGCGGGGGATCCGGGTTCCAGGCGCGGCGCAGTCATCCGTCCAGGCTATCGGCCGGTGTCGCCCGCGGCGCGTGTCAGAGCTTGTCTGCGAAGGTCGCCAGCAGCCGCTGCAGGGACTCGAGGCGGGCGAGCCCCGCCGGGCCGAGCCGGCCGTCGGCCGCGGCCTCGTTCAGCGCGCAGTCCTCCGCGTCGGAACGGTGAGTGCAGCCGCGCGGGCAGTCCTCGGCGATCGCCGCGAGTTCGGTGAACGCGGCGAGGATGTTCTGCGGATCCACGTGCCCCAGGCCGAATGACCGCACGCCCGGCGTGTCGATCACCCAGCCGGATCCCGCGGGCGACACGTAGCGCAGCGACACCGTCGAGGAGGAGGTGTGCCGGCCGCGGCCGGTGACCTCGTTCACATGTCCGGTGGCGCGCCCCGCGCCGGGCACGAGCGCATTCACGAGCGTCGACTTGCCGACGCCCGAGTGGCCGACGAAGACGGTCGAGTGACCCACGAGGGCCGATCCGATCTCCTCCACAGGCATCTCGCCGCGCGCACTCGTGAAAACCCTCAGATCGAGCCCCTCGAAGTGCCGGAGGAACTCCGCAGGATCCGCGAGGTCGGTCTTCGTGACGACCAGCAGCGGGCGGATCCCCGCGTCCAGCGCCGCCACCAGGTAGCGGTCGACGAGGCGCTCGCGGGGCTCGGGATCCGCGGCGGCCACCACGACGAGCATCTGATCGGCGTTGGCGACGATCACCCGCTCCACCTGATCGGTGTCGTCGGCGCTGCGCCGCAGCAGCGAGGTGCGCTCGACGATGCCGATGATGCGGCCGAGGGTGCCGTCCTCGCCGGAGCGGTCGCCGACCACGCGTGCGGCATCGCCGGTCACGATCGGCGTGCGGCGCAGCTCACGGGCCCTGGCTGCGGTCAGCATGCGCTCCTCGGGGGTGCCCTCGCCGAGCAGCACCTGGTATCGGCCGCGATCGACGCCGAGCACGCGGCCGATCTCCGCATCGCTGTGCGCGGGCCTGCGCTTCGTGCGCGGACGGTTGGCCTTCGGATTCGGGCGCACCCGGATCCGAGACTCGTCGAAGTCGTCGAGCTCGTCGTCGCCGTCGTCGTCGAGCCAGCTCACGCGGGCGCGCTCCCACCGACGTCCGGAAGCAGATGCTCCCACAGCTGGGTGAACTCGGGCAGCGTCTTCGCCGTCGTGCCGATCTCGTCGATCTCGACGCCGGGCACGCGCAGCCCGATCAGGGCTCCCGTCGTGGCCATCCGGTGATCGTGATGTGCCGGCCACGTGCCGCCGCGCAACGGTGCGGGGACGATGCGGATCCCGTCCTCGAGCTCCTCGACGTCGCCGCCGAGGGCGCGCAGGTTGCCCGCCAGCGCCGCGATGCGGTCGGTCTCGTGCAGACGGATGTGCCCGATGCCGGTGAGCACGGTGGGCGCGTCGGCGAGGGCGGCGAGGCCGGCGAAGGTCGGCGCCAGCTCACCGGCCGCGCCGAGGTCGATCTGGACGCCGCGCACGACGCCCGTGCCGCGCACGGTGAGAGCGCCGCCGTCGAGGATGGACTTCGCGCCGAGCTGTTCGAGCAGGCGGGGCAGCAGCGCGCCCGGCTGGGTGGAGCGGGATGGCCAGCCGTCGATGGTCACCTCGCCGCCGCGCACCAGGGCCGCGGCGAGGAACGGCGCGGCGTTGGAGAGGTCGGGCTCGATCGCCGTGTCGCGCGCGCGGGGTACGCCTGCCTCGACCATCCATTCGCCGGGTGCGGGGCGGGTGACCTTGATGCCGCGGCGGGTGAGCGCCTCGACCGTCATGTCGATGTGCGGCATGCTCGGCAGCCGCTCTCCGGTGTGCACGAGGTGCAGGCCGACGTCGAAACGGGGCGCGGCGAGCAGCAGACCCGAGACGAATTGGCTCGAGGCCGAGGCGTCGATCTCGACGCGCCCGCCGCGGATGTGCCCGCGGCCGCGCACGGTGAACGGCAGCGCCCAGCTGCCGTCGTCCTCGACGTCGACACCGAGGTCGCGCAGGGCCCGGATCATCGCCCCCATCGGGCGGTGCAGCGCGGTCTCGTGGGCGGTGAGCACCACGTCGCCGTCGGCGAGACCCGCGAGCGGGGCGATGAACCGCATCACGGTGCCCGCCTGTCCGCAGTCGATCGTGACGCCGCCGGTGAGACGCCCCGGAAGGATGCGCAGATCGGGGCCGAAGCCGCCCGTTCCCTGCTCCTCCTGCACGCCGGTCCCGAGGGCCCGCAGCGCGTCGATCATCCGCGCAGAGTCGTCGGAGTGCAGGGGGGCGCGCACCACCGCCGCTCCGTCGGCGATCGCCGCCAGCACGAGTTCGCGGTTCGTGAGCGACTTGGATCCGGGAATGCGCAGCCGCGCGTGCAGAGGGCCGCTCGCGACGGGCGCGACCCAGCGGCCGCGCGGTGCGGGGGAATAGGTGGGGGCGCTCATCGGTTTCCACCTTACTGAAGGCCTTCGACAGGGGAGGCCGCACAGCGAGGGAGAACGAATGCTCGCGACGCTCGAACCGGTGACGGTCGGCGCCGTCGGCCTAGACTGGCTGGCGATGAACGATCAGGCACCGCAGCACGAATCGGCCGACGTCGAGTCCGCCGATCCTCGTCGCGAATTCGAGGAGCAGGCGATCCCCTTCATGGATCAGCTGTACGCCGCCGCCATGCGGATGACACGCAACCCGGCGGACGCGGCGGATCTCGTGCAGGAGACGTTCGTCAAGGCGTACGCATCCTGGGCGAGCTTCACGCAGGGCACCAACCTGAAGGCGTGGCTGTACCGGATCCTGACCAACACCTACATCAACATCTATCGCAAGAAGCAGCGCGAGCCGTATCAGGGCACGATCGACGAGCTCGAGGACTGGCAGCTCGGCGGCGCGGAGTCGACCACGGCCTCGCGCAGCCGCTCGGCCGAGGCCGAGGCCATCGACCGCATGCCGGCCTCGGTCGTCAAGGAGGCGCTGCAGGCGGTGCCGGAGGATTTCCGGCTGGCGGTGTACCTCGCCGACGTCGAGGGCTTCGCCTATCAGGAGATCGCCGACATCATGAAGACCCCCATCGGCACCGTGATGAGCCGCCTGCACCGCGGGCGCCGAATGCTGCGGGAGCTGCTGGCGGACTACGCCGCGGAGCGAGGCATCGCCGCGGCTGGCACAAGGAGCACGAAATGACCGACTGCGGTTGCACCAAGGCGCGGCAGGATCTGGAGGAGTACCTCCGCAACGAGATGTGCAGGACGGAGCACGCGGACATCCGCGAGCATCTGGAGCACTGCCCGTCCTGCGCCGAGGAGGCGCTGGTCGCGACGACGCTGACCGAGGTCGTCTCACGTGCCTGCAAGGAGTCCGCTCCCGAGGAGCTGCGCGATCAGGTGATGGCGCGCCTGCGCGCCGTGGAGGCCGCCGCGCACTGAGCCGGTCCGGGCTCCCGCCCGCGGGCGGCGTCGGAGGTGCTGGCTAGTCTGAGGGAATGCACACCCTCGACGCACGCACCGTCCCCGTCGACCCGCAGTCCTTCGCCCGTCTGAGAGCCGCAGGACTCGACTACCGGATCGTCGACATGGCGGATCCTGCGTCGGCGAGGGCTTTCGCCCGCGCCGACGCCCGGGGCTTCCTCGACGGCGAACCACGCGAAGAGCAGATCGCGCTCAGCACCGAGATGATGCGGGAGCGCCGCAACATCGGCGTGTTCGAGGCGTCCGCGGACGCGGACGCGCTTCCGGTGGCGACCGTCGACAGCTGGGTGACGCCGATGACGATTCCCGGCACGGGCGGCGTCGTGCTGCCGATGTGGGCGATCAGCGCCGTCACGGTCTCCGCGACGCACCGCCGGCGCGGCATCGCACGCAGCCTGCTGGAGGGAGAACTGCGCGCGGCCGCGACGGCGGGCGTTCCCGTGGCGGGGCTCACCGCCAGCGAGGCGACGATCTATGGTCGCTACGGCTTCGGACCGGCGATCCCGGTCGCTCGGATGCAGGTCGACGCGCGGCGCGCGGGTGGCATCGCGCTCCCGGCTGCGGACGGCGCCATGAGGGTCGAGTACCTCGAGCCGGATGCGCTGATGGTGGCGCTCGGCGAGGTGCACGAGCGTTCGCGCCTCGCGCGCGGCGGAGACATTCCCGGCTGGCCGCTGCGCTGGCGGCGGATGGCCGCGCTCGTGCCCGGCGACGAGAAGGCGAGGTCCGTGCGGGGCGTGCGCGCCGTGGACGGCGCGGGCATCACCCGCGGCGCGCTCGCGTACACGCTGGACGAGCTCGCGGAGGAGTTCGGCGCCGATCTGGCGATCCGTCACCTCGCCGCCGAGACGCCGGAGGCGCTGCGCGCGCTGTGGGCGTTCGCGGTGAACCATGACCTGGTCCGCACCGTGCAGGCCGACCTGCGTCCGGTGGACGATCCGCTGCCGTGGCTCGTGGGTGATCAGCGTGCGGTGCAGACCGTCGTGCACGATCATGGCTGGCTGCGGATCCTGGATGTGCCGGCCGCGCTGGGGGCGCGTGCCTACCGTGGCCCGCTCGATCTGACCCTGCGCGTGATGGATCCGCTCGGGTTCGCCGACGGCGACTGGCGGCTGCGGGTGGATGCGAGCGGATCCGCCGTCGTGTCGGCCGCCGACGCGGCGCCCGACGTCGAGCTCGGCGTCGACGCGCTGAGCTCGCTGTACCTCGGCGGGGTGAGCGCGACCACGCTGCGTGCGGCGGGCAGGATCACGGCATCGGCCGAGGTCGCCGTCGAGATCGAGGACGCATTCGGCACCGCCGTGGCGCCGACTCTCAGCATCTGGTACTGAACCGGCGGCCGCGCCCGCTGGACGACGAAGCGGCGCCCCGGGATCCCGGGACGCCGCTTCGAGTACAGGGCGACGGTCTCAGAGTGTGAGCGCCCGGCTGATCAGGTCGGCCTGCTCGCGGGCGTGCACCTTCGAGGATCCGGTCGACGGCGCGGCCGAGGCCGCGCGCGTGATCGGGCGCACCACGCGCGGTCCGGGCACCGTCTGGAAGTGCAGGGCGAGGAACGGCCAGGCACCCTGGTTCTCCGGCTCCTCCTGCACCCAGACGATCTCGGCGTTCGGGTACGTGTCGGCGACCGTCTTGAGCGCACGCAGCGGCACCGGGTACAGCTGCTCGACGCGCACCAGCGCGATCTCGGGGTGCGGGTTCTTCTCGAGCTCGCTCACCAGGTCCCAGTGCACCTTGCCGGAGTGGAAGATCACGCGCTTGACGGCATCCCGATCGAGCTCGCGGGTGTCGTCGATGACCGGCTCGAAGCGGCCCTGTGTGAAGTCCTCGACCGCGCTGGTCGCACCGCGAAGGCGCAGCATCGCCTTCGGCGTGAACACGATCAGCGGCTTGCGCGGACGCGCGTACGCCTGGCGGCGCAGCAGGTGGAAGTAGCTCGCCGGCGTGGAAGGGCGCGCGACGGTCATGTTGTCCTGGGCGCACAGCTGCAGGAACCGCTCCATGCGCGCGGACGAGTGGTCCGGCCCCTGGCCCTCGTAGCCGTGCGGCAGCAGCAGCACGACGCTCGACTGCTGGCCCCACTTCTGCTCGGCCGCGGAGATGTACTCGTCGATCACGGACTGGGCGCCGTTCACGAAGTCGCCGAACTGCGCCTCCCAGAGCACCAGAGCCTCGGGACGCTCCACCGAGTAGCCGTACTCGAACCCGAGCGCCGCGTACTCGCTGAGCAGCGAGTCGTAGACGAAGAACCGGGCCTGGTTGTCGGAGAGGTTCGCCAGCGGCAGCCACTCCTGGCCGTTCGCGCGGTCGTGCAGCACCGCGTGGCGCTGCACGAAGGTGCCACGCCGCGAGTCCTGGCCGGCCAGGCGCACCGGGATTCCCTCGACCAGCAGCGAGCCGAACGCGAGCAGCTCGCCGAAGCCCCAGTCGATGGAGCCGTTGCGGCTCATGTCGACGCGCTTGTCCATCGCCTGCTTCAGCTTCGCGTGCACGGTGAAGCCCGAGGGCTGGTTCGCGTGTGCGTCGCCGATGAGGTGCACGACCTCGAGCGGCACGCCGCTCATCTCGAGCGAGCCGGTCTGCTCGTCCATCGGGGCGAGGTCCGGCGCGATCGGCGTGGCGCCGGTCTCGACGGCGTGCGTCTCCGCGAAGGCGATCTCCAGGCGGTTCTGGAAGTCGGCCTTGGCCTGGTCGTACTCCTCCTGGGTGATGTCGCCGCGGCCGACGAGCGCCTCGGTGTACAGGCTGCGCACAGAGCGCTTGGCCTGGATGAGGTCGGTCATCAGCGGCTGGGTCATCGACGGGTCGTCGCCCTCGTTGTGACCGCGGCGGCGGTAGCAGACCAGGTCGATCACGATGTCGCGGTGGAACTTCTCGCGGTACTCGAAGGCGAGCTGCGCGACATGCACGACGGCCTCCGGGTCGTCGCCGTTCACGTGCAGGATCGGAGCCTGGATGGTCTTGGCGACGTCGGTCGCGTACACCGAGGTGCGCGAGTCGTTGGGCAGGGTGGTGAAGCCCACCTGGTTGTTCACGACAACGTGCACGGTGCCGCCGGTGCGGTAGCCGCGCAGCTGCGACATCTGCAGCGTCTCCACGACGACGCCCTGGCCCGCGAAGGCGGCGTCTCCGTGCACCAGGATCGGCAACCAGGTGAACGTGCCGATCGGCTTGCGGTCCTGCTTCGCGCGGGCGATGCCCTCGAGCACGCCGTCCACGGTCTCCAGGTGCGACGGGTTCGCCGCGAGGAGGATCGGCAGCTCTGCGCCGTCGTCGGCGACGAACGTGCCCTCCTTGCCCAGGTGGTACTTGACGTCGCCGGATCCGCGCTGGTTGCCCGGCTGGGTGGAGCCCTCGAACTCGCGGAACACCTGGCCGTACGTCTTGCCGGCGATGTTGGCGAGTACGTTCAGGCGGCCGCGGTGGGCCATGCCGATCGCGGCGCCGTCCAGGCCGGCGCCCGCCGCACCCTGCAGGATCTCGTCCAGCAGCGGGACGAGGGACTCGGCGCCCTCGAGCGAGAAGCGCTTCTGGCCGACGTACTTGGTCTGCAGGAAGGTCTCGAAGGCCTCCGCCTCGTTGAGCTTGCTCAACACGCGCAGCTGCTCGTCGTGGCCGGGCTTGACGTACTTGACCTCGATCTTGTCCTGGAACCAGCGGCGCTGGTCCGGATCCTGGATGTGCATGTACTCGATGCCGATGGTGCGGCAGTACGAGTCGCGCAGCACGCCGAGGATGTCGCGCAGCTTGAGCTGGCGCTGGCCGCCGAACCCGTTCGTGACGAACTCGCGGTCGAGATCCCAGAACGTGAGCCCGTGGGTCTCGATCTCGAGGTCGGGGTGCGTGCGCTGCACGTACTCGAGGGGGTCGATGTCGGCCATCAGGTGGCCGCGCACGCGGTAGGAGTTGATCAGCTCCTGCACGCGCGCGGTCTTGTCGATGCGCTCGGCGAGGTCGACCGCGATGTCCTTGTTCCAGCGGATCGGCGCGTAGGGGATCCGCAGCGCCCGGAAGATGCCCTCGTAGAACTCCCTCTCGCCGATGAGAAGCTCGTGCACCTTCTTCAGGAACTCGCCCGATCCGGCGCCCTGGATGACGCGGTGGTCGTAGGTGCTCGTGAGCGTGATCGTCTTGCCGATGCCGAGCACGTCGATGGTCTTCTGGCTGGCGCCCTGGAACTCGGCCGGGTATTCGAGGGCGCCGGCGCCGATGATGCAGCCCTGGCCCTTCATCAGACGCGGCACGGAGTGCACGGTGCCGATTCCGCCGGGGTTCGTCAGCGACAGCGTGGTGCCCTGGAAGTCGCCGGCGGTGAGCTTGTTGCCGCGCGCGCGGACGATGAGGTCCTCGTACGCGGACAGGTACTCGCTGAACGTGAGCGTGTCGGCGCGCTTGATCGACGGGACCAGCAGGGCGCGGGTTCCGTCGGGCTTGGGGATGTCGATCGCGATGCCCAGGTTGACGTGCGCGGGCGACACTACCGAGGGCTTGCCGTCGACCTCCGCGTAGAACACGTTCTGGCTGGGGAACTCCTTGAGGGCCTGGATCAGCGCCCAGCCGATGAGGTGCGTGAAGGAGACCTTGCCGCCGCGGGTGCGGGACATGTGGTTGTTGATGACGATGCGGTTGTCGATCATCAGCTTCGCGGGCACGGTGCGCACGCTCGTCGCGGTGGGGACGGTCAGCGATTCGTCCATGTTCGCGGCGAGGGTCTTCGGCATGCCGCGCAACGGGGTGACGACGTCTGCGTGCGACTCGTCGCCGCCCTGGCCGGTCGCGCGGTCCTGGGCCTGCGCCGGGATGGGCGCCTCGCGGGCCGGCTTCGTCGTCGTGCGGGCCACGGGCTGCTGCCCGATCACGGGGATCGGCGCGGTCACGGGGTGCGCGGCGGGAGCGGGCGCCGCAGAGGGGGCCGCCGCAGGCGCGGCCGCGGCCGGAGCGGCGGCTTGGTCGGAGGGGTGATAGTTCTCGAGAACCGGCCACCACTCCTTGTCGACGGAGTTGCGGTCGACCTTGAACTGTTCGTACAGCTCGTCGACGAGCCAGGAATTGGCCCCGAACTCTCCATCTCCTGAAGTCCCGACGCCGGTCACCTGGCTCGACACGCTCGATCGCCCTCTTTCATCGCTGAAACCGCGGTGGGGTCCGCCCCGAGGACCTCTCGGGTATGGCCACGCGTTCGGGTCTCAAGCCTAACGTGTCCAGGGCTCCGGACGGGCGCGGAAGGCTACCCTGGGGCCATGCAGTTCTCCGGCGAATCCCCGATGGTCGATCTGACGTATTCCGACGTGTTCCTCGTGCCGCGGCGATCCGCGGTGACGAGCCGTCTGCAGGTTGATCTGGCGCCCCAGGACGGGACCGGTGCGACCATCCCGCTCGTCGCCTCGAACATGAACTCGGTAACCGGTCCGCGGCTCGCCGCGACCCTCGCCCGCCGCGGTGGCATCGGGGTGCTGCCGCAGGATATGCCGCTGCAGGATCTCGACGCCGCGATCCGCTGGGTGAAGCGCCAGCCCGCGGCCTGGGACACCGCGCTGGTGCTGTCCCCGCTCGCCACCGTCGAGGACGCGCTGCGGCTGCTGCCGGCGACGGCGGGGCACGGCATCGTCGTCGCCGACGCGCCGGGCGGATCCGAGGGCGTGCACGTCGACGCGATCCGGGGGATCCTGCCCGCGGCCCGGCTCGCCACGGCATTGCGCGATGCGCAGCTCGGCGATCTCGTGCGTGCGGACACCCCTGCGCTCGATGCCGAGGACGTGTCCGACCCGCGCGCGGCGTTCGATGCGATCACCGCGGTCGAGGCGGAGATGGTGTGCGTGCTCGATCACGGGCACCTGGTCGGCACGCAGACCGCCCGCGGCGCTCTGCGCTCGACCCTGTACCGCCCGGCCGTCGACTCCTCGGGCCGGCTCGTCGTCGCGGCCGCCGTCGGCATCAACGGCGACGTGGCCGCGAAGGCCACTGCGCTCGCCGCCGCGGGCGTCGACGCGCTCGTGGTCGACACCGCGCACGGGCATCAGGAGGGCATGCTGGCCGCGCTGCGCACAGTGGCGGCGCTCGATCTCGGGATCCCGATCGTCGCCGGCAACATCGTCACGGCCGACGGCGTGCGCGACCTCGTCGAGGCGGGAGCATCGATCCTCAAGGTCGGTGTGGGGCCAGGAGCCATGTGCACGACGCGCATGATGACTGCCGTCGGCCGGCCGCAGTTCTCCGCCGTGCTCGAGACGGCGCAGGCTGCGGCGCAGCTCGGCGCGCATGTGTGGGCGGACGGGGGAGTGCGCTACCCCCGCGACGTCGCGCTGGCGCTGGCGGCGGGCGCCGCATCGGTGATGATCGGATCCTGGTTCGCGGGCACCATCGAGGCGCCGGGGGAGCTGCAGACCGACGCCGAGGGCCGCATCTACAAGGAGAGCTGGGGGATGGCCTCGACCAAGGCCGTGCAGGCTCGGTTCGGACGCCTGGACGCGTACGAGCGCGCCCGCAAGGAGCTGTTCGCCGAGGGCATCTCCTCGTCGCGCATCTACCTGGATCCGCTCCGCCCGGGCGTCGAGGACCTCGTCGACATGATCACGTCGGGCGTGCGCTCCTCCTTCACCTACGCCGGGGCATCCTCCGTGCCGCAGTTCCACGAACGCGCGCTGGTCGGCCTGCAGTCCGCGGCCGGCTACGAGGAGGGCAAGGCGCTCCCGGTCAGCTGGTGACCCGTCCGGCACGCGGGCTCGCTCGTCTCGCGCGCTCGCGCTAAGGACAGCGCGAGCGTGGGCGTCCGGATCGGGCGTGCCGACGGCTTGACCTCGAGGGTGCCGCGACGCGTTCGGCACGGCGTCCGCTCAGCATCGGGCGGAGCCCGCGCCGGTAGAATCGTGCCTACCATGGACGACCCTCCTGCCTGTAGTACCTCGCCCCACAGCCCTGTCTCCGCTTCGGCGGAGGTGACACCGTGATGGATTACATCTGGTTGGGCGTGGGGCTTCTGCTCATCGCGGGGACGGGATTGTTCGTCGCCAGCGAGTTCGCGCTCGTCAACCTCGACCGCGCGGACCTGGAAGCACGCAGGGATCGCGGCGAGAGCCGGCTCGGCATGACGATCGCGGCGCTGAAGATCACGTCGACGCATCTCTCGTCTGCGCAGCTCGGCATCACGCTGACCACGCTGCTGACCGGTTTCACCATGGAGCCGGCGCTGTCGAACCTGCTGCGTCCCGTGCTCGCCGGCTGGGGGATCCCGGAACCGGTCACCGTCACGATCGCCGTCGTCATCGCGATGCTCGTGGCCACCACGCTGTCGATGATCCTCGGCGAGCTCGTGCCGAAGAACTTCGCGATGGCGCTGCCGGTGGCGACGGCGAAGCTCGTGATCCCATTCCAGACCGCGTTCACCTGGGTGTTCCGCCCGATCGTCGCGCTGCTGAACGGATCCGCGAACGCCGTGCTTCGTGCCATGGGCATCGAGCCCAAGGAGGAGCTCAGCGGCGCGCGCTCGGCGGAGGAGCTCAGCTCGCTCGTGCGCCGTTCCGCGAGTGCGGGACTGCTCGAGGAGGACACGGCGACCCTGCTCGACCGCAGCCTGGGCTTCGCCCGGCTCACCGCGGGCGACGTCATGACGCCGCGCCCCAGCATGCACGCGATCGCGGCCGACGACACCGCAGACGACGTCATCCGGCTGGCTCGGCGCACCGGGCACAGCCGCTTCCCCGTCTACGACGAGGATCTCGACGACATCACCGGCGTCGTGCATCTGAAGGCGGCCGTGTCGGTGCCGCGCGAACGCCGCACCGAGGTGCCGGTCGGAGCTCTGGCGTCCGAGCCGCTGCGGGTGCCGGAGACCGTGCACCTGGATGCGCTTGTGGCCGAACTGCGCGGCGGTGGCTACCAGCTCGCGATCGTCGTGGACGAGTACGGCGGCACGGCGGGCATCGCGACCCTGGAGGATCTGGTCGAGGAGATCGTCGGCGAGGTGTCCGATGAGCACGACCGCAGCCGGGCCGGCGTCGTGCGCACCCGTGACGGCATCGCGTTCCCGGCAGAGCTGCGCCCGGATGAGCTGCGCGCCAGCGCCGGCATCGAGGTGCCGGAGGGCGACGTGTACGACACCGTCGGCGGCTACGTGATGAGCGTGCTCGAACGGCTGCCGAAGGTCGGCGATGAGGTGCCCGTGCCGGGCGGCACGCTGCACGTGGTGCGGATGCAGGGGCGGCGGGTGGATCGGATCCGGTTCGTCGCGACCCCGGCCGGCGAGGAGGGAATCCGATGAGCGACTGGGCCGGAATCGCCTGGCTGTTCGTGCTGCTCGCGCTGAACGCGTTCTTCGTCGGCGCCGAGTTTGCCGTGATCTCGGCGCGGCGCTCGCAGGTCGAGCCGCTCGCCGAGCGCGGATCCCGCTCTGCGCGCACCGCCCTGTACGCGATGGAGCACGCCACGCTCATGCTCGCGACCTCGCAGCTGGGCATCACCGTGTGCTCCCTGCTGATCCTGAACGTGTCTGAGCCCGCGATCCACCACCTGCTCGCGGCCCCGCTGGGGCTGTTCGGGCTGGGCGAGGCGGCCGTCGACGCGATCGCGTTCGTGATCACGCTCGTCATCGTGTCGTTCCTGCACGTCGTGTTCGGTGAGATGGTGCCGAAGAACCTCGCCTTCTCGGTGCCGGACCGGGCTGTGCTGATCCTCGCGACGCCGCTGGTCTGGGTCTCCAAGGTCTTCTTCCCGGTGATTCGTGCGCTGAACGCCACCTCGAACGGCGTCGTGCGGTTGTTCCGGGTGGAGCCGAAGGACGAGGCGGCCTCGACGTTCACGCTCGACGAGGTCGCGACGATCGTCGACCAGTCCCGCCGCGAGGGGGTGCTGGACGACGCGGCCGGCACGGTGAGCGCCGTGGTCGAGTTCACCGACAAGGATGCGAAGGACGTCGCGGTGCCGCTTGCGAGTCTCGTCACCCTCCCGCTCGACGCGACCCCTGATGATGTCGAGCATGCTGTGGCGAAGCACGGCTTCTCGCGCTACGTGATGGTCGACGCCGCGGGCGCCCCCGTCGGGTACGTGCACCTGAAGGATGTGATCCGTTCCGCCGAGGGTCCCGATGCCGGCGCATATGCGGTCAAGCCGATTCCGGCGAAGCGGATCCATCAGATGGTGCCGATGCAGGAGGACACCGACCTCGAGGACGCCCTCACGATCATGCGCCGCGCGGGCCGCCACCTCGCGCAGGTGCGCGACGCGGCGGGAGAGACCACGGCGATCCTGTTCCTCGAGGACATCATCGAGGAGCTCGTCGGCGAGGTGCGCGACATCACGCGCCGCGGACTGCGGCACTGAGCCGGAGCCCGGCCGGTACTCAGTGCCAGCGCGCGCGGAGGTACTGGTCGGGCCACGGCACCTCGGCGCCGAGCTCGTGCGCGGCGCGGAGCGCGAAATGGGGGTCGCGCAGCCATTCGCGGGCGGCGAAGATCGCGTCGGCGTCGCCCGCGGCGAGCACGGCCTCTGCCTGCGCACCGCTGGTGAGCAGACCGACTGCGGAGGAGCGGATCCGCCCGCCCTGGCGCACGGTCGCCGCGAGCGGCACCTGATAACCCGGGTGCGCATCGATGCGCTGGTGGGCGACGAGACCGCCGCTGGAGACGTCGATGAGGTCGGCGCCGTATTCGGTCGCCCAGCCGCCGACGCGTGCGGCCTCCTCGGGGGTGAAGCCGCCGGGTGCGTGATCGGTCGCCGAGAGGCGCACCAGGAGCGGAACGTCCTCGCCGGTCTCTGCTCGCACCGCATCGGTGACCTCGAGCAGCAGACGCGCCCGGTTCTCGAGGGATCCGCCATAGTCGTCGGTGCGCAGGTTGCTCAGCGGCGACAGGAACTGGTGCAGCAGATAGCCGTGCGCGGCGTGCAACTCGATCGCGTCGAACCCGGCATCCAGCGCGCGTCGGGTCGCCGTGCGGAAGCCGTCGACGATGCGGGCGATGCCCGCCGCATCGAGCGCCTCCGGCTCCGCGAAGCCGGCGAACGCGATGGCGGAAGGCGCGGTGGTCTGCCATCCTCCGTCGGCGACAGGGACGGATCCGCGCTGGGGCGCCCATGGCCACCACGTCGACGCCTTGCGCCCGGCGTGTGCGAGCTGCACGCCGATCAGACCCCCGCGATCGTGCACGCTCTGCACGATCGGCGCCCACGCGTCACGCTGGGCGTCGTTCCACAGCCCGGTGTCGCGCGGGGAGATGCGCCCCTCCGGCACGACGGCCGTGGCCTCGGCGACGATGAGGCCGGCACCGCCGGAGGCGAACTGCGCGAGATGCGTGCGGTGCCAGTCGTTCGGCAGCCCCTCGACGGCGCTGTACATGCACATGGGGGAGACCCAGAGCCGGTTCGGCAGAGTCAGCGAACGCAGGGTCAGCGGGGAGAACAGATGGCTCACGGCTTCGACGCTACCCGCGGTGCGAGGTGCCGGGTTCCGGAGGCGACGGATCCGCGCATCCGGCTGCGCAGGGCAGGTCGCAGAGCCACGCCCAGTAGCATCATGTCCCATGCCACTTCTCTCCGCCGGTTCCGTGCGTCGCTGGACTGCCGACGACACCCGGCGTCTGCTGCGGGTGCCCGGCACCGACGCCGACAAGCGCACGCGCGGCATCGTCGCGCTGCGGACCGGATCGGACGCGTTCCCCGGCGCCGCGGTGCTCGGCGTGGAAGGCGCGTGGCGCGCCGGCGCGGGCTACGTCGTCTACCTCGGACCGCGGCGGGCGGCCGACCTCGTGCTCGCGCGCCGTCCGGAGACCGTCGTGGTCGAGCCCGGCGATCGCGCCGTGCGCGCGCACGCGTGGGTGATCGGATCCGGCGCCGATGATCGTGCCCGCCCCGCTCATGACGCGGGTCCTCAGCCTCCGGACGATCTGCAGCCGCTGCACGGCGTCGATCCGGTGGTCGTCGATGCGGGGGCGCTGACGTTGCTGCCGGCACCGACTGCTCCGGTCGTCGCGACGCCGCACGAGCGCGAGTTCGCGGTGTTGCGCACCGCGCTGCGGCTCGCGGACCTCGGAACCGATGTGCTGCGCGACCCGTCCGCACGTGCCGCCGCCGTGCGGGAGACGGCCGCGGCGCTCGGCGGCGTGGTGCTGCTCAAGGGTGCGATCACGCTCGTGTCGGACGGCGACGCGGTGCTCGCCGTCGACGCGGGGACGCCCTGGCTCGCCGCCGCCGGTACCGGGGATGTGCTGGCCGGGGTGATCGGCGCTCTCGTGGCGGCCGATCGTGCGGCCGACGGCCAGGCCCCGCTCGCCGAGCTCGCCGCCGCGGGCGCGTGGCTGCACGGACGCGCCGGGCGGATCGCCGCGGGTGCCCTCGGGCCCGCCGCCGGCCGCCCGATCACGGCGCTGGACGTGGCCGAAGCGCTCCCGGCGGCGTTCGGGACGACGATCGATGACACCGGGCATGTCGCGCGGGACGACGAGGAGGACGACGCGTGAGCGCTGCCGAACGACCCGGGCCGACCGGCACCGAACCGGTCGGACGATCATCCGGGGCGGTGTCCCCGGCGAGCCGACGCCCGGTCACTCTGCTGGTGGTGCTGTGGCTGGGATTCGTCGTGGCGCACGTCTACGCGGCGACCATCGGCTGGAAGCTGCCTGCTCTGGCCATGGGCGACACCGTGTTCGTGTACGAGCCGTGGGCACGTCAGGCACTCAGCGGCGGCCCGATCGTGGGCGTGACGGAGAGCTGGGTCTACCCGCAGCTCGCGCTGCTGCCGATGCTCATCGCGCAGGGGATCTCCGTGCTGCTGCACCCCCTGTTCCCCGGTGCGTACGCGGTCGGATCCGCGAGCTACGTCGTCGCCTGGTCGGTCCTCGTCACCGCGCTCGACGCGGTCGGGTTCGCGCTGCTGCTGCGCGGTGCGCGGGCGGCCCGGAGCCGGATCCGCCGTCGTGCCGCGTGGTTCTGGATCGTAGCGCTCGTGGCGCTGGGGCCCATCGCGATGTTCCGGATCGATGCGATCACCGTGCCGCTGGCGATCGTCGGCGGCCTGTGGCTGCTGGCACGGCCGGCCGTCGCGAGCGCCCTGTTCACGATCGGCGCCTGGATCAAGATCTGGCCCGGGGCGCTGCTCGTCGCCGGCGTCGCTCTCGTCCGCGGACGGATCCGGATGATCGTCTCCGCCGCGACCGTCACCGTCATCGTGGTGCTCGGCCTCGTACTGCTGGGCGGAACGAAGAACCTGCTCGGGTTCCTCAGCCAGATGTCCGGTCGCGGACTGCAGATCGAGGCCGTCGGGGCCACACCGCTGCTGTGGCTCACCCAGATCGGGGTGACGCGCATCGAATACGACCGGCAGATCCTCACCTTCCAGCTCAGCGGACCCGGCGTCGACGTCGTGGCCGCTCTGCTCACGCCGCTGATGGTGCTCGGCGTGATCGCGGTCACCGCGCTCGCCCTGTGGAAGCTGCGCCGCGGTGCGTCGGTGCGGCGCCTGCTGCCCGCCACGATGCTGGCGCTGGTCGCGATCCTCATCGCGTGCAACAAGGTCGGATCCCCGCAGTTCCAGGTGTGGCTTCTCACGCCGGTGGTGCTGTGGATCCTTGTCGACGCCCCGCGGGCGCGGGTGCCCGCGATCGCGGTCCTCGTCGACTACCTGCTGACCCAGGCGGTCTACCCTGTCCTGTACGACCGGTTGCTGCATGCGGAGGCACTGCCCATCGCAGTGCTGAGCGCGCGCAACGTGATGGTCGTCGTGATCTGCGTGCTCGCGATCCGTGCGGTCGTGCGCACGCCGATCCGTCCTGTCGCCCTGCTTCCCGAAACCAGGAGGTCCTGATGCTCGTCGCCTTCTCCGTCGCCCCCAGCGGATCCGCACCCGACCGCGCCGAGAGCGCCGACGCGTCCGTGCACGATGCGGTCGCCGCAGCCGTCGCCGTCGTCCGCGCCTCCGGACTGCCGCACCGCACGACCAGCATGTTCACCGAGATCGAGGGCCCGGACTGGGACACGGTGATGGATGTCGTGAAGCGAGCCACCGAGGCCGTGATGCCGTTCGGATCCCGCGTGGCTCTCGTGCTCAAGGCCGACATCCGCCCCGGCTACTCGGGCGAGATCGACGGGAAGATCGAACGCCTCGAGCGGGCGATCGAGGACGGCGCCTGAGCGCACCTGCTGCCCGGCCTCAGAAGGGTGGTGGGTCGGTGGTGTGGAAGCCGGTCGGGGTGGTGACTTCGGTCGTGCCGTTTTCGCGCTCGCGGTAGATCATTCTGGTGCGGTGGCGGCCCGGGAACCGTCAACGACGGGCTCCTCACCCAGGTTCAGATCGGTGGCTTCCATGAACCGAGTTCAGCAGATATGTACGAACAAGAGAAGGGGCGCATAGAGAAAAAGGACAGATCGCCAGGCGATTCCTGATATGCATGGTGGGTGCGTCGCGAGCGCGTTCGGGCCTCGCTCTCATCCCCGTAGACTGAGGGGATGAAACCCTCGAGCCTCTCGAGGGGTGCGGCGACGAGGGCGCTCCTCTCCCTCGCCATCGGCAGCTTCGGCATCGGCATGACCGAGTTCGTCGCCATGGGCCTGCTCCCGAACATCGCGCAGGATCTGCTCCCGCAGCTGTGGGCGCAGAACCAGGATGAGGCGATCGGACGCGCCGGGATCCTCGTCTCGCTGTACGCCCTCGGCGTCGTGGTCGGCGCGCCGACGATCGCCGGTCTCGTCGCCCGCTTCCCGCGGCACCGGGTCATGATCGGCCTCGCGATCGCGCTCACCCTCGGCAACGGTCTCGCCGTGGTGCTGCCCACCTTCGAGACGGTCGGCCTGGCACGCTTCATCGCGGGTCTCCCGCACGGGGCGTACTTCGGGATCGGCGCCCTCGTCGCCGCCGACGTGCTCGGCCCGGGCAAGCGCGCGAAGGGCGTCGCGTTCATCCTCACCGGCCTCACCATCGCGAACGTCGTCGGGGTCCCGGCGGGGACCTTCCTCGGTCAGCACGTCGGGTGGCGCAGCGCGTTCCTCGTGGTCACGATCGTCTTCGCCCTCGCCACGGTGTGCATCGCCCTCTTCGTGCCGGAGCATCCCGGCGACCCCGCGCGCACCTTTCGCGCCGAGTTGCGCGTGTTCCGGCGCCCTCAGGTGTGGTTCGCGCTGGCCACCGGTGCGATCGGCTTCGGCGGCTTCTTCGCCGTGTACAGCTACATCGCGCCCGTCGTCACCGAGCGAGCAGGGGCGCCGCAGTGGATGGTGCCGATCACGCTCGTCGTGTTCGGACTCGGCATGACCATCGGCAACCTCTTGGGCGGTGTCTTCGGCGATCGCAACCTGCGGCTCACCCTGCTGGTGGGGCTCGGGGCGATGGCCGTGGTGCTGGTGCTGCTCGCGCTCGGCTCGTTCTCGATCTGGCTGCTCGTGCCGCTGGCGTTCGTGATGGCACTGCTGTCGTCGATCCTGAGCCCCGCGATCCAGACGCGGCTCATGGAGGTCGCGGGGGACAACCAGTCGATCGCCGCGGCGCTCAACCACTCGGCGCTGAACATCGGGAACAGTCTCGGCGCGTTCCTCGGCGGACTCGTGATCGCCTGGGGATGGGGGTTCGCCGCGCCGTCCTGGGTCGGCGCGGGCCTCGCCGTGCTCGGGCTCGGGATCGCGATCGCGTCGTACGCGGTGCAGCGCCGCTTCCACACCGAGACCGGATCCGTGCGGGTGCACGACCTGATCTGAATCGCGCATCGCGCTGGCTAGCATGGGCGGATGAGCTTCGCCGCCGACGATGACCTGCCGGTCGCAGGCACGGTGGTCGTGCTGCGCGACGGCGCCGAGGGGATCGAGGCGCTGCTGCTGCGCCGGCCCGCGCGCGGATCATTCGCGGGGGCGTGGGTGTTCCCCGGCGGCATGGTCGACCCCGGCGACCGGATCCCCGGCGCCGAGGAGTGCGATGATGCGCGCCGGGCGGCGGTGCGCGAAGCCGCGGAGGAGGTGGGGCTCGCCCTGGGCGCCCTCTCGCCGCTCTCATGCTGGGTGCCGCCGGTGGGGATCCCGAAGCGCGTGCGCACCTGGTTCTTCCTCGCGGCGGATCCGGGCCAGGAGATCACGGTGTCCCCGGCCGAGGTGGCGGAGACGCGCTGGCTCACGCCCGACCGGGCGCTCGAGGCGCACGGCGCGGGCGGGCTGACGCTCTTCCCTCCGACCTGGCGCACGCTGCACGAACTGCGCGGCGAGGAGTCGGTCGCCGCCGTGCTCGCCGCGCCTCAGACCCCGGTGGTGCACCGCACCCGCAACGTGCACACCGAGGACGGCACGATCTTCCACTGGGACGGCGACGAGCTCGCCGGACGCCCGCCGGGCTCGCGCGAGCGGATCGTCGCCGAGCAGCTGCCCTGGCGCTTCGAGCTGTCCTGACCGCTCCGGTCAGCTCGCGAGCAGACGCCGCAGGTGCCGACCGACCTCGTCGGTCTCGATGAGGAACCCGTCGTGGCCGAAGTCGCTCGCCAGCACGACCGCCTCGTTGCCGTCGAGCGTGTTCGCGATGCCGCGCGCGATGCGATGCTGCCCGTCGACGGGGAACAGCCGGTCGGTGTCGATGCCGAGCACGAGGGTCGTCGCCGTCACACGCTTGAGCGCGTCTTCGATCCCGCCGCGATCGCGTCCGACATCGTGCGAGTTCATCGCCTCGACGAGCGTCAGATAGCTGTTCGCGTCGAATCGGCGGGTGAACTTGTTGCCGTGGAAGTCGAGATAGCTCTCCACGGCGAAGCGCCCGCCGCGTCCCAGCGGGGACACATCGGACTGCCAGGAGCGCTGGAAGCGCTGGTTGAGCTCGTTCGGGCTGCGGTAGCTGAGCAGCGCCATGCGGCGCGCGAGCGCGAGGCTGCGGTGCGGACCCTCACCGACGGGCGCGTCGTAGTATTCCCCGCCCGCGAAGTGCGGATCCATCCGGATCGTCTCCAGCTGCAGGAAGTTCTGCGCCAGCTGATCGGCGGTGGTCATCGGGGGAGAGGAGAGGATGGCCAGCCGTTCCAGGCGCTCCGGATGGGTGACCGCCCATTCGAGGGCGTGCATGCCGCCCATGGATCCGCCGACCACCGCGGCGAAGCGCGGGATGCCCAGCGCGTCCGCCAAGAGCACCTGCGCCGAGACCTGGTCGCGGATGGTGAGATACGGGAATCGCGCACCCCACTCGTAGCCGTCCGCCGCGATGCTCGCGGGGCCGGTGGTGCCCTGGCAGCCGCCGAGGATGTTCGGCGCGATCACGAACCACTCGTCGGTGTCGATCGCGCCGCCCGGGCCCACGACATCGCCCCACCAGCCGCTGGTGGCGTGCCCGCGCCCGGCCGCGCCCACCACGTGGCTGTCGCCGGTGAGCGCGTGCAGGATGAGGATCGCGTTGTCGCGTGCCGGATTCAGACGGCCCCAGGTCTCGTAGGCGACGCGGATGAGCGGAAGCTCCGCGCCGCTCTCGGTGCGGAACGGGCCGAACGCCTCGAACAGACGATCGCCGGCCGGATCGCCGTCGCGCCACGCTCCGGTGGCCGGCGGGCGGGCGCGCAGGAGCCGGGCATCCGCCTCCGTCACGCGCGCCGAGGGGACGGTGTCCTCCGAGGTCGTCTGCCAGTCCATGGATCCATTCTCCTGGGTGCGCGATACCGGTGGGGGTAGGTTACGGATCCCGGCGTGCAGCGCCGTGCGGGGGAGACGACGAAACCGCCCCGGATCCAGGATCCGGAGCGGTTTCGTCTGTAGGCAGGAGCCGTCAGGCGCGAGCGGCCTCGGTGACCTTGCGTGCGGCGGCGAGAGCCTGATCGAGGTCGGCCTTGAGGTCGTCGATGTTCTCGAGACCCACCGACAGGCGCACCAGACCAGGGGTGACGCCCGCGGTGAGCTGCTGCTCGGGGGTGAGCTGCGCGTGGGTGGTCGATGCGGGGTGGATCACCAGCGAGCGCACGTCGCCGATGTTGGCGAGGTGGCTGAACAGCTCGAGGTTGTTCACGAACTCGCGACCGGCCTCGACGCCGCCCTTCAGCTCGAAGGACAGCACGGCGCCCACGCCCTTGGGGGCATAGGTGTTCGCGGTCGCGTACCACGGCGAGGTGGGCAGACCCGAGTAGTTCACGCTGGCCACGTCGTCGCGGGCATCCAGCCACTCGGCGATCTCCTGCGCGTTCTGCACGTGCCGCTCGATGCGCAGCGACAGGGTCTCGATGCCCTGCAGCAGGTTCCAGGCGCTCTGCGGGGCGATCGCGGATCCGAGGTCGCGGAGCAGCTGCACGCGCGCCTTGATGATGTAGGCGAGGCCGTCGCCGACGGCCGTGGTGTAGCTGGCGCCGTGGTAGGACGCGTCCGGCTCGGTGAGGCCGGGGAACTTCTCCACGTTCTGGGACCAGGCGAACTTCCCGCCGTCGATGATGGCGCCGCCGATGGTGGTGCCATGGCCACCGAGGAACTTGGTGACCGAGTGCACGATGATGTCGGCACCGTGCTCGAACGGACGGATCAGGTACGGGGTCGCGATCGTGTTGTCGACGATGAGCGGCACACCCGCCGCGTGCGCCACCTCGGCGACCCCGGAGATGTCCAGCACGTTGATCTGCGGGTTGCCGATGGTCTCCGCGAAGAACAGCTTCGTGTTCGGGCGCACGGCGCGGCGCCACTCCTCGATGTCGTCCTGGTTCTCCACGAACGTGACTTCGATGCCGAGCTTGGCGAGCGTGTACTTGAACAGGTTGTAGGTGCCGCCGTAGATCGAGGACGACGAGACGAAGTGGTCGCCGGCCTGGGCGATGTTGAGGATCGCGAACGTGGAGGCGGCCTGGCCGCTGGCCAGCACGAGGGCGCCGGTGCCGCCCTCGAGGGCGGCGAGGCGCTGCTCGAGCACATCCTGGGTGGGGTTCTGGATGCGGGTGTAGATGTTGCCGAACTCGGCGAGGGCGAAGAGGTTCGCGGCATGGTCGGCGTTGTCGAACACGTACGACGTGGTCTGGTAGATCGGCGTGGCACGCGCCTTCGTGACGGGATCCGGGGCGGCGCCCGAGTGGATCTGCTTGGTCTCGAAGCGCCAGTTCTCGGCAGCGGTCATGATCTCTCCTTGGGCGACATGCGATAGCGACACTGGGATCGCGTCGCAGGGTAGGAAGCCGTTCCCGTCGACGGGCTCCGGGTCGCGGCCTTGCATCGAGAGTACGAACACGCCGGCGCTGTCAACAAGCGCCGGGAAATGTGACGTAACAACGGCAGGGCCCGTGCCCGGCCGCAGGCGGAGGATCGTGGCCGGATCCCGTAGCGTTGACGCATGACGAACAGCGGCGCGGCGAGGCGGGCAGTGGTGACCGGTGCGAGCACCGGGATCGGTGAGGCGGCGGTGCGGGCGCTCCGCGCGTCGGGATGGGACGTCGTCGGCGTCGCTCGACGCGCGGAGCGGCTCGAGGCGCTCGCGGCCCAGACCGGCGCGACCGCGTTCCCCGCCGACCTCACCGACGCCGATCAGATCGAGGCGCTCGCGACGCATCTCGCCCAGACCGGGCCCGTGCACGCGGTCGTGCACGTCGCCGGCGGGGCGCGCGGCACCGAGCGCGTCGAGGACGGCCTCGCCGACAAGTGGCGCTGGATGTTCGAGGCGAACGTGCTGGCCGTGCAGCAGCTCACCGCGGCCCTGCTGCCTCAGCTGCGCGCGGCTGCGGCGGACGGCGGCCATGCCGACCTGCTCTTCGTCACCTCCGTCGCCGCCCGCGACCCCTACCCGGGCGGATCCGGGTACAACGCGGCGAAGGCCGCGGAGGCGATGATCCCGCAGGTGCTGCGCCAGGAGCTGCACGGCGAGCCGATCCGCATCACCGAGATCGCGCCGGGCCTGGTGCACACCGAGGAGTTCGCGCTGCGCCGGCTCGGCGGAGACGCCGCGGCGGCCGAGGCCGTGTACTCCGGGGTGGGCGAGCCCCTGGTCGCCGACGACATCGCCGACCTGATCACCTACGCCCTCAACGCGCCGGGACACGTGAACCTCGACCTCGTCGTGATCCGCCCGGTGGCGCAGGCCGCGCCGCACCTGCTGGCCCGCGGACCGCTGCGTCCCCGCGGGGAGGACTGACCATGCGTCCGGTCGCCGGCGACCGTGCGGCCGGTGAGGCGGACTGCCGATGCCGATGACTCTGGCGGAGCTCGCCGCCGACGGGAGGATGGATCCCGGGTGGGCCGATGCGCTCTCGCCCGTGCAGCCCCTCATCGCCGAGCTCGGCGATCGGCTGCGTGCCGAGACCGCCGCAGGCCGCGGCTATCTCCCCGCCGGGGCGAACGTGCTGCGGGCGTTCGCCCGTCCCCTCGATGCGGTGAAGGTGCTCATCGTCGGACAGGATCCGTATCCGACCCCTGGACACGCGATCGGGCTCTCCTTCGCCGTCGACCGCGCGGTGCGCCCGCTGCCGCGCAGCCTCGGCAACATCTATCGGGAGCTCGAGAGCGACCTCGGCATCGCCCCTGCCGCGCACGGCGACCTCTCATCGTGGAGCGATCAGGGTGTGCTGCTGCTGAACCGGGTGCTCACCGTGCGCCCCGGCACTCCGGCGTCGCATCGCGGGTGGGGCTGGGAGAAGGTCACGGAGCTCGCGATCCGCGCCCTCGTCGCGCGGACGGACGCGCCGCTGGTCGCCGTGCTGTGGGGGCGCGATGCGGAGAACCTCCGGCCGCTGCTGGGATCCGCTCCGGTGATCGCCTCGGCGCATCCCTCGCCTCTGTCGGCGAGCCGTGGCTTCTTCGGATCCCGACCGTTCTCCCGCGCCAACGCGCTGCTCGAGCAGCAGGGGGCCGCACCCGTGGACTGGCGCGTCGCATGAGCCGGATCCGGCCGGTGCAGGTCACGGATCTGCCGGCGATCCGCGACATCTACAACCACTTCGTGCGCACGTCCACAGTCACCTTCGACGAGAAGGAGACCGAACCCGAGTCCTGGCTGCACAAGTATGAGCTGCTCGCCGAATCCGGCCTGCCGTTCCTGGCCGCGGTCGACGACGACGGCGACCGCGAGGTTCTGCTCGGGTTCGCCTACGCCCAGCACTGGCGCGCGAAGTCGGCATACCGGTTCAGCGCCGAGGACACGATCTACCTCGCCCCGCATGCGGCAGGGCGAGGACTCGGGAAGGCCCTGCTGCAGGCGCTGCTGGACGCGAGCGTCGCGGCGGGGCTGCGCGAGATCATCGCAGTGATCGAGCCGACCGCGGCGGAGGCCTCGATCGCCCTGCACCGCCGGTACGGCTTCGAGGACGCCGGGCGCCTGAGGAACGTGGGAGTGAAGTTCGGCCGCTCCCTGGATGTGGTCTTCCTGCAGAAGAGCCTGCCCGCAGGTGTCAGCGACCGGGGATGACCGGGATCGCGGCGAGCAGCTGCTTCGTGTAGTCCTGCGCGGGGCGGTGCAGCACCTGCGCGGTGGCACCGTGCTCGACGATGCGGCCGTCCTTCATCACCGCCACGTCGTCGCACAGGTTCTGCACGACGCCGATGTCATGCGAGACGAGCACGAGGGTCATGCCGTCGGCACGCAGCTCGCGCAGCAGCGCGAGGATCTGCGCGCGCACGGTGACATCCAGCGCCGACATCGGCTCGTCGCCGACGAGGATCCGAGGCCGGTGCGCGATCGCACGGGCGAGGGCGACGCGCTGGCGCTGTCCGCCGGAGAACTCGTGCGGGTAGCGCGCGGCCATGTCCGGATCCAGGCCGACGCGGGCGAGCACCTCGGCGACGCGGGCCCGGCGGTCGCCGCCGATGCCCAGCGCCCGCAGAGGCTCGGAGACGATCGCGCCCACGGACTGGCGAGGGTCGAGTGAGGCGTACGGATCCTGGAACACCAGACCGGTCTCGCGGCGCAGCCAGTGCAGCGAGCGGGCGGACGCGGAGGCGTCGACGACCCGGCCGTCGATCTCGACGGTGCCGGAGGTCGCCCGGTCCAAGCCGAGCAGCAGCCGGATCAGCGTCGACTTGCCGGATCCGGATTCGCCGATCACACCGAGCGCGCGGCCGTCGGCGACGTCCAGGTCCACGTCGTCCAGGGCGACGCTGCGCGTGCGGCGGGTGAATGGCGAGGTGCTCGCGGCGAGGTACTCGCGGCGCAGGCCCCTGGCTTGGATCAGGGGAGCAGCGACCCGGGCCTCTCCGGCCGGCTCGACGATCGTGATGTCGCTCATTCGGCCTCCCCGCGCCAGAGGGTGGCGGTGGCGTCGCGCAGCAGACCCTGCGTGATGGGCGACACGGGCGCGGTCAGCAGCGTGTCCAGAGGCCCGGATTCGACGACGCGGCCGTCGGCGAGCACGACCCCGTGCGTGGCGACTTGAGCGAGCACGGCGAGGTCGTGCGTGATGAACAGGAGCGACATGCCGTCGGATTCGACCAGCGACAGCAGCAGGCGCAGCACGCCGGCCTGGATGGTCACGTCGAGCGCCGTGGTGGGCTCGTCCGCGATGAGCAGGCGCGGCCGGGCGGCGAGTGCCATCGCGATCGCGGTGCGCTGCCGCTGCCCGCCGCTGAGCTGGTGCGGGTAGCGGTCGACGATCCGCTCGGGCTCCGGCAGCGCGACGCGAGCGGCCTCGGCGATCGCGCGGGTTCGGGCCGTGCGCTTGTCGATGCGCTCGTGGATGCGGATCGCCTCGGCGATCTGGCGGCCGATGGTGCGGATCGGGTTCAGCGCGGTGCGCGGCTCCTGGAAGACCATGCCGATCTCGTCGCCGCGGATCTCGGCGAGCATCCGGTCGGGAAGGCCGAGGATCTCGCGACCGTTCCAGCGCACGCTGCCGGAGGCGGCTGCCCCGTCCGGGAGCAGCCCCATGACGGCCAGGGCGGTCAGCGACTTGCCGGATCCGGACTCGCCGATCAGGCCGACGCGGGCACCGTCGGGCACGGTGAAGGACACCCCGTCGACGACGGTGCGGCCGCCGATCGTGATCACCAGGTTCTCGACTTCGAGGCTCATGCCGTCATCCCGGGGACGTGCGCGGGCGCGGACGCCGTGCGCGGGCGAGGATGCGCGTCCGCGCGCAGGGTGGGATCGGTCGCGTCGCGCAGCGCGTCGCCGAGGAGGTTGAACGCGAGCACCGTGATCGTGATCGCGAGCCCCGGCCAGACGACCGAGAGCGGGTGGATCTGGATGTAGCGCTGCAGATCCGCGAGCAGGATGCCCCAGGACGGGTCGACGACCGACGCCCCGAAGCCGAGGTACGACAGGCCGGCCTCGGCGAGCACGGCGGTCGCCATCGCCCAGCTGAGCTGCACGATGAACACCGGGGCGATGTTCGGCAGCAGGTGCTGCAGGAGGTTCTGCAGCGGGCTGAGTCCGGAGGCCCTCCCGGCGAGCACGAAATCGCTGTGCTGCACCCGGCGCAGCTCCGGGCGGGTGACACGGGCCACGTTCACGCCGAAGCCGATCCCGACCGCCCACACGACGACCCAGAGGGATCCGCCGTTCACCGTCGAGATGAGCATGGCGATGATCAGCACGGGGAAGGCGATGAGGATGTCGACGAGCACGGCCACCGTCTCGCGCACCCAGCGGGCCGTGAGCGCGCCCAGCGCGCCCAGCGCGAGCCCGATGAGGGTGGCGACGACGCCCGCGCCCGCGGCGACCAGCACGGTGGTGCGCGAGCCCGCCATGATCAGGCTGAGGATGTCGCGGCCGGTGAGGTCCGTGCCGAGCAGATGCGGCCAGGCCGGCGGCAGCCAGCGTGCCGTCACGTCCGTCGCGCGGGGGTCGAACGGAGTCCAGAACAGCGACAGCAGAGCCGTGCCGAGGATCGCGGTCACGACGATCAGCCCGAACACACCGGGGCCCGACCGGAGCAGGCGCCGCAGCGCGTTCATTCGTCGGCCTCTCGCTGGCGCGGGTCGAGCGCGCGGTGCACGAGGTCGACCAGGAAGCCGATGACGAGCACCATCCCGGTGAGCACGAGCAGCTCGCCCTGCACCTTCACGAGATCCCGGTTGCCGACATCGGCGACGAGCATGCGCCCGATGCCGGGCAGCGTGAACAGCTGCTCCACGACCACGGATCCGACGATGATCCCCGCCACCTGGATGCCCAGCACGGTGATGACGGACAGCCCGACCGCGGGCAGCCCGTGCAGGATGAGCGCGCGGTTGCGGCTCAGCCCCTTGGCCGCGGCGGTGCGCACGAAGTCCTGCCCGGCCGCCTGCAGAGTCGCGCTGCGCACGAAGCGCAGCAGCAGCGCTCCCTCGATCACGCCGATCGTGAGGGCGGGCAGGATCAGCGCCTGCAGGGCCTGACCCGGATCCGCCCACCCGTCGCGCGGGAAGCCCTGCGCGGGCAGCACGCGCAGCCACACCGCGAACACGACGACGAGCATCATTCCAGCCCACAGCACCGGCACGGCCGCCACCGCCTGCGCCGCCACGTTCAGCGCCGTGCCGGATGCGCGTCCGCGCAGCATCGCGGATCCGATGCCCAGCGGCACCGCGATGAGCAGCGCGATGAGCAGGGACAGCCCCGCCAGAGGCCCCGTGACCTGGGCCTTCTGCGCGAGCTCGGCGGCCACTGAGGCGCCGTTCAGCTGGGAGACGCCGAGATCGCCGTGCAGCACGCCGCCGATCCAGCTCAGGTACTGCACGATCGCGGGCCGGTCGAGCCCGAGCGCGGTGCGGATCGCCTCGACCTGCGCAGGGGTGGCCTTGTCCCCGGCCAGCAGCTGCGCGACATCGCCGGGGAAGACGCGCAACGCGAGGAAGATCAGCGCACTCGCCACGAGGAGCCCTGCGATCAGCAGGGCTCCTCGGGTGAGCGCGTAGCGGAGCACGGACGAAAGGCTACTTCGTGACCGTCACCGCGCGCAGGTCGAGCCGCGAGTTGATCGAGTCCTTCGGGAAGCCGTTCACGCCGGGGCGCACGGCGGTGAGGGTCTGATCCTCGTACAGCCAGTCGGCGGCGGCATCCTTCGCCACGATCTCGGCGGCCTGCGACAGCAGCTGCGCCGACTTCTTCGCGTCCAGCTCGGTCTGCGACTGGGCGTAGAGCTTCTGCACCTCCGGGTTGTCGTAGCCGAAGTAGTACTGCGGGTTGGCGAAGTTGCCGAAGTCGCGCGGCTCGACGTGCAGCACGAAGCTGAGGTCGTAGTCGTGCTTGGTGTAGACCGTGTCGAGCCATGCCGGGAACTCGACCGAGTTGACCTTGAGCGTGACGCCGACCTTCTTGAAGTCGCTCGTGAGCAGCTGCGGGACGGTCGTGCCGTAGAACGACGGGATCGTCAGTGTCAGGGTGAGGTTCTCCTGCCCTGCCTCCTTCAGCAGCGCCTTCGCCTTGTCGGGGTCGTAGGGCGCGGTGCCGGAGAGATCCTGGTAGCCGGGGTCGAGCTGGGGGATCGGGCCGAACAGGGTGGTGCCGGTGCCGCGCGCCTCGATGATCGCCTTGTGATCGATCGCCAGGCGCAGCGCCTCGCGCACGCGCTGGTCGTTCAACGGCGCCTTGGCGTTGTTGAACGCCAGCGTGCCCTTGTCGGTGGTTCGCCCCTTGGTGATGGCGAACTTTCCGTCGAGCTGTGGCGCGAGGTTCGCGTCGACGGCGGTGAGCACGTCGAGCGAACCGCTCAGTGCCGCGTTCACGCCGGCGGTGAAGTCGGGGATGTAGTCGAACACGAGGGTCTTCACGCCGGCCTTGGTGCCCCAGTAGGCGTCATCGCGGGTGAACGTGAGCGAGGAGCCCTTGTTCCACGTGCCGAGCCGGAACGGGCCGGTGCCGTTCTCCGCGGACTGCAGGTCGGTGGTGTCTCCGGTGCGGAACACCAGGCCTGCCGTGCCGGTGAGGCTGAACAGGAAGTTCTGGCTCGGCTGGGTGAGCGTGATGACGACGGTCTTCTCGTCCGGGGCGGAGATCGAGGCGACGCCGGCGAGGTCGGCGTGACCCTGCACCGTCGCGTCATCCTTGACGGTCTGCAGCGAGGCGACGACATCGGCGGAGGTGAGAGCTGTGCCGTCGTGGAAGGCGATGCCGTCGTTGAGCACGAACGTGTACGTGAGTCCGTCGGCGGAGATCTCGTGGCTCTTCGCGAGCCGATCGATGATCTTGTCGTCCTGGGTGCGGGTGACCAGACCTTCGTAGACGTTGTCGATGAGCACCTGGCCGAGCGGCGCACCGCTCGTGTGACGGATGTCGAGGCTCGAGGGCTCCAGCACGAGTCCGACGGTGAGGGTCGCGTCGGGGTTCGGTGCGCCGGTGGATCCGGTGCCGGCCGGGGCGGGGGAGCCGGTGCACGCGGTGAGCAGGAGCGCGGCGGCGGCGAGGCCGGTGGCCATGGCGAGGACGGCGCGACGGCGCGGGGCGCGCGGCCGGAGCGAGGCCAGGACGGCGCGGGTGCGGTGCATGGTGATCCTCTCGGGATGCTGCGGATGCGATGGGGACGGGGCGGCGGCGGGAGGGGCGGGATCGAGTGCTGCGTCGCCGCCGGGTTCGAGCCTAGACGCTATGGGTAGTTGAGCCTGGGGCCTCCTCTCGCGTAGACCGTGGGTTGCGAGGCCGGGTGTTTCCGGGCTTGCCGAGCCACATACGTGA
>JAFDWM010000297.1 GCA_018268455.1 Actinomycetota bacterium | reverse complement strand
CGGGACCGCTGCGGCCGGCATTCGCCGTGTTCGCGCGGGATCTGCACGCGACCGGCCGGTTCGACGCGGCCGCCGTCACACTCAAGGAAGCACTGGCGGATCCGGTCGGGGATCGGATCGTCGAGACGCTGCGCATGGCGCGAGAGGTGGGCGGCACCGAGCTCAGCACGGTGCTGCGGGCGCTGTCCAGCGCAGTGCGGGCCGAAGCCGCACTGCGCGCCGAGGTCGAGGCGCGGCAGTCCTGGATCCGCGGGGCGGCTGTCCTCGGGGCGATCGCGCCCTGGGTGATCCTGGTGCTCCTGCTGCTGCGTCCCGAGGGTGCAGAGGCGTACACGAGTCCGGAGGGCGTCGCGCTCATCCTGGGTGGCGCCGCCGTCTCGGTCGTCGCGTTCCGGGTGATGCTGCGCATCGGCCGGCTGCCCGAGCCCCGGCGGTGGTTCCGATGAGCGCTCTCTCCGACATCGCCGTCGCCGTGCTGCTCGGCGGGCTGCTCGCGACGGGCGCGCTGCTGGTGCTTGCGGCCTTCCCGCGCTGGCGCTGGGCGAACCTGTCGACCCGCATCGCACCGCACCTGCGCGACGTCGCCGACCTCGCCGATCCGGCCGAGCGGCTGCCGTGGCGGATGCCGGCCGGCGGGTCCCTGCCCGCGCGGCTCAAAGACGTCTTCGGGCTGTTCGGCGGAGGCGATGCCGGCGTGGCTCTGCGCATGGCGCAGGCCGGGATGCCGGGAGGTCCCGGTGTGTTCCGCAGCCGCCAGCTGCTCTGGGTGCTGGTCGGACTCGGCGTCGGCGCGGCCGTGACGGTGGGGCTGGTGCTCGCCGGCCGCCTCTCCGCCCCCGTGGTGCTGCTGCCGGTGCTCGCCGCGGTCATCGGCGGTGTCGCCTGCGACATGGTCCTGGGCGCGCGGGCCAAGGCACGCGTCGGCCGCCTCGGGGAGGAGCTGCCGACCGTGCTCGAGTTCCTGGCGCTCTGCCTGTCGGCGGGGGAGGCGCTGCCCGATGCGCTGCGCCGCGTGGGAGCGGCGGGATCCGGCGAGCTGAGCGCCGAGCTGCGCGGTGTGATCCTCGCCGTCAACACCGGATCCTCGCTCGCGGACGCGCTGGGGGAGTGCTCGCACCGGCTTCAGATCCCGTCGCTCACCCGCGCCATCGATCAGATCGTGGCTACTCTCGAACGCGGTGCGCCGCTGGCGGCGGTGCTGCAGGCGCAGTCCTCCGATGCGCGGGAGGAGACCAAGCGCACGCTCATCGAGCAGGCAGGGCGCAAGGAGATCCTGATGATGCTTCCGCTGGTCTTCCTGATCCTCCCCCTCTCCGTTCTCTTCGCCGTCTTCCCCGGCGTCTTCATCCTGCGGCTCGGCATCGGCTGATCCGCCTCTACCGTCCTCGAAAGGAAACCTCATGAGCACTCCTCACACCTCTCTCACGCCCGGGCTGGCGGATTCCCCCGATGATCTCGAGCGCGGCGACGTCCCGGGCTGGGTGCTGATCACATTGATGACGGCCGGGCTCGTCGTGCTGATCTGGGCCGTCGCGGGGCCCGCCCTCACGAACCTGTTCGAGCAGGCGATCGCTCGCGTGAGCGGGATCTGACCCGACGATGCATGCGGCGCGGCACAGGTTCGAGGGACTCGGAGACGATCGGGGATCCAGCCCGGTCGAGTTCGTGCTCGTCGGCGCCCTGCTGACCGTGCTCACCCTCGGCGTGCTGCAGTTCGCGCTCGCCGTGTACGTGCGCAACGTCGTGCACGATGCCGCCGTCGAAGGCGCGCACGTCGCGGCGCTGGCCGACACCGATCCCGGCGAGGGCGTGCAGCGCACTGCCGTCGTGATCGGGCGCGCGGTCGGTGCGGACTACGCGCAGGACATCAGCACGCGCGAGACGACCGCGCTGGGCGTGCCGACCATGGAGATCACCGTGCGCACCACGCTGCCGCTGATCGGGCTGCTCGGCGTCCCCTCCGGGCTGGAGGTGACCGGCCGTGCTCCCGTGGAGTCCTTCACCGACGCCGGCTGAGGAGGCGGGTACGCGATCGCGCCGGTTCCTCGCCGGCGAGGAGACCGGATCCGCCGCGCTCGAGTTCATCGGGCTGGGCGTGATCCTGCTCGTCCCGCTGATCTACCTGGTGCTCGCGCTCGGCGCGATCCAGGGCCAGATGCTCGGTGTGGAGTCCGCGTCCCGGCACACGGCCCGCACGATGAGCGCCGCGGTGGACGCCGGCGACGCCGCGGCCCGCGCCGACGCCGCCGTGCACTCCGCGATCGAGGAGTACGGCATGGATCCCGGATCCGTCGATGTCGACATCCGATGCGCCCCGGCCGGAGCCGCCTGCCCCTCCGCCGGGGCGACGGTCGTCGTCACCGTCACCTCACGCGTCGCGCTGCCGTTCGTGCCACCGGTGTTCGGCCTCGATCGCGTCGGCAGCGTCCCCGTGCAGGCGTCGTCCGCATACAAGGTCTCGCGCACCTGGACCGGCGGATGACCGGCATGCGCGTGCGAGCAGGGCTGTTCTCCGACGAGGAGGGCAGCACCATGCCGCTGATCCTCGGCTACCTCGTGCTGGCGATCTCCCTGGTCTTCGTGTGCGTCTGCGCGACCGACCTGTACATCGCGCAGAAGCGGCTCGACTCGACCGCCGACGCGGCCGCGCTCGCCGGGGCCGACGGCTTCCGGGTGCAGGTCGACGGCGATGCCGTGCGCGCGGAGCTCGACGACACCGAGATCGCCGCGCAGGCGGCCGCGGTGCTGGGTGTGCTCGACGACGGCGTGCAGCTGGTGACGGCCGGATCGCCCGACGGCATCTCGGCGCGTGTCACGGTGCGCACGACGTGGTCGCCGCCGCTGCTCAGTGCACTCGTGCCCTCGATGATCACGATCGAGTCGACAGGCACGAGCCGCACCGCGTTCGAGTGAACCGGTCAGACCTCGTCGACGGCTCGCCGCGGCACGAACCGGGGGATGAAGCGCAGGAAGCCGATCGCGCCGAGCACGCCGATCACACCCATCGCGGCGGCGCCGACGGCGAGCGAGGCGATCGCGGCGATGCCGGAGAAGATCAGCGGCGCCACCGCCCCGCCGGCATCGTTCAGCGTGCGCCAGGAGCCGAGGAACGCCGCCGGTTCGCTCTGCGGCGCCACGTCGGCTCCGAGGGTGAGCAGGATCCCGCTGGAGAGCCCGTTGCCCACGCCGAGTACGGCGGCGATCATGCCGAACCAGAGCGTCTTGGTGTCGAGGTCATGGGTGAGTGAGAGCGCGAGGAATCCGGTGCCCATCAGCACCATCGCGGGCAGGGCCGCCCAGAGCCGTCCGAAGCGGTCCATGACCTGGCCGCTCGCATAGAACAGGGCGAAGTCGATCGCGCCGGAGACGCCCACGACGAGGGCGATGGATGACGCGTCCAGCCCGATCGACACGCCCCACAGCGGCAGCACCACCTGGCGCGCCGCGCGCACGGCGGACAGACTCGCGGCAGACAGCCCGAGCCGGGAGAGCACCCCGCGGTTGCGCCACATGGTGCGGAACACACCCGCCCGCTCGATCGTGGGGACGGATCCGCTCACGGGCTCGCCGCTGTCCTCCGCGATCAGATCCGCCTCGTCCGCGGCGGCCGCCTGCGCCTCCGGATCCGGCCCGAGCAGCACCAGCAGGATGAGCCCGATCAGGCACACCGCGAAGAACCAGAGCGCGGCGTTCTCGGTGTGGAACACTCCGAGGAGCCCCGCCGCGAGGAACGGACCCACGAACATCCCGGCACGGAAGGATCCACCCAGCAGCGAGAGCGCCCTGGCGCGGAACGCCAGCGGCACCCGGGTCGTCATGAACGCGTGCCGCGCGAGGCCGAACGCCGCCGCGGACATGCCCGCGATGAAGACGGCGATGCTGAACAGCGCGAGGTTCGTCGCCAGCGCGCTCGCGGAGACGGCGACGAGGGCGACGGATCCGGCGACCACCATGGTGTACCGCTCGCCGACCTTGGCGACGAGCCAGCCCGCGGGGATGTTGCCGCAGAGCTGGCCGACGACGAGCGCCGACGCGATGAGACCGGCCGAGGCGAGTGTCGCGCCTCGGCTCGCGGCGATCACAGGGATCAGCGGGACCACCGCGCCCTCGCCGATGGAGAACAGCAGGGTCGGCAGGTACACCATCGGGCCGAACTTCCACAGCACGGACAGGGCTCGATCGCTCACATCTCCACGGTAGTCTGGGGAGGCCATGCTCGAACTTGATCTCTCCGCCGACATCGCGGCGCTCCGTCACACCTTCGGCGACATCCGCGAGGTCGTCGACGTCGACTCGCTCCGCTCCGACATCGAACGCCTCAGCGAGGAGGCCGGTGCCCCCGATCTGTGGGACGACCCCGAGAAGGCGCAGAAGGTCACCAGCGCGCTCAGCCATCGTCAGGCTGAGCTCAAGCGCGTCACCGAGGTCGAGCAGCGCCTCGATGACCTCGAGGTGCTCATCGAGCTCGCCAACGAGATGGAGGACGAGGATTCGGCCGCCGAGGCGCGCGCCGAACTCGCCGCCCTCACCGACACCATCAGCCAGCTCGAGGTGCAGACGCTCCTGGACGGCGAGTACGACGAGCGGTCCGCGATCATCACGATCCGCTCGGGCGCCGGCGGCGACGACGCCACCGACTTCGCCGAGATGCTGCTGCGCATGTACCTGCGCTGGGCCGAGCGCCATAAGTACCCGGTGAAGGTGATGGACACGTCGTACGCCGAGGGTGCCGGCATCAAGTCCACGACCTTCGAGGTAGACGCGCCGTACGCCTTCGGCACTCTCTCCGTCGAGGCCGGCACGCACCGCCTCGCGCGGATCAGCCCGTTCGGATCCGCTGACAAGCGTCAGACCTCCTTCGCGGCGGTCGAGGTCATCCCGCTCATGGAGGAGGCGACGGAGGTCGACATCCCCGAGGGTGACATCCGCGTCGACGTGTTCCGCTCCTCCGGCCCGGGCGGCCAGTCGGTCAACACGACCGATTCCGCCGTGCGCCTCACGCACCTCCCGACCGGGATCGTCGTGTCGATGCAGAACGAGAAGTCGCAGATCCAGAACCGCGCCGCGGCCATGCGCGTGCTGCAGACCCGCCTGCTGCTGCTGCAGAAGGAGGAGGAGGCTGCGAAGAAGAAGGAGCTCGCCGGCAACATCACCGCGAGCTGGGGCGACCAGATGCGCTCCTACTTCCTCTACGGCCAGCAGCTGGTCAAGGATCTGCGCACCGGCTACGAGGTCGGCAACCCGGCCACTGTGTTCGACGGCGATCTCGACGGCTTCATCTCCGCGGGCATCCGCTGGCGCAAGCGCAAGGACGACGACTGAGGTAGGCAAGCAGACGAGCATCGTTCGGGGTCGAACCGGAAGAGGCGGCACCGGCCCCGAGCCGTCGGCGGCGGTCGCTCAGCCCACCGTGAAAGTCTTGCTCGCGATCTGAGCGTCGTCGAACGGTGAGAACTTCTTCACCTCGACGCTCACGTCGCTCGTGCCCGTGAGCTTGTACGCCCGCTGTACCACGATCGATGCACCGGGCTTGATGTCCTTGAGCACACTCGCGCTGTCGACGGAATCGTCCGTCACGATCGCGTCCTCGAGCTCCACGCCGTCTTGGAAGGCCTTCGCGCTCACGGCGAACATGAAGCTCGTGTCCTCGCTGCTGTGGTTGGTGAAGGTGAAGTTGACGATGAGCGCAGGGTTCCCTTCAAAGTCCGTGCCCTTCGTGGCGTCACCGATCTCGACCTGGTACTTCCCGTCGTCCTCGGGGGAGACCGAGCTTCTGGCGGCCTGGGTCGATCCGGGCGTGGGCGAGGAGATCGGCGCGGTGGGGAGATCCTTGAACGCATCGCGCGCCGCGTTCGCGATGATGGCGAAGAACACGACGAAGCCGACGACCGTCCCGACGACCGCGACGACGAGGCCCACGATCGCGGGCCACTTCTTCCCCTTCAGGAACAACGCGACGATGGACAGGACGAACGCGATCGGGAGAAGGACCCATCCGACGATGAGCGCACCGGGCACGCAGGCGAACACGAAACCCACGACGGCTGTGACGAGAGCGATGATGGCGAGGACATGTGGTTTCGCGCTCGCGGTGGTCGCGGCGTACGGCCCTGGTGTGGTGAACTGCCTCGCCTCTTGAGCGATAGCGCCCAGTGCCGATGGCGCCGGAGATGCGAACGGATCCGGCGTCGAATCTGCGTAGTGCTCCGACCAGTTCTGGCCATCCCACCAGCGCTGTCTGCCCGATCCGTCGTCGTACCAGCCTGCGGGTGTGCTCATGGCGTTGTCCTCTCGAGGATGCCGGCGTGCCCCCTGAGGTGTGCCGCACAGCGAGGGCGCCTGCGCAGAATGCTCCCAGACAAGCCGATCTCGTGACAAGGCCGTGGTGGTTCCCGAGATCCGGGATGGATCCGGGAGCAGGCGACCCAGGAGCTTCCCAGGTGACCTCCCGGCTGAGCTGTCGTAAGGTAGGGATCCGATGACTGTGACACGGAGAATCCCGACGACTGTGACACGGCGCGCGGCGGCAGGCTGTGCGATCGCGGCGCTGATCGTCCCGGTGGCGGCGACGGCGGCGTTCGCCTTCCAGCCCGCGGCGCCGGTCGCCTCCGACCGCACCGTGTCCATCGTGGCGCACTCGCAGACCTTCACCGCACCGACCACCGCGCAGAAGCCGACGGCCACCCGCGCCGTGTTCGATGTGCTCTACGCCCCGCCTCCTCCGCCGCCCGCACCGGAACCCGAGCCTGCGACCGCGACATCCGCGGCCCCGTCCGAGGTCGCCCCGCAGCAGTTCTCCGGTGATGCCGTCGTCGCATATGCGGAGACGTTCGTGGGTGTCGTGCCGTACGGCTGGGGCAACGACCCGAGCGACTCCTTCGGCTGCGATGGCCTCGTGCAGTACGTGTTCGGGCACTTCGGGATCAGCCTGCCCCGCGGCGCCGACAACCAGGCGGCGCTCGGTACCGTGATCCCGGAGAGCGAGGCGCGCGCCGGCGACCTGGTGTGGTGGCCCAGCCGGCACATCGGGATCTGGGATGGCGCCGGCGGCATCATCGACTCGCCCGACTGGGGTCGCTACGTCGAGCACCACGCCCCCTGGGCGAGCTCCGGCCCGCCGATCTTCGTGCGGCTCTGACAGCCGCGCGCCGCGAACCCAGCCACCTCATAGTCCCGAACCCTGCACGCCGGGGGTGTCGCTCGCGGGGAGCACGCGGCGCCCGCTTAGGCTCGATGAGCCATGATCCGATTCGAGAACGTCACCAAGCGCTACCGCGGGACGAAGCGCCCCGCGCTGTCCGGGTTGGATTTCGAGGTGCAGCGAGGCGAGTTCGTCTTCCTCGTCGGTGCGTCGGGATCCGGGAAGAGCTCCTGCCTTCAGCTGATCCTCCGAGAGGAGTCGCCCACGTCCGGCCGCGTCGCCGTGCTCGGGCGCGATCTGAAGTCGATCGCGAGCCGCAAGGTGCCGTACTTCCGCCGCAGCATCGGATCCGTGTTCCAGGACTTCCGGCTGCTGCCGTCGAAGACGGTCTACCAGAACGTCGCGTTCACCCTGCAGGTGACGGGCGCGTCGCGCGGCTTCATCCAGCAGGCGGTGCCCGAGGCGCTGGCACTGGTCGGCCTGAGCGGCAAGGAGAAGCGCCTGCCGCACGAGCTCTCCGGCGGGGAGCAGCAGCGCGTCGCGATCGCCCGCGCGATCGTGAACCGCCCGCAGATCGTGCTCGCCGATGAGCCGACCGGAAACCTCGACCCTGCCACGTCGGTCGACATCATGCAGCTGCTCGCCCGGATCAACGCCGGCGGCACCACGGTGCTCATGGCCACGCACGAGGCCGCGTTCGTCGACCAGATGCAGCGCCGCGTGATCGAGCTGCGCGACGGCGAGATGGTGCGCGACGAGGTCGGCGGCGGGTACGGCGACACGTCCAACGTTCCGCGCCTGGAGCCGGAGGCGATCCGCGGCGCGGCCGCCACCGCCGCGTTGCAGACCGTGCGCGAGGTGCACCGCGAGACCGAGGCCGCGATCGCCGAGCCGATCCCGGCTCCAGCGCCGGCCGCCGATCAGCCGGAGAAGAGCGCCCCGGCGCAGCCGACTGTCAAGCCCGTCGACGAGCCGGTCCCGTCGACGCAGCCGATCGCGGTCGCGCCCGTCGATCTCGCCGAGCTCGGCGTGGCCGATCGACTCGGACTCGACGGCAGCGACGACGAGGAAGTGGGTCCCGTCTCATGAGGTTCGGACTCATCCTCAGCGAGGCGCTCACGGGCCTGCGCCGCAACGCCTCCATGGTCATCTCCGTCGTGCTCGTCACGTTCGTCTCGCTCACGTTCGTGGGTGCCGCGATCCTGATGCAGGCGCAGATCGGCACGATGCGCGCGTACTGGCAGGACCGCGCGCAGGTCGCGATCTACATGTGCTCGTCGGTGTCCACCACGCCAGGCTGTGCCGGCGGGATCGCCACGGATGAGCAGATCAAGGCCGTGCAGGCGGAGCTCGACGGCGACACGCTCAAACCCCTCATCGCGAAGAGCACGTTCCAGACCGCCGAGCAGGCCTACCAGGAGACGCTCAAGCTCGTCGGCAAGGACTACGCCGGCGTTCTGAGCGCCGACCAGGTCAACGCCGTGTTCAAGGTCAACCTCAAGGATCAGACCCAGTCCGCCGTGATCGCCGAGGCATTCAGCGGCGTCAAGGGCGTCGATGAGGTCAAGGATCAGCTGGAGTATCTGGATCCGCTGTTCAATGCGCTCACGGTCGCGACCTATGTCGCGGTCGGGATCGCCGTGCTCATGCTCATCGCCGCGGTGCTGCTGATCGGCACCACGATCAGGCTGTCCGCGTATGCGCGACGGCGGGAGATCGCCATCATGCGCCTGGTGGGTGCGTCGAACCGTTTCATCCAGACGCCGTTCGTGCTCGAGGGCGTGTTCGCGGCGGTGATCGGATCCGTGCTCGCCAGTGTCGCCGTGCTGCTGGGCGTGCAGTTCGGGGTGCAGGACTACCTCACCAAGCGCGTCGGATTCATCACCACGTGGGTCGGCCTGCAGGATGCGCTGCTCGTCGTGCCGGTGCTGATCGGCATCGGCGTGATCCTCGCGGCGCTCAGTGCGGGCTTCGCGATCCGACGCTGGCTGCGCGCCTGAGACGAACCGCGGCGGCGCCGCACCCGTATATACTGGCGGGCTGGCCATCCGGCCGGATCCACCACATCGAGCACGCAGGAGATTGCCATGCCCAGGGAACGCGGGGAGAAGGTCATCGCGACCAATCGTCGCGCTCGTCACGACTACACCGTGGAGAAGTCGTACGAAGCGGGTCTCGTGCTCACCGGCACCGAGGTGAAGTCGCTGAGGCAGGGGCGTGCGAACCTCACCGACGGCTATGCCTTCATCAAGGGGAACGAGGCGTTCCTCGACGCGGTGCACATCCCGGAGTACTCGCAGGGCCACTGGACGAACCACTCGGCGAAGCGGATCCGCAAGCTCCTGCTGCACAAGGAGGAGATCGCGAAGCTCTCGCATGCGGTCTCGGCCGGCGGCTACACGCTCATCCCGCTGCGACTGTACTTCTCCGACGGCCGCGCCAAGGTCGAGATCGCCCTGGCCAAGGGCAAGCGCGAGTACGACAAGCGGCAGGCGCTGCGGGAGCGTCAGGACTCCCGGGAGGCGGAGCGCGCGATGCGCACCCGAAACCGTCTGGGGGAGTGACCGGCTCCGGAGTCCGGCGCGCGCCAGGCGGCCGGGCTACATCGTCGGCTCGAAGCCGAACACCTCGCCCAGGAAGCGCAGCTCCGCCTCGGCAGCGGCGATGATCGTGCTCGCCTGACGGAATCCGTGTCCCTCGCCCTCGAACAGCACGTACTCGTGCGGCACGCCGCGGGCGGCGAGGGCATCGCGGATGGCCTCCGACTGCGCGGGCGGGACGACCGGGTCGTCGGCGCCCTGCAGGATCAGCACGGGCACGTCGATGCGGTGTGCCTGGGCGAGCGGGGAGCGCTCGAGGTAGATCGGCTCGGCCTCGGGCAGCGGGCCGATGAGGCCATCCAGATAGTGCCGTTCGAAGTCGTGCGTGTCCTCGGCGAGCATACGGGCGTCGGCGACGCCGTAGCGGTCGATCCCCGCCGCGAACACGCCGCCGCGCACCAGCGCCGACAGCACCGTCCAGCCGCCGGCGGATCCGCCGCGGATCGCGATCCGCGCGGGATCCGCGATGCCGGCGTCGGCGAGCCCTCGCGCCGCAGCGAGCACGTCGTCCACGTCGACCACACCCCATTGACCGTCGAGGCGCTGACGATACGCGCGGCCGTAGCCGGTCGACCCGCCGTAGTTGACCTCGAGCACGCCGATTCCCCGGCTCGTGAGGTAGGTGATCCACCCGGTCTGGGCTCCGGCCGTGTGCGCGGTCGGCCCGCCGTGCACCGACACGACGTACGGCGGCAGGGTGCCCGGCTCCGGCTCGGCATCGGGGTTGGCCGGGGCATGGTCGAACGCGTGCACCGGGCCACGGGGTCCGTCGAACGTGAGGGCACGCGCCCCCGGCACCCACGCCGCATCGACGGGATCGCCGCCCCGGATCGCGCGAGCCGCTCCGGAATCGACGTCGAGCTCCCACAGTCCTGGCGTGACGCGGGCGCCCTGTCCGGTGATCAGGACGGCGGTGCCGTCGGCGTCCTCAAGGCTCAGGTCACTGAGGAACGGCACGTCGAATTCGCGCAGGACCGCGCCGTCGGTGCCGAGCAGCACGAGCGCATCGGATCCGTTCGTGCGCACCGCCAGTATGCGGCCGTCCGCGAGCACCCGGAACCAGCGCTGACCGAGCACCCACAGCCCGCCGCCGGTGTCGGCGTCGGCGAGTGCGAACGGTTCCGTGGTCGCCGGGGGAGCCGGGAGCGGGGGCGACGGCTGTGCTCGGATCCGCGCCCGATGCAGATTCCAGCGGCCCGTCATATCGTCGGCGTACAGCAGCTCCTCGTCGGAGAGCCATTCGGGCTGCAGGGGAGCCCGCGCAGGGATCGGCGTGCGGGTGCCTGTCGCGAGATCCACCGCGACCGCGGACGCGGCATCCCAGGGCATGCGGCGCTCATCCCAGGCGACGAGGGCCAGCCGCGTCCCGTCGGGAGAGAGCGCGGGATGCGCGAAGAAACCGTCGCCGCCCTGCACCACGGTGACCGCGGTGTCGTCATCTGCGGCCGATCCGTCGAGCGGGATCTCCACGATCGAACGGCGGTGCGGTGAAGCCGACAGATCCTCGCGCACCGCGAACAGCCTGCCCTGCTGCAGTCGCAGTCCTCCGTGCTGCGGCCCCGCCGTGGTCAGCGGCACGGGTGCCGTCGCGCCCGGATCCAGCCGGTGCACACGCTGGGAATCGCCATCCACGAAGAGCAGCACGCCGTCCTCGGCGACGGTCCACGCCCCGCCGCCGTACTCGTGCACCCGGGAGCGCGCCCCCCATGGCGCGGGCAGCGCCTCGGTCACGGATCCGTCGGCGTCCTGACGCAGCACCCGCATCCGCCCGCGCTCGGTCGGCACAGACTCGCTCCACCAGATCGCGCCGTCCGCATACCGTGCGCCGTCGATGCGGCTGCCCGCGCTCGCGAGTGCTTCGGCGGACAGCGGAGAAGGCCAGGATCCGTACGGCGATGTCATGCTTCGAGCCTAGAAGGCGTTCGCCGACACATGGCGAAACACAGCACGCACTGCGGCCAGAGCACACCTAACGTGGGGAGGACATCCCGAATCTGGAGTTCCATGTCCTTCGACGCGCCGCCGTTCGCCCCCGCCGGGGCGGTGCTGCCGCGCGTGCCCATCTCCTTCGAGCTGTATCCGCCGCGCACCACGGCGCCGATCGAAGCGCTGCACGAGACGATCCAGCAGCTCGCCGCGGTCTCGCCCCGCTTCATCTCGGTGACCTATGGCGCGGGCGGATCCGTCGGCGGCCGTTCCCTCGACGTGCTGCGATACATCCGCGAGCACACTTCCGTCGAGCCGCTCGCGCACCTCACCTGCGTCGGCAACACGTATGCCGGCGCGTCGCGGCTGATCCGTGAATTCCTCGATGCCGGGATCCTCAGCTTCCTCGCACTGCGCGGCGACCCGCCGCTCGACGAGAATGAGCCGTTCCTCGGCGACCTGGAGAGCTCGGCGCAGCTGGTACAGCTCATCGACCGCGCCCAGGCCGAGCGCGCGCCGTACCAGGAGCGCCCCATCCCCGGCGTCCCCGGCGCCGTGCAGGTCACACCACGTCGCAAGGTGAACATCGCCGTCGCCGCCTATCCGAACGGGCATCCGCGCTCGACCTACCGCGGACAGGACATCGAGGCACTGCTCGCGAAGCAGGCGGCCGGCGCCACTCTCGCGATCACACAGTTGTTCTTCCACCCCGACGACTACTTCGCGTTCGTGGAGCGCGCGCGTCGCGCCGGTGTCACGATCCCGATCCTGCCCGGCATCATGCCGATCACCTCGCCCGCCCGTCTGCGCCGCGTGCTCGAGCTCAGCGGCGAGGAGGTGCCCGCCGAACTGTCCATCGCGCTCGAGGTCGAGCCCACTGTCGAGGGACGCACCGAGATCGGCGTCGCACATGCTGCGGCGCTCGTGCGCGAACTCGTCGCCGGCGGCGCCGGCGGCGTGCACCTGTACGCGTTCAACCAGCACCGCACCGTGCTCGCCGTGCTCGAGGAGGCCGGGATCACACCGGCGCGCGCCGGCTCCGTCCACCTCAGCGGCACACCCTGAGCCGCCCCACTTCCCCCCTTCTGTCAGAGAGGACCGTCATGACCGCATTCCCCGAGGGCACCATCCTGGGCTACCCGCGCATCGGCCGACGCCGTGAGCTGAAGAAGGCCGTCGAGGCATTCTGGGCCGGACGGATCGACGAAGCCGAGCTCGAGCGCACCGCTGCCGAGCTGCGCGCGACGACGCGTGAGCGTCTCGCCGCACAGGGCCTGGGCCGCGCCGACTCCGCGATCCCCGAATCGTTCTCGTTCTACGACCAGGTGCTCGACGCCGCGGTCACGGTCGGCGCGATCCCCGCCCGGTTCGAGGACCTGCGTTCGGCGGACGGCACGATCGGACTGCCCGCGTACTTCACCGTCGCCCGCGGCGAGGGCGATCGTGCACCGCTCGAGATGACCAAGTGGTTCGACACGAACTACCACTACCTCGTGCCCGAGATCGGCCCTGACACCGCGTTCTCGCTGTCCAGCGACCGCATCGTGCGCCAGGTCGAGGAGGCGGCCGCAGCCGGTTTCCGCACCCGTCCGGTGATCGTCGGACCCGTCACGTTCCTCGCGCTCGCCAAGGCCGCGGACGAGGCGCCTGAGGGCTTCGACCCGCTCTCGCGTCTCGACGATCTGGTCGCGGTCTACGCACAGCTGCTCGGCGCACTCAAGACGGCCGGTGCGGAATGGGTGCAGCTCGACGAGCCCGCGCTGGTCAGCGAGTCGCTGCCCACCTCCGTCGCAGACCTCGGCGCCGCAGCGACCCGCGCCTACGCCGCTCTCGGGGGCCTGACCGATCGCCCCGCCGTCTTCGTCGCCGCCCCTTACGCCGCTCTCGACGCCAACCTCGCGGTCCTCGCCGCCGCCCCGATCGAGGCGATCGGCCTCGACCTGGTCCGCGGCACCGTGCCGGCCGCCGTTCCGGGGCTCGCCGACAAGGTGCTCGTCGGCGGCGTCATCGACGGCCACAACATCTGGCGCGGTGACCTGGCCGCGGCCTTCGACACGCTCGAGGCGCTGCGCGGCCTCGGCGCGGCGGGCGTCGCCGCCGCGACGTCGACCTCACTGCAGCACGTGCCACACGACGTCGAGGACGAGTCGAAGCTCGACGCGCGCCTCGTGAGCTGGCTCGCGTTCGCCGACCAGAAGGTCGCGCAGGTCACGACCCTCGCGAAGGGCCTCACGCAGGGCCGCGCCGCGATCGCCGCCGACCTCGACGCCGCCTCCACGGCGCTCGCCGACCGTCTGTCCGCACCCGGCGTGCGCGTGGACGCGGTCCGCGCCCGCACCGGATCCCTGACCGACGCCGACTTCTCCCGCGGCGACTACGACGCCCGCGTGGCCGCGCAGGACGCCGCTCTGAGCCTGCCGGCACTGCCGCTCACGACGATCGGATCCTTCCCGCAGACCGGCGAGATCCGCCGAGCGCGCGCGCAGTTCACCAAGGGCGAGATCAGCGCGGAGCAGTACGACGGCTTCCTGCGCGACGAGATCGGCCGCGTCGTCGAGCTCCAGGAGGAGCTGGGCCTGGACGTGCTGGTGCACGGCGAGCCCGAGCGCAACGACATGGTGCAGTACTTCGCCGAGAACCTCGACGGCTTCGACGTCACGGAGAACGGCTGGGTGCAGTCCTACGGCTCCCGCGCCACGCGCCCGTCGATCCTCTGGGGCGACGTGTCCCGGCCCGCGCCGATCACGGTCGCCTGGTCGCAGTACGCGCAGTCGCTCACCGTGAAGCCGATGAAGGGCATGCTGACCGGCCCCGTCACGATCCTCGCCTGGTCGTTCGTGCGCGACGACCAGCCGCTCGCCGAGACCGCCAACCAGGTGGCGCTGGCGCTGCGCGACGAGATCGCGGACCTCGAGGCCGCCGGCATCGGCGTCATCCAGGTCGACGAGCCGGCGCTGCGCGAGCTGCTGCCGCTGAAGAAGGCAGACCAGCCGGCCTACCTCGACTGGTCCGTCGCCTCGTTCCGCCTCTCCACGGCCGGTGCCGAAGCCGCGACCCAGGTGCACACGCACCTCTGCTACTCCGAGTTCGGCGTCGTCATCGACGCGATCCGCGCGCTGGATGCCGACGTCACCTCGATCGAGGCCGCGCGCAGCCGCATGGAGGTCGTCACCGACATCGCCGCGAGCGGCTTCGACCACGGCATCGGCCCCGGCGTGTACGACATCCACTCGCCGCGCGTGCCGCAGACGAGTGAGATCGAGGCGCTGCTGCGCCGTGCAGTCGAGGAGATCCCGACCCGACAGCTGTGGGTCAACCCGGACTGCGGACTGAAGACCCGCGGCTACGAGGAGACCAACGCGTCCCTGCGCAACATCGTCGAGGCCACCCGCCGCGTCCGCGAGGACGTGTCCGTCTCAGCATGATGCCCTGAGCCGGCGGGCCCGCGCCCGCCGGCCGGCACACGAGAGGCCGCCCCGGATCCGATCCGGGGCGGCCTCTGTGCCTGTGCGGTGGTGCGGGTCAGACCGCGCGCAGCACCGCCACGACCTTCCCGAGCACGGTGGCGTCGTCGCCGAGGATGGGCTCGAAGGCGCTGTTGCGGGGGAGCAGCCACACGTGGCCGTCACGCCGGCGGAAGGTCTTCACCGTCGCCTCGCCGTCGATCATGGCAGCGACGATCTCGCCGTTCTCCGCCGTGCCCTGCGAACGCACCACCACCCAGTCGCCGTCGCAGATCGCCGCATCGATCATGGATTCGCCGGAGACCTTGAGCATGAACAGGTCGCCCTTGCCGACCAGCTGCCGGGGAAGCGGGAAGATCTCCTCGACCTGCTGCTCGGCGGTGATGGGAACACCGGCGGCGATGCGGCCGACGAGCGGGACGAGAGCCGCGTCCCCGACGGAGGGACCCATATCGTCGGGGTTCTCGGTCGACGTGCCCGGCAGGTCGATCAGCACCTCCATCGCCCGGGTCTTGCCCGCGTCGCGGCGCAGATAGCCGCTCAGCTCCAGCTGGCCGAGCTGATGCGTGACGCTGCTGAGCGACTTGAGACCCACCGCATCGCCGATCTCGCGCATGCTCGGCGGATACCCGTAGCGGGCGATGGAGGTCTGGATGACCTCCAGGATCGCCATCTGCTTCGCACTCAGGCTCTTGCGCCGCCGCGTCCGCGGGGCCTCGGATCCGGTGCTCGCTGGGTCGCTCATGCCATCTCCTTCGTGTGCGTCGTGCCTCGTGCCCGAACCGGGCGACCGCGTCGTTTCGCGGGTGCGATTCGAATGTCGGTGGTCCGTGATGAGGTCTTCGTATCGAAACCGTATCCGAGTAGGCCGCGGAATCGGTAGATCTGTTCGAGCGTGTCGGCAACTCTTCGAAGTGGATTTCGAAGAATGCTTGACAGATGTTCGAATTCGAAAGTAGTTTCGGTACGTAGGTTCGCCTCTCCAGAGGCACGGATCCTCTCACCCTGAGACGGAGGAGCACTCCTGACAGGTCCGGATCCGGGGAGAGGCGAACCGACAGACACATCAGAGGAGAAGCACCATGAGCAGCATCACCTTCGGCGCACAGGTCCCTGCTACCCGCCTGCGGATCACCGCTCGCGGTCGGCGCGTGCTCGCCGTGCTGGTCGCGCTGCCGATCGCCGGTGCGATCGCGTTCGCGGTGCTGAGCGGCGGATCAGCACTCGCGTCGGGTGAGGGGACGGCCCCCGCTTCGTTCACGACCGTCACCGTGCAGCCGGGTGACACGCTCTGGTCGATCGCGGGCGAGGTCGCGCCGAAGGAAGACCCGCGGGACGTGGTCGCCGCGATCTCCCGGCTCAACCTGGTCGACGGCGGCGTCATCGCGGTCGGACAGCACCTCGCGATCCCCGCGCAGTACGGCGCCGTCGGGCGCTGACACCGCACGCGGATCGGTCGCCGGACGACATGTGTTGCCGCGCGCGCAGCGCGGCCGCCTAGCATTGGGTGGTGACTGTCTCCCTCGACGATCTGCCCCTGCGCGCCGACCTGCGTGGTCTGCGCCCGTACGGTGCCCCCCAGGCGCCGCTCCCCGTGGCGCTGAACGTGAACGAGAACACCCATCCGGTGCCGGAGCAGGTGGCGAGCGACATCCTCGACGACATCGCCGTCGCGCTGCGCGACGTCAACCGCTATCCGGATCGCGAGTTCACCGAGCTCCGGGAGTCGTTCGCGGGCTACCTCGGGCACGGCCTCGAGGCGTCCAACATCTGGGCGGGCAACGGATCCAACGAAGTGCTGCAGCACATCCTGCAGGCGTTCGCCGGTCCCGGGCGCACGGTGTTCGGCTTCGCGCCGACGTATTCGATGTACCCGCTGCTGGCGCAGGGCACGGGTGCGACCTGGATCGCCGGCTCTCGACGCCCCGACTACGAGCTCACCGTCTACGAGGCGGTCGCCCAGGTGCGCCGGCACGATCCCGACGTCATCCTGCTCTGCGCACCGAACAACCCGACCGGTACGCCCCTCGCGCTCGATGTGATCGAGGCCGTGTACGAGGCGGCACGGGGCATCGTGATCGTCGACGAGGCCTACCAGGAGTTCGCGCCGAAGGACTCGCCCTCCGCGCTCACGCTGCTCGAAGGCCGTCCCCGACTCGCGATCTCGCGCACGATGAGCAAGGCGTTCGCGTTCGCCGGTGCGCGGGTCGGCTACCTCGCAGCCGATCCTGCGTTCATCGACGCGCTGCGCCTGGTGAGACTGCCTTATCACCTCAGCGTCCTCACGCAGGCGGCGGCGATCGCGGCATTGCGCAATGCGTCGACCATGCTCGCGATGGTCGACGAAATCGTCGCCCAGCGGGATCGGATCTCGGCGACGCTCGAGGCGCTCGGTTACACACCGCACCCGTCCTGGTCGAACTTCGTGCTGTTCGGCGGCGTCGCCGACCCGGCCGCCACCTGGCGTGCGCTCTACGACAGGGGTGTGCTGATCCGCGATGTCGGCATCCCGAACCACCTGCGCGTCACCGCCGGCACGGAGGCCGAGACCACGGCGTTCCTGGACGCCCTCGCATCGATAGGATCTGCCTCATGACCGCCGAGCCGCCCGTCTTCCGGAGGACCGCCTCCCGTTCCCGTGCCACTTCCGAGTCGACGGTGGAACTGGAGCTCGACCTCGACGGCACCGGGAAGAGCCACATCGACACGTCCGTGCCGTTCTTCGACCACCTGCTCACCGCGTTCGCGAAGCACTCGCTCACCGACCTCACGGTGCGCGCCTCGGGAGACACCCACATCGACGCCCACCACACCGTCGAGGACGTGGCGATCGTGCTCGGACAGGCCATCCGCGACGCGCTCGGCGACAAGAGCGGCATCTCGCGCTACGGCGACGCGCTCGTCCCTCTGGACGAGGCGCTTGCTCAGGCCGTCGTCGACATCTCCGGCCGCCCCTACCTCGTGCACGAGGGGGAGCCCGCCGGATTCGAGCACCACCTCATCGGCGGCCACTTCACCGGATCCCTGGTGCGTCACGTGTTCGAGGCGATCTCCTACAACGCTGCGCTCACCGTGCACGTGCGTGTGGTGAGCGGCCGGGACCCGCACCACATCGCCGAGGCCGAGCTCAAGGCGTTCGCCCGTGCGTTCCGCCAGGCCAAGGCGCTCGACCCGCTCGTCACCGGCGTGCCCTCCACGAAGGGCGCCCTGTGAGTGAGGCCCCCGTCGCAGTGACGGGCGGACGTCGCCCGACCGTCGCGGTCTTCGACTACGGATCCGGCAACGTCCACTCCGCCGTCAAGGCGCTCATCCGCGCCGGTGCCGATGCGAAGCTCACCGGTGACCGCGTCGAGGCGCTGGAGGCGGACGGGCTCGTCGTCCCCGGGGTCGGCGCGTTCGCCGCGGTGCGCGAAGCGCTGGCCGCGCACGGTGGCGACGAGATCATCGGGCGGCGTCTGGCCGGAGGGCGTCCCGTGCTCGGCATCTGCGTCGGCATGCAGGTGCTGTTCGCGGGCGGCGTGGAGCGCGGTGCGGAGATCGACGGGCTCGCCGAGTGGCCCGGTATCGTCACCGAGCTCGACGCCCCGGTCCTGCCGCACATGGGCTGGAACACGGTCGAACCCGGAGAGCACAGCGTGCTGTTCCGCGGCATCGAGAACGAGCGCTTCTACTTCGTGCACTCCTTCGCCGCGCAGAACTGGGAGCTCGACGTGATCCCGCCGTTCCCGCAGCCCGCACTCACCTGGGCGACGCACGGCTCCCGGTTCCTCGCCGCGGTGGAGAACGGTCCGCTCTCGGCAACCCAGTTCCACCCGGAGAAGTCGGGCGAGGCGGGCATCCAGCTGCTGCGCAACTGGATCTCGACTCTCTGACCGCGCGGTCCTCTCCGCACACGCTTCGACACATCAAGGACGACATGAACGACTTCGCACAGGCTCCCTCCCTCACCCTGCTCCCGGCGGTCGACGTGGCCGGTGGCCAGGCCGTGCGCCTCACGCAGGGCGAGGCGGGCAGCGAGACGAGCTACGGCGACCCGCTCGACGCGGCCGCGGAATGGGTCGACCAGGGTGCCGAGTGGATCCACCTGGTCGACCTCGACGCCGCCTTCGGGCGCGGCAGCAACGCCGCGATCCTGCGTCGGGTGATCAAGCAGTTCCGGGGCGTCAACGTCGAGCTCTCCGGCGGGATCCGCGATGATGCCAGCCTGGAGGCGGCGATGGAGTCGGGCGCGGCCCGGATCAACCTCGGCACCGCCGCTCTGGAGAACCCGGAGTGGGCGGCCGACGTGATCGCGCGCTACGGCGAGGCCGTGGCGGTCGGGCTCGACGTGCGCGGCACGACTCTCGCCGCGCGTGGCTGGACGAAGGAGGGCGGCGATCTGTGGACCGTGCTCGAGCGGCTCGAGGATGCCGGCTGCAGCCGCTACGTCGTCACCGACGTCACCAAGGACGGCACGCTGAAGGGGCCGAACCTCGACCTGCTGCGTGAGATCACCGTGCGCACGCCGAAGCCGGTCGTGGCGTCGGGCGGCATCGCCAACCTCGATGACATCGCGGCGCTGCGCGAGCTCGTGCCGCTCGGCGTCGAGGGCGCGATCGTGGGCAAGGCGCTGTACGCGGGTGCGTTCACCCTGGCCGAGGCGCTGGATGTCGCCGGAGCCTGACACGTGCGGCCATCCCGGCGATCACGGAGGCCATGCCCACGCCGGTCCCGGCGACTCGGCGGGCGTGCCGTGGGCCGGGCGCTCGTTCCAGCGGAACACCCGGGCGGACGACGACGGATCCGCGGATCCCGCTCTGTGGGCGGCGCTCACCGCCTTCCGCGCCGGCACAGGCTCGCAGACCGCCGTGGTCGAGGCGTTCCGCGCCGCCCGTGTGCTCGTGCCGCTGGTGGCGGAGAAGGGGGAGGAGGGCATCGCGCCCTCCGGGCTGGCCGTCGACAAGACGCAGGAGCTGTCGCTCGTCACGGTCGCCGCGCCGGACGGCCGAACGGTGCAGCCGGCGTTCTCCAGCGTCGACACTCTGCGCGCCTGGGACCCGGTCGCGCGGCCGATCCCGGTCGAGGCCGTGCGGGTCGCGCTGTCCGCATCCTCGGGTGACGCCGATCTGATCGTGCTGGATCCCGGATCCGAGACGGAGTTCGTGCTGCGCCGCCCCGCGGTGTGGGCGGTCGCGCAGGCGCAGCCGTGGGAACCGAGCTACCTCTCGCCGGAGGTCTTTGCCGGGCTGCAATCCAGCGTGGGGGGCGAGCTGGCCGTGATCGACGTCGAGGTCTCGGCGGGCGATCCTGAGGCGCGGCTGCGCGGGCCGGAGCTGGTCGTCACGCTCGAGCTCGTCGAGGGACTCGACCGGGAGACGCTGGACGCCGTGCTCGCCCGCCTGGCTCAGCGCTGGGCCGTCGATGACCGCATCGCGGTGCTCGTCGACTCACTCACGGTGCGACTGCGCGCGAGCGCGTGAGCGCGTTTCCCGCCCCGCGCGACCATCGGCGCGAGAAACCAGATCCTGCATGAGACACCACGCCAGGAGGGGGGGGTCTCATGCAGGAAATGATGTTTCGCGGAGCGCGCGGGAGTCGGCGGTCAGCTGACCGGGCCGGTCCACTTCTCGCCCGGGCCCTGACCGATCGGATCCTGGATCACGGACGCCTCGCGGAAGGCGAGCTGCACGGAGCGCAGGCCGTCGCGCAGCGGACGCGCGTGCATGTCGCTGATCTCGGGCGCGGCCGCGGTGATCAGGCCCGCCAGCGCGTTGATGAGCTTGCGCGCCTCATCCAGGTCCTTCTGCGCCTCCGGGTCGTCGGCGAGGCCCAGCTTCACGGCGGCGGCGCTGAGCAGGTGCACGGCGGCCGTGGTGATGACCTCGACGGCGGCCACATCCGCGATGTCGCGGGCGGCGTCCGCCGCGGCCTGGTCGACGTCGACGGTCTCGGGGGAGGGGTCGAAGACGTGCTGGTGTCCGTCGGGTGCGGAGGTGCTCACGGTGCCGGCTTTCCGAAGGGCGTGCCTTCTGATAGACTCTTGCGGGCTCCGGGGCTTATGTCCCGGCACGAAAGAGGATTCACTTCCCACCCGCGCTTGCCGCTCAAGGCTACCGGGTCCAGCACTCCGCCGATTCACGTCGGTAGCCGGTGCGCCGCGAGGGCGGTGCGTCGGGTCAGGGTGCCGCCGGCGTCTGAATGCCGGCGGGTGGGACGATTCCGCTTTCGCCCGTGATCCGTCCGGATCACGGTGGCCGAAACCATCGTCTAAGGAGTCCGCATCAGCGATCCCCGCACCAATGAGCGCATCCGCGTCCCCGAGGTCCGCCTCGTCGGCCCCGCGGGTGAGCAGATCGGCGTCGTCCGCATCGAGGCAGCGCTGCGTCTCGCGCAGGAAGCCGACCTCGATCTCGTCGAGGTGGCCCCGAACTCGAAGCCTCCCGTGGTCAAGATCATGGACTACGGCAAGTTCAAGTACGAGGCTGCGCAGAAGGCGAAGGAAGCCCGCCGCAACCAGGCGAACACCGTCCTGAAGGAGGTGCGCTTCCGTCTGAAGATCGAGGCGCACGACTACACGACCAAGCTCAAGCGCGCCGAGGGCTTCCTCAAGGCGGGCGACAAGGTCAAGGCGATGATCCTGTTCCGCGGTCGCGAGCAGTCCCGCCCGGAGCAAGGTGTGCGCCTGCTCCGCAAGTTCGCGGAGGACGTGGCCGAGTTCGGCACCGTCGAGTCGAACCCGACCATCGACGGCCGCAACATGGTCATGGTCGTGGCGCCGCTGAAGAACAAGTCCGAGGCGAAGGCCGAGCAGAACGCGGTCCGCGACGCGAAGAAGCAGGCCGCCCGTGACGCGAAGGCGCCCGGCGCGCCCGCCGATCCGGCCGCCGAGGCGGAGTGATCCGGTCGGATCCGAACGCCCCACAGACTCCCGCATCGCGCGGGTAAACCCCTGTCGCCCAGCTGGGCGCCATACGAAGGAAGAGAAGATGCCGAAGCAGAAGACCCACTCGGGTGCCAAGAAGCGCTTCAAGATCACCGGCAGCGGCAAGCTGAAGAAGCAGCAGGCCGGGATGCGCCACAACCTCGAGCACAAGTCGAGCCGCCGCACCCGCCGCCTGAACCAGGACCAGGTTCTGTCGGCCGCCGACAGCAAGGTCGCCAAGAAGCTCCTCGGCCGCTGACGCGTCCGATCTGACGAACAGGAAATACGAAAATGGCTAGAGTCAAGCGCGCCGTCAACGCTCAGAAGAAGCGCCGCGTCATCCTCGAGCGCGCCTCGGGTTACCGCGGCCAGCGCTCGCGTCTGTACCGCAAGGCGAAGGAGCAGGTCACCCACTCCCTCGTCTACGCGTACCGGGACCGTCGCAAGCGCAAGGGCGACTTCCGTCGTCTGTGGATCCAGCGCATCAACGCCGCTGCACGCCAGAACGGCATCACGTACAACCGCTTCATCCAGGGTCTCGGCCTCGCCGGCGTCCAGGTCGACCGCCGCATGCTCGCCGAGCTCGCGGTGAACGAGCCGGCAACGTTCGCGGCTCTCGTCGAGACCGCCCGTAAGGCCCTGCCTGCGGACGTCAACGCGCCCAAGTCGGCCGCGTAAGCATCGCACTTCCGAAGAGGCGTCGTCCATGCGGGCGGCGCCTCTTCGTTGTCCCTAGACTGTGAGCGTGCTGGAGAATCCCCGATCCCCGCGCGTGCGCGCCGTCGCCAAGCTCACCAAGCGCAGCGCGCGCACCGAGACCGGCCTGTTCCTCCTGGAAGGACCGCAGGCGGTCAGGGAGGCGCTGGCCTATCGGCCCGATGCCATCGTCGAGCTGTTCGCCACCACCTCCGCATGGGACCGGCACGGCGACCTGCGCCAGGCCGCGACCCGCGCGGACGTGCGCTTCGAGTACGTCACCGAGTTCGTGCTCGCGGCGATGGCGGACACGGTCACCCCCCAGGGCGTCGTGGCGGTCGCTCGGCAGACGCCCACTTCGGTGCGCGACATCTTCGCCGCCTCGCCTCGCTTGGTGGCGATCTGCGAGGAGGTGCGCGATCCCGGCAATCTCGGCACGATCATCCGCGCCGCCGACGCCACCGGCGCCGACGCGGTGGTGCTGACCGGCCAGACGGTCGATCCGTACAACCCGAAGGTCGTGCGCTCCACGACCGGCTCCCTGTTCCATCTGCCGGTCTCGATCGGGGGCGACCTCGCCGACGTCGTCGAGCGTGCGCAGGCCGCAGGCCTGCAGGTGCTCGCCGCCGATGTGAAGGGCGACGATCTGCTCTCCGCCCGCGCGGACGGCGTCCTGGCCCGGCCCACGGCCTGGCTGTTCGGCAATGAGGCCCACGGACTCGCACCGGAGGCGCTGGCGCTGGCCGACCGCGCGCTGCGCCTGCCGATCTTCGGACGAGCCGAGTCCCTGAACCTTGCGACCGCGGCGAGCGTGTGCCTCTATGAGAGCGCGTTCGCCCAGCGCGTCTGATCCGTCGGGAAGAGCAGCCGAACCGCATGAGGATCCTGATCGTCGAGGATGACGAACGCGTGGCCGATGCGCTGGCCGGCTTCCTGGGCCGCGCCGGATACGCGATCGAGCATGCACCGGACGGCGCCTCGGCCATGGCCGCGCTCAGCACCGAGACCGAGGTGGTGCTGCTGGATCTGGGTCTGCCCGACATCGACGGCATCGAGCTGTGCCGGCGCATCCGCGAGGTGAGCGGAGTGCCGATCCTGATCGCGACCGCACGCAGCCAGGTGCATGAGCGGATCCGCGGCCTGCGGGCCGGCGCCGACGACTTCCTCGTGAAGCCCTACGACGTGCGGGAGCTGCTGGCGCGCATCGAGGCGGTCACCCGTCGAGTGCAGGCGATGCCGGGCGAGATGGGGCCGGTCGACATCGACATCGACGGCGTGCGGATCGATCTCGTCGCCCGCCGCGTGCTCGTCGACGGCGAACCGGTCGAGCTGACCCGCAAGGAGTTCGACATCGTGGCGGTGCTCGCGCGCTACCCCGGCGTCGCGGTGCCCCGCGACCGCATCATCCGCGAGGTGTGGAACACCGAATGGCAGAGCTTCGCCCGATCACTCGAGGTGCACGTGGCTTCGATCCGGCGCAAGCTCGCGCGCCCGGCCCTCATCGAGACCGTGCGCGGCGTGGGCTACCGCCTGACAGGGTTGTGAGCCGTGCGGACGCGGCTGTTCGTCGTCTTCCTGGTGCCGCTCGCCGCGGTGCTGCTGCTGCTCGGGGGCGCCTACGGCTGGGTCGCCACGCGCAGCGTGCAGCAGGCTTTCTACACGCAGCAGGTCGGTGACATCGGCACGTTCGTGACCAGTGCCCGCCAGGCGCTGCTCTCCGGCAGCGCTCAGGTGCTCGACGGCGAGCTGCGCCGCTACCAGGACCTGTACGGCACCAGGGTGATCGTCATCGACCGCACCGGCAGGCCGTGGTCTCCGCCCTCCGCGCAGGGCGCGGTGCTCGATGAAGCGACCTCGACGAAGGTGCAGCTCGCACTCTCCGGGCGCCGCGGCGACCTCCCCGAACCCGCGCTGCTGCCGTGGCAGTTCGCGGAGCAGTCCCTGGTCGAGCCGATCTTCGATCAGGGCGACGTGATCGGCGCCGTGGTGATGTCCGCGAGCGTTGACGCACCGCGCACCGAGATCGTGCGGCAGTGGATCCTGCTGGGCATCGGCAGCGTCTTCGCCATCGGGCTCGGTCTGCTGGTGGTGCTGGGACTCGCCCGCTGGGTGCTCCGTCCGGTCCACCGCGTGGACGAGGCGATGGAGGCCATCGAACGCGGCGAGATGGAGGCGCGGATCGCCGATGACACCGGCCCGCCGGAGCTGCACCGCATGATCCTGCTGTTCAACCGGATGGCGGGGGAGATCGAGCGTGTGGTGTCGCGGCAGCAGGAGTTCGCCGCCAACGCCTCGCACGAGCTGCGCAACCCGCTCAGCGCCCTGCTGCTGCGACTGGAGTCGCTCGCGACCGGCCTCGACGCGAGCTGGGACGGGGAGGTGGAGGCGACCAGGGAGGAGGGGCGACGGATGACCAGGATCCTGGACACCCTGCTCGCCTTCGCGCGCGGTGGCGCGGGTCCCGCGGGCTCGCCGGGGGAGCCGGTGGATCTGGTCGCCCTCGCCTCCCGTCGCGTCGCCGCGTGGCGGGACACCGCCGCAGCCAAGCGGGTCACACTCGTGCTGCAGGCGCAGGGAGCCGTGCTCTCCGCCACCGACGAGACGATCGCGGAGAGCGCCCTGGACGCCGTCATCGACAACGCCGTGAAGTTCTCCCCGGCGCACACCGAAATCGACGTGCGGGTGCGGCGCGAGGGCGACGTGTGCGAGCTCTCGGTGCGCGACCACGGCCCGGGGATCCCCGAGGACGAGCTCGCGCACGCGACCGACCGGTTCTGGCGCAGCGATCGCACCCGCTCCGCCCCCGGCACGGGTCTCGGACTGGCCATCGTCACGGACCTGCTCGCGAGCGTGAGCGCGCGGGTGCTGGTCGAGGCCGCGGACGGCGGCGGCCTGCGCGTGATCCTGCAGCTGCCGCCGGCGGAGGCGCGATGACCCGGATGATGCGGCGTGTGCTCGCCCTGCTGCTGTGCCTGGCCGCCGCGGTCGGGCTCGCCGCGTGCGCGCCGGCCGATCGCGGTTGGGCCGACCGCACCCAGGCGATCGCCGGCGGGGGCGTGAGCGGCGTCTACTACGCCTTCGGCGAGCACTTCGCGAAGGCGCTCTCCCGCGATCTCGGTGCCCGGTTCGAGGTGCAGCAGACGGCGGGATCCGTCGACAACCTGGAACGGATCGGATCCGGCAGGGCCGTGCTCGGCTTCGCCCAGGGCGACGCGGTCGCGGACGCGGTCGCCGGGACGGGTGCCTTCCCGGAATCGCTTCCCATCGTCGCAGCCGCGCGGCTCTACGACGAGTACGTGCACATCGTCGTGCGCGCCGACTCCCCGGTGCGCGAGATCGCCGCACTCTCCGGTCGCCGGGTGTCTCTGGGCGCCCCGGGGTCGGGGGTCGAGGGGGTGGCGCGCCGGATCCTCTCCGCCGCCGACGTGGATCCGGCCGCGGTCGACAACCCGGCGCTGGGACTGAGCGACTCGATCGCGGCCCTGCGCCGCCGCGAGATCGACGCGTTCTTCTGGGTCGGCGGCCTGCCGACACCCGGCATCGAGACGCTGGCCGCAGACACGCCGATCCGGCTGCTGTCCGTGCCGCCTGCCGTGGTCGACGCCGTGAATGCGGCGCACGCGGGCGCCTACCGGCAGGCCGACTTCCCGATCGGCGCGTACGGGATCGATGCGTCCACCGTCACGATGACCGTGCCGAACTACCTCGTCACCCGCGCGGACGCGCCCGAGGGCCTCGTGCACGACGCGCTCGCGGTGCTGTTCGACGAACGCGCGACCATGGCCACGGCGGTGCCCGTCGTCGCGCTCCTGGACCGCCGGCAGGCGATCTTCACGGATCCGATCCCATTGCACGTCGGCGCCGTGCGGTACTACCGCCAGACCCACGGCTGAGTCGGATCATGTGATGCCGGCCGCATCCTGGACTCGCCTCAAGAAACCCTCAAGGAACAACACGGCCAGGGATCGGCTCCATAGCCTCGAAGTGCGCCGGGTTCGCCGGCGAGTCGATTCAACGGAGAGTCAGCATGCCCGATGCAACCCCCGCCGCCGCGTCCCTCGGCGCTCCGCTCGTCGTCGTGCAGCACGTGCAGAAGCACTACGGCGACTTCCAGGCGCTGACCGACATCGACCTGACCGTGCACAAGGGCGAGGTCGTCGTGATCATCGGGCCGTCCGGCTCCGGCAAGTCCACCCTGTGCCGCACGATCAACCGCCTGGAGACGATCACCAGCGGTTCGATCACGATCGACGGCAAGGAGCTGCCGGCCGAGGGCAAGGGGCTCGCGCATCTGCGTGCCGACGTCGGCATGGTGTTCCAGTCGTTCAACCTGTTCGCCCACCTGACGATCCTGGAGAACGTCACACTCGGTCCGATCAAGGTGCGCGGTGCGAAGAAGGCCGACGCCGAGAAGGAAGCCATGCAGCTGCTGGAGCGGGTCGGCGTCGCCCAGCAGGCGTCCAAGCTGCCGGCCCAGCTGAGCGGCGGGCAGCAGCAGCGCGTCGCGATCGCGCGCGCCCTCGCCATGCACCCGAAGGTCATGCTCTTCGATGAGCCCACGAGCGCGCTCGACCCGGAGATGATCACCGAGGTGCTCGACGTCATGATCGAGCTCGCTGCGTCCGGCATGACCATGATCGTGGTCACGCACGAGATGGGCTTCGCCCGCAAGGCGGCGAACCGTGTCGTCTTCATGGCCGATGGTCACATCCTCGAGGAAGCCTCGCCCGAGGAGTTCTTCACGAACCCGCAGTCCGACCGTGCGAAGGACTTCCTCTCCAAGCTGCTCACGCACTGAGCCCCCGACGTACCCGCAGCACAGCACCTGCACCGAAACCCCTGCATCGAAGGAGAATCACCATGCGAAAGTCCCGGATCCTCACCGGCGTCGGCATCGCCGCCGTCGCCCTGCTCGCCCTCACCGGCTGCAACAGCGGCAGCCCCGCCAGCCCTGGCGCGGGCGAAGGCACCACCCCGACCAGCGACAAGCCGCTGTTCGAGGTCGCCAAGGACGTCAAGCTCACGGGCAGCCCGACGTTCGACCGCATCACCAAGAACGGCAAGGTCACGATCGGCGTCAAGGAGGACCAGCCCGGTCTCGGCTACAAGGACGCGACCACCGGCGAGCGCACCGGCTTCGACATCGACATCGCGCGCTGGGTCGCCGCCTCCCTCGGCTACGGCGAGGACAAGATCGAGTTCAAGGCGATCCCGTCCGCGAACCGCGAGCAGGCGATCGTGAACGGCGACGTCGACTACTACGTCGGCACATACTCCATCACCGAGAAGCGCCAGCAGGTGATCTCCTTCGCGGGCCCGTACTTCGTCACCGGCCAGGGTCTGCTCGTGCGCAAGAGCGAGGACACGATCAAGAGCGAGAAGGACCTCGCCGGCAAGACGGTGTGCTCGGCGACCGGATCGACGCCGCTGCAGAACATCGAGGCGAACTTCCCCGACACGAAGACCGTCGGCCTCGACGTCTACTCCGCCTGCGTGGAGCAGCTGATCAACAAGCAGGTCGACGCGGTCACCACCGACCAGGCGATCCTGATCGGCTACGCCGCGCAGGACCCGGACGAGCTGAAGGTCGTCGGCGAGCCCTTCACCACCGAGAAGTACGGCGTGGGCCTGGCGAAGGATGACACCGCGCTGCAGACGTTCATCAACACGATGTTCACCGACGGAGGGGACACCTGGAAGGCGATCTTCGAGAAGAACCTCGGCGCGAGCGGCATGAAGGTCACTCAGCCCGAGGTCGCGAAGTAACGCACCTTCACAAGCGGGTGCGGCCGGGTGGGGGATCCGGCCGCACCATCCCTCACCATTCCCGTCTCGAAGGAGAGACCGCGTGGACGCTCTGCTCGGCAACCTCGATCTGTGGGGCCAGGCGACGATCAACACCATCCTGCTGTTCCTCGGCGGCGGCGTGCTGGCCCTCGTGCTCGGCACGATCGTCGGCGCGATGCGGGTCTCACCCGTGCCCATCGCGCGTGGCGTCGGCACGGCATACGTCAACCTGATCCGCAACACCCCGTTGACCCTGGTCTTCTTCTTCTTCGTCTTCGGATACCCGAAGCTCGATCTGCCGGACATCCCGATCGTCTGGCTGTGCATCCTCGCGCTCGGCATCTACACCGCCACCTACGTCGCCGAGGTGCTGCGGGCCGGTATCAACACCGTTCCGGTCGGTCAGGCCGAGGCGGCGCGTGCGATCGGCCTGTCGTTCGGGCAGGTGATGTCGCTGGTGATCCTGCCGCAGGCCTTCCGCTCGGTCGTGCCTCCCATGATGAGCGTCTTCATCGCCCTCCTGAAGAACACGACGGTCGCCGCGGGATTCGCGGTCGCGGAACTCGCCACGCTGCGTGCCACGGTCGCCGACTCCAAAGACCGTCCCGGCACCGTCATGGAGATCCTGCTCTGGGTCGCCGTGGTCTTCATCATCCTGGTGTTCCTGCTGAGCCTGCTGCAGCGGCACTTCGAGAAGAAGTGGAGGATCGTCCGATGAGCGGCGCATCCGTTCTCTACGACGTCCCCGGCCCCAGGGCCGTCCGCCGCAACGCCATCCTCGGCGTCGTCACCGTGCTGGTGGTCCTCGCGGTGATCGGCTTCATCGTGTACCGCTTCGCCGTGACGGGGCAGTTCAGCGCCGCGCGCTGGAACCTGTTCACCTACAGCCTGGTGTGGCAGGGCATGGCGCAGGCACTCTGGGCCACGATCAGCGCGTTCCTCGTGGCCGCGGTCGGCAGCCTCATCCTGGGCTTCGTTCTCGCGATCGGCCGCGTCTCGGAGCACGCCTGGGTGCGGGTGCCGGTCACGGTCGTGATCGAGCTGCTGCGCGCCGTGCCGGTGCTGGTCATGATGATGATCTTCTACTACGGCATCAACTCCATCCCGGGCAGCACCTTCCGCATGACGCCGTACGCCGCCGTCGTGATCGGCCTGGTGCTCTACAACGGATCGGTGCTGGCGGAGGCTCTGCGCGCCGGCATCGAGGCTCTGCCGAAGGGGCAGAAGGAGGCGGGCTACGCGATCGGGCTCCGGAAGTCCGGAGTGATGGCGTTCATCCTGCTGCCGCAGGCGCTGCGGGCCATGCTCCCCATCATCGTGTCCCAGCTCGTGGTCACCCTGAAGGACACCGCGCTCGGCTTCATCATCACCTATCCCGAGCTCATCTACTACGCGAAGTACCTCAGCGGTCAGCCGGGCCGGCCGCTGCTGCAGGCGGGACTCGTGGTCGCGGTGATCTACATCACCATGTGCCTGATCCTCTCCGGCGTCGCACGCTGGCTCGAGATCCGCACCCGGCGTTCGCCGAAGGTCCAGATGACGGCGGACGACAACCCCGCCGCCGACGACCAGACGACGGTCACCGAGGTCATCGCGCAGCAGCGCGGGGCGAAGGGGCGGCGCCGGTAGACTCGACTCTCGTGTCCGACAACGCACAGACTTCCCCCCGCGCTCCTGAAGAATCGATGTTCACCCCCGAGGCGGTGGAGACCGCCGTCGAGGCGGCACTCGTCGCGATCGGATCCGCGGCAGACACCGCCGAGCTGAAAGCCGCACGCGCGGCGCATGTCGCGGAGGGGTCGCCGCTGGCGATCCTGAACGCGTCCATGCGCCAGGTCGCCCCCGAGCACAAGGCTGCCTTCGGAAAGCTCATCGGCCAGGGACGGGGCCGGGTCACGCAGGCGCTCGCCGCGAAGGAGGCGGAGCTGGCAGCGGCCGAGACCGCCGCGCGGCTGGAGGCCGAGCGCGTCGACATCACGGCGATCTCCTCGCGCACCCGCGTCGGCGCCCGCCACCCGCTCACGCTGCTGCAGGAGCAGATCAGCGACGTGTTCGTCGGCATGGGCTGGGAGATCGCGGAGGGCCCGGAGCTCGAGCACGAGTGGTTCAACTTCGACGCGCTGAACTTCGACGTCGACCACCCCGCGCGCCAGGAGCAGGACACGTTCTACGTGGATCCGCCCTCCCGCCACCTCGTGATGCGCACGCACACGAGCCCCGTGCAGGTGCGCTCGATGCTCGACCGCGAGGTGCCGATCTACGTGCTCTGCCCCGGGCGGGTCTACCGCACCGACGAGTTCGACGCCACGCACCTTCCGGTGTTCACCCAGTTCGAGGGCCTCGTCGTCGACAAGGGGATCTCGATGGCGCACCTGAAGGGCACGCTCGACCACGTCGCGCGGCAGCTGTTCGGCCCGGAGGCGAAGACCCGCTTCCGCACCAACTACTTCCCGTTCACCGAGCCGTCGGCCGAGCTCGACCTCTGGCACCCGACCTTCAAGGGCGGTGCACGCTGGATCGAGTGGGGCGGCTGCGGCATGGTCAACCCCAACGTGCTGCGCGCGGCCGGGATCGACCCCGAGGTCTACAGCGGCTTCGCCTTCGGGATGGGCGTCGAGCGCGCCCTGATGTTCCGCAGCGATGTGCAGGACATGCGCGACATGGCCGAGGGCGATGTGCGCTTCAGCGAGCAGTTCGGGATGGTGGTGTGATGCGCGTTCCGCTTTCCTGGCTGCGCGAGTACGTGGATGTAGCTCCGGAGGCCACGCCGGACGACGTCTTCGCGGCGCTCGTGTCGGTGGGCTTCGAGGAGGAGGAGCTCATCGAGTTCGGCATCTCCGGTCCTGTCGTGGTGGGCCGCGTGCTCTCCTTCGACGAGGAGCCGCAGTCGAACGGCAAGACCATCCGGTGGTGCCAGGTGGACGTCGGCGAGGCGAACGGCGGGGTCCGCGGCATCGTCTGCGGCGCGCACAACTTCGCGGCCGATGACAAGGTCGTGGTGACCCTGCCCGGCGCCGTGCTGCCCGGGCCGTTCCCGATCGCCGCCCGCAAGACCTACGGCCACGTGTCCGACGGCATGATCGCCTCGGCCCGTGAGCTGGGGCTGGGCGACGAGCACAACGGGATCCTGATCCTCGCCGAGCTGGGCATCGACGCGCCGGTCGGCGCGGACGCGATCGCCCTGCTCGGCCTCGATGACGTCGCCGTCGACATCAACGTCACGCCCGACCGCGGCTACGCGTTCTCGCTGCGCGGCGTCGCCCGCGAATACTCGCACGCGACCGGTGCGGCGTTCCGCGATCCGGCCGAACGCGACTTCGCCGAACTGCAGCCCGGCACCGGTTTCACCGCGATCGTCGAGGATCGCGCCCCGATCCGCGGCAACACCGGTGCGACCGAGTTCGTCACGCGTGTGGTGCGCGGTGTGGATCCCTCCCGCCCGACGCCGCCGTGGATGATCGCCCGGCTGAGCCTGGCCGGCATGCGCTCGCTCGGGGTGCTCATCGACATCACGAACTACGTGATGCTCGAGCTCGGCAACCCGGTGCACGGCTACGACCTGGACAAGCTCGACGGGACCATCGTGATCCGCCGCGCGGAGCAGGGTGAGAAGATGGTCACGCTCGACGGCCAGGAGCGCACCCTGCACCCGGAGGACCTGCTCATCACGGACGGATCCGGGCCGATCGGCCTCGCCGGCGTCATGGGCGGCGGCACGACCGAGATGAGCGCAAGCACGCGCAACGTGCTCGTCGAGGCGGCGACCTTCGACCCGACGACCATCGCGCGCTCGGCCCGACGGCACAAGCTTCCGAGCGAGGCGTCCAAGCGCTTCGAGCGCGGCGTGGACCCGCTGATCCCGTTCGTCGCGGCCCGGCGCGTGGCCGACCTCATGGTCTCCCTCGCCGGCGGCTCGCTCACCGACGAGGGCGGCGCGCTCTACGCAGAGGTCGAGATCGCGGGCATCGACCTCCCGGGCGGCTTCGTGCAGGGACTCATCGGCGTCGACTACGCCGACGACGAGGTGACCGCCGCGCTGCAGCGGATCGGCGCCGAGGTCGCGGACTCCGAGACCGGATCCGGCTGGTTCGTGATCCCGCCGAGCTGGCGCCCCGACCTCACCGACAAGTGGACCCTCGCCGAGGAGGTCGCGCGTCTGCACGGCTTCGACCGGATCCCCTCCGTGCTCCCGACGCCGCCGTCCGGCCGCGGGCTGACCGCACTGCAGCAGGGGCGCCGGCGCGTCGCGAACGCCCTCGCCGCCGCGGGCCTGGTCGAGACCCCCGCGTTCCCGTTCACGACGCAGGAGCAGAACGACCTGCACGGATCCGCCTCCGGTGAGCGCCTGCCCGGCGTGCGCCTGGCGAACGCGCTGGACGGACAGGCGCCGTACCTGCGCCGTTCGCTCATCCCGGGTCTGCTGCAGATCGCGCACCGCAACATCGCGCGCGGGCTCGTCGATCTCGCCGTCTTCGAGACCGGCGCGGTGTTCCTGCCCGAGCCGGGCGTCACGTACGGCACCGACGAGGTCCCTCCGCTCGGCGAGAAGCCGTCCGACGACACTCTCGCGGCGCTGAACGCCTCGATCCCGCCCCAGGCCACTCACGTCGCCGCCCTGTTCACCGGGCACGTGACCGTGCGCCAGCCGGGCCGCGCGGCCGAGGAGTTCGGTCTCAGCGAGGCGCTGGACGCCGTGCGCGTCATCGCCGATGCCGCGGGAGTGCGCATCGACGTCGCCCAGGGCGCCCGCACGGCGCTGCACCCCGGGCGCACCGGTGTGCTGACCGTCGCCGACGCGTCGACCGGATCCGCCGTGGAGATCGGCTACGTCGGTGAGCTGCATCCGCAGGTCGCCGCGGACGCCGACTTGCCCGGACGTGCGGTCGTGCTCGAAATCGACCTCGACCGCGCGCTCGCGCTGGCGGGTGAGCGTGTGGTCGCGGCGTCGTTGTCGACCTACCCCGCCGCCACGCAGGACGTCTCGCTCGTGATCGACGCCGGCGTCCCCGCCGCGCAGGTCGGCGCCGCCCTCTCCGAAGGTGCGGGGGAGCTGCTCGAGTCGGTCCGGCTCGTCGACGACTACCGCGGCGAAGGCGTCCCGGCAGGATCCAAGAGCCTCAGCTTCGCGCTGCGGTTCCGGGCCGACGACCGCACGCTGACCGCCGCCGAGGCGACCGAGGCGAAGCTCGCCGGCGTCGCCGTGGCGACGGAGCGGTTCGGCGCTCGGATCCGCGACTGATCACGCCGCCCTTCCTTCCGGAAGAGACCTCGGCCCGCACCGGGCCGGGGTCTCTTCGCCTAGACTGGCCGGCAGTGACACGGGGTGCCGCGATGCGCGGCTGAGAGCACACCCGTCGAACCTGATCTAGCTCGTACTAGCGAAGGGATGTCGCGATGAACGCGCGTCTGGAATCGTCCTCCGTGGTGGAATCCGCCACCGCACTGCTCGCCCGCCTGCGGGCCGAGCCGCCTCTGGTGCAGTGCATCACGAACTCGGTGGTGACCGGGTTCACGGCGAACGTGCTGCTGGCGCTCGGGGCCGCACCGGCGATGGTCGACATCACGGGCGAGGCCGGCATGTTCGCCGGGATCTCGTCGGGGCTGCTGATCAACCTCGGCACGCCCACGCCCGAGCAGCGCTCGGCGAGCCTCGAGGCCGTCGGGGGCGCGAGCACCTCGGGAACGCCCTGGGTGCTGGACCCGGTCGCCGTCGGCGCGCTTCCGGTGCGCACGGCGCTCGCGCAGGATCTGCTCGCGCTGCGCCCGACCGTCATCCGCGGCAACGCCTCCGAGATCCTCGCCCTCGCGGGGCATTCCGCGGGAGGGAGGGGAGTCGACGCGCTGGACGGCACCGAGGCGGCGCGGGATGCCGCCCGCGAGCTTGCGGCGAAGACCGGGGGAGCGGTCGCCGTCTCCGGTCCGGTCGACCTCGTCGTCGACGCCGCCTCCGAGATCCGGATCGCGAACGGCGATGCGCTGCTCACGCGCGTCACCGGCGGCGGCTGCGCACTCGGCGCGGTCATGGCTGCGTTCCTCGGTGCCGCGCGCGCCACCGCGCACAGCCCTGCCGTGGCTGCCGCGGCGGCCACCCTGGTCTACACGCTCGCCGCGGAGGACGCGGCGGCCGCCGCCGCCGGACCCGGATCCTTCGCGGTCCGGCTGCTCGACGCCCTCGCCGCCATCGAACCGGAGGAGCTCGCCGCGCGAGCGCACGTCGCTGTCGGCGCGGAGGCGGCGGCATGACCGCCTCCGTCACCGGTCGGCTGCGGCTCGACGATCTCGCGCTGTACCTCGTCACGGATCCGGGCCTCAGCGGCGAGCGCGGCGTCCCTGCGGTCGTCGATGCGGCCGTGTCCGGCGGCGTGCGCATCGTGCAGCTGCGTGACAAGGACGCCGACGACGCGTCGATCGTCGCCCAGCTCATCGAGCTCTCCCGCGTCATCGCCGGCCGGGCGCTGCTCGTCGTCGACGATCGCCTGGATGCGGTCGTCGAGGCGCGCCGCCGCGGCGCGCGCGTGGACGGCATCCACATCGGGCAGTCCGATGTCTCGCCGCTCGTGGCGCGATCGGTCCTCGGCCCCGACGCGATCATCGGACTCACGGCGAACCAGCCGGCGCATCTCGCGGCGGCGAAGTCGCTGCCGGCCGGGACCGTCGACTACCTCGGCGTGGGCGTGATCCATCCCACCCAGACCAAGGCCGACCATCCACCGGAGCTCGGCGTGGCGGGCTTCGCCGCATTCGCCGCGCAGAGCCCCATCCCGTGCGTGGCGATCGGCGGCATCGGCCGCGACGACGTGGCGCCGCTGCGCGCGGCCGGCGCGGCCGGCGTGGCGGTGGTGTCCGCGATCTGCGCCGCACCGAATCCGCAGGTCGCCGCCCGCAAGCTCCTCCGGGCGTGGGGGAGCGGCGGGACCCCGCGGGTGCTCAGCATCGCGGGCAGCGATCCCTCGGGCGGCGCCGGCATCCAGGCCGACCTCAAGTCGATCGCCGCGAACGGCGGCTACGGCATGGCGGTCATCACTGCGCTGACCGCGCAGAACACCCAGGGCGTGAGAGCCGTGCACGTGCCGCCGGCGGACTTCCTGCGTGCCCAGCTCGACGCGATCAGCGACGACGTGCGCGTCGACGCGGTCAAGATCGGGATGCTCGCCGGATCCGCCGTCATCGCGGAGGTCGTCGACTGGCTGCGGGCGCATCGCCCGCCCACGGTGGTGCTGGATCCGGTCATGATCGCCACCAGCGGCGACCGGCTGCTCGACGCCGATGCCGAGCAGGGGCTGCGTGCGCTGCTGCCGCTCGCCGACCTGATCACGCCGAACCTGCCCGAGCTGGGCGTGCTGGTCGGCGAACACCAGGCGACGAGCTGGACCGGCGCGATCGCGCAGGCCCAGCGGCTGTCCGCGGCGACCGGCGCGCTCGTGCTCGTCAAGGGCGGCCACCTCGGCGGCGATGAGGCGCCGGACGCTCTCGTCGGGCCGTCCGGCGCGATCCGCGAGTACGCCGGCTCACGCATCGTGACCGACAGCACGCACGGCACCGGCTGCTCGCTGTCGTCGGCCCTCGCGACCCGCCGCGCGGCCGATCGCGACTGGCGCGGAGCGGTCGGCGAGGTGCGCGCATGGCTGCGCGAATCGATCGCCGCGGGCTCCGCGCTGCGGGTCGGCGCCGGCCACGGACCCGTCAGTCACTTCGCCGGACTGTGGCAGCGCGGAGGACTCGACATCGCGCCGGAACCCGCGGCGATCGCGGCGGACTGGTGGGAGCAGATCGCCCCGCTGCGCCGAGCGATCGACGAGCTGCCGTTCCTGCGCCGGATGGCCGACGGATCCCTGCCGGTCTCCGCCTTCCGCTGGTACCTGGCGCAGGACGCGCTGTATCTGCGCGACTATGCGCGCACGCTCGCCGAGGCCGCCCGCATCGCGCCGAACTCGGCGGAGCAGGCGTTCTGGGCGCACTCGGCGGAGGGTGCGATCGTCGGCGAGCTGCAGCTGCATGCGCGGTGGCTGTCACCGGAGGGTGTCGGCGCCGAGACGTTCGGCGCCGAGCCGGGGCCCGCGACGACCGCGTACGTCGACCACCTGCGCGGCTGCGCATTCGACGGCGACTACGGTGTGCTGATCGCGGCCCTGTTGCCGTGCTTCTGGCTGTACTCGGACATCGGTACCCGCCTGCACGCTGTGGCCGGAGGCGACCCCGCGCATCCGTTCGCGAGTTGGCTGGACGAGTATTCGGATCCGGCGTTCGCCACGGCCACCGAGGACGCGGTGCGGATCGTCTCCGCGCACGCGGCGGCGGCGACGCCCGAGGTGCGTGAGCGGATGCGGATCGCCTACGTGCGTTCGAGCGAGCACGAGCGCGCGTTCTTCGCTGCGGCAGACCTCGGCGACTGAGTCCGTGGCGATCGCGCGGCGGCTCCTCGATTTGTCCCGGGGAGCCGCCGCACGATATCGTCGGCGCATGCTCTCGGCTCCGCACTCGATCGCCCTCGCGGGTGGCATCGTCGTGCGTCGACGCCGTCCGGGCCGCCGACTCTAGGCGACCCCGCGCTCCCGCCGTCGTGCGGTGGAGCGCAGGCGTCGCCGCCCCGGCCCAGATCCGCTGAGCCGCGCCGACACCTGAGACGTGTCGACGGGCTCGACCGTTAAGGTGGAAGCATGACGTACACCGTCGCCGTCTCCGGCGCATCCGGTTATGCGGGCGGCGAGATCCTTCGCCTGCTCGCGAACCATCCCGACATCGAGATCCGCACCGTCACGGCGCACTCGAACGCCGGGCAGAAGCTCGTCGAACATCAGCCGCACCTGCGCTCCCTGGCGCACCTCGAACTGCAGGACACGACGCCCGAGATCCTCGCCGGCCACGACATCGTCTTCCTCGCCCTCCCGCACGGCCAGTCCGGGCAGTACACCGACGCGCTCGGTGAGGTGCCGCTCGTGATCGATGCGGGCGCCGACCACCGGCTCACCTCGGCCGACAGCTGGAACGCCTTCTACGGTGGCGCGTTCCATGAGCCGTGGGCGTACGGTGTGCCCGAGCTCACCGTGAACGGCGTCAAGCAGCGGGAGAATCTCCGGGGCGCGACCCGCATCGCCGCGCCCGGCTGCAACGCCTCGACCGTGAGCCTCAGCCTCGCTCCGGGTGTCGCCGCGGGCGTGATCGACGCGTCCGACATCGTGACGGTGCTCGCGGTCGGCCCGTCGGGCGCCGGCAAGAGCGCCAAGACCAACCTGCTCGCCAGCGAGATCCTGGGTAGTGCCAACCCCTATGCGGTCGGGGGCACCCACCGGCACATCCCGGAGATCCGTCAGGCCCTCGCCGCGACGGGCGGTGCGGCGGCCTCCGACATCAGGATCTCCTTCACGCCCGTGCTCGTGCCGATGTCCCGCGGGATCCTCGCGACCTCGACCGCGCCGATCGCGCCCGGTGTCAGCGACGCCCAGATCCGCGACGCGTGGGAGAGCGCGTACGGCGACGAGACGTTCGTGCACCTGCTCCCGGAGGGAAGCTTCCCGCGCACGGCAGACGTGCTCGGCGCCAACACGGCGCTCGTCGGTCTCGCGATCGACCGCGCCGCGGGCCGGGTCGTCATCGTCACGGCCGTCGACAACCTGGCCAAGGGCACGGCCGGCGCCGCCATCCAGTCCATGAACATCGCGCTCGGTCTCGCCGAGACCACGGCGCTGAGCATCAACGGAGTCGCCCCATGAGCGTGACCGCACCCCAGGGATTCGAGGCGGCCGGCGTCGTCGCAGGCCTGAAGAGCACCGGCAAGCCCGACGTCGCCGTGGTGGTGAACAGGGGGCCTCGCAAGGTCGGGGTCGCCGTGTTCACCAGCAACCGGGCCAAGGCCAACCCGATCCTCTGGTCGCAGCAGGTCGTCGCCGACCGCACGGTCGAGGCGGTGGTGCTGAACTCCGGTGGCGCGAACTGCTTCACCGGTGCGTTCGGCTTCCAGACCAGCCACCTCACCGCCGAGCGCGCCGCGGAGCTGCTCGGCGTGAGCGCTGGTGACGTCGTGGTCTGCTCGACCGGACTCATCGGCAGCGGGGATGAGGTGTTCCGCGGCAAGGTGCTCGCCGGGGTCGAGGCGGGCATCGCGCGGCTCAGCGCCGACGGCGGCCAGGCTGCCGCCGAGGCCATCATGACGACCGACACCGTCGCGAAGACCGTCGTGCTCGAGCGCGACGGCTGGACCATCGGCGGCATGGCGAAGGGAGCGGGGATGCTCGCGCCCGGTCTTGCGACGATGCTCGTCGTGCTCACCACAGACGCCGACCTCGATGCCGCCGACGCCGACACCGCGCTGCGCAGGGCGACGGGGGCCACATTCGACCGGCTCGATTCCGACGGCTGCATGTCGACCAACGACCAGGTCACGCTTCTGGCCAATGGCGCGAGCGGGGTCCGCCCGGATCTCGATGACTTCGCCGCAGCGCTCACCGAGGTCGCCGACCAGCTCGCCGCGAAGCTGCAGGACGACGCCGAGGGCGCGAGCCACGCGATCTCGATCGAGGTCACCCACGCGGTCAGCGAGCGTGACGCCGTCGACGTGGGCCGCGCAGTCGCCCGCAACAACCTGTTCAAGGCCGCGATCTTCGGGAACGACCCGAACTGGGGCCGCGTGCTGGCGGCGATCGGCACGACCTCGGCCGATTTCGACCCCTACGACGTCGACGTGTGGATGAACGGCGTGCGGGTCTGCACGGCCGGCGGGCCGGACCGGCCTCGCGAGGAGGTCGACCTCACCCCGCGCGCGACGCACGTGCTCATCGATCTGCGCAATGGCGAGGCCACGGCCACGATCCGCACGAACGACCTCACGCACGACTACGTGCACGAGAACAGTGCGTACTCCTCATGAGCGACCTCCAGGACACCGCGCCGGAAGAGGCGGCGATCAAGGCGCAGACGCTCATCGAGTCCCTGCCGTGGCTGAAGAAGTTCCGCGACCAGGTCGTCGTCGTCAAGTACGGCGGCAACGCGATGATCTCGGATGAGCTGCAGGAGGCCTTCGCTCAGGACATCGCCTACCTGCGCTATGTCGGGGTCCTCCCCGTCGTGGTGCACGGCGGAGGCCCGCAGATCTCGAACATGCTCGATCGGCTGGCGATCCCGAGCGAGTTCAAGGGCGGTTACCGGGTGACCTCCACCGAGGCGATCACCGTTGTGCGGATGGTGCTGACCGGGCACGTCAACCCGCAGCTGGTCGCGAAGATCAACAGCCACGGGCCGATCGCGACCGGACTCAGCGGTGAGGACGCCGGGCTGTTCAGTGGTCGTCGTCGCGGCGTCATGGTGAACGGCGAAGAGGTGGATCTGGGACGTGTCGGCGACGTCGTCGATGTGGATCCGACCGCCGTGCTCGACCATCTCGCGGCCGGCCGGGTGCCGGTGGTCTCCAGCATCGCGCCGGATCTCGATCACCCGGGACAGTCGCTCAACGTGAACGCCGACGCCGCGGCGGCCGCCCTCGCGACTGCGCTCGGAGCGGCGAAGCTCGTGATCCTCACCGACGTCGCCGGCCTGTACGCGGACTGGCCGAACCGCGACTCGCTCGTGTCGCATCTGACCACGGGGGAGCTGCGCACGCTCCTGCCGTCTCTCGAGTCGGGCATGATCCCGAAGATGACCGCGTGCCTGGAGGCCGTGGAGTCGGGCGTGCATGCGGCGGCCATCATCGACGGACGCGTGCCGCACTCGGTGCTCGTCGAACTTTTCACCAGCAAGGGAATCGGAACGGAGGTGGTTGCGGGATGACGTGGCAAGAGGCTGCCGGCCGTGACCTGATCATGAATGCGGGACCGCGGCTTGAGCTGCTCGTCCGCGGCGAGGGCTCGCACCTGTGGGACGGCGAGGGGCGACGCTACCTCGACTTCCTCGCGGGCATCGCGGTGACGGCCCTCGGTCACGCGCACCCGGTGTTCGTGGAGGCCGTGTCCCGTCAGGCCGCGACCCTGGCGCACGTCTCGAACTACTTCGCGACCCCGCCGCAGCTCGAACTGGCTGCACGCCTGAAGCGCCTGGCGGGAGCGGGAGACGAGGGCCGGGTGTTCTTCGGCAACTCCGGCACCGAGGCGAATGAGGCCGCGTTCAAGCTCGCCCGCCTGCACGGCGGGGCCGAGCGTCCGCGGATCCTGTCGCTCGACAACGCGTTCCACGGTCGCACCATCGGCGCGCTCGCCCTCACCGCGAAGGCGTCGATGCGCGATCCCTTCGCCCCGCTTCCCGGCGGCGTGGAGCACATTCCCGCCACGATCGAGGCCCTCGAGGCCGCGATCGATGACCGGGTGGCCGCGCTGTTCGTCGAGCCCATCCAGGGCGAAGCGGGCGTGCTCGAACTGCCCGAGGGGTACCTGAAGGCCGCACGCGAGATCACCGCGAAACACGGTGTGCTGCTCATCATCGACGAGATCCAGACCGGCGCCGGACGCACCGGGGAATGGTTCGGCTTCCAGCATGAGGGGATCGTGCCGGACGCGATCACCCTGGCCAAGGGCATCGGCGGGGGCTTCCCCATCGGCGCGCTCGTGGCGTTCGGCGAGGCCGCGGCACTCCTGCAGCCCGGGTCGCACGGTTCCACTTTCGGCGGCAACGCGCTGGCGACCGCCGTGAGCAACGCCGTGCTCGAGGAGCTCGAGCAGGCTGACCTCGTTCGGAACGCCCGCGAGCGTGGTGTTCAGCTGCGCGAGACGATCGAGCGGATCGGCTCGCCGCTGGTCACCGGCGTGCGCGGGCGCGGTCTGCTCGTCGGCGTCGGCCTCGCGGCTCCCGTCGCGGGCGAAGTGGTCGCCGCCGCTCAGCGGCACGGACTCATCGTCAACGCGGCCAATCCCTTCTCGGTGCGCATCGCGCCGGCGCTCACCATCGGTGATGTCGAGATCGCCGAGTTCGCCGCGCTGTTCACGGCCGCCCTCGCCGAGGTCGCGGCCACCGCACTCACGGAGGCAGAAGCATGACCCGTCACCTGCTGCGCGATGACGATCTGACCAGCGCCGAACAGGCAGAGATCCTCGACCTCGCGATCGAGCTGAAGAAGGACCGCTGGGCTGACAAGACCCTGGCCGGTCCGCAGACCGTCGCCGTGATCTTCGACAAGTCATCCACCCGCACCCGTGTGTCCTTCGCGGTCGGGATCGCCGACCTCGGCGGATCCCCGCTGATCATCTCCACGGCGAACAGCCAGCTGGGCGGCAAGGAGACCCCGTCCGACACGGCGCGGGTGCTCGAGCGCCAGGTCGCCGCGATCGTGTGGCGCACGTATGCGCAGCACGGACTGGAGGAGATGGCCAGAGGCACGCGGGTGCCGGTCATCAATGCGCTGTCCGACGACTTCCACCCGTGTCAGCTGCTGGCCGACCTGCTCACGATCCGTGAGCACAAGGGCGATCTGCAGGGGCTCACGCTGTCGTTCTTCGGTGACGGCCGCAGCAACATGGCGCACTCCTACGTGCTCGCCGGCGTCACCGCGGGCATGCATGTGCGGGTCGCGTCGCCCGAGGCCTATGCCCCGCGTGCGGACGTCGTCGCAGACGCTGAGCGTCGTGCCGCCGAGACCGGCGGGTCGATCACCGTGGTGACCGACCCGGCCCAGGCCGCGGCCGGTGCCGATGTGATCGTGACCGATACCTGGGTGTCGATGGGCAAGGAGGAGGAGAAGATCGAGCGCCTGCGCGATCTCGGCGGCTACAAGGTCACGAAGGACCTGATGGCGAAGGCCGATCCCGAGGCGATCTTCATCCACTGCCTGCCCGCAGACCGCGGCTACGAGGTCGACTCCGAGGTGATCGACGGCCCGCAGAGTGTGGTCTGGGACGAGGCGGAGAACCGGCTGCACGCCCAGAAGGCACTGCTGGTATGGCTGATCGGCAAGCAGGACCAGTCGTGAGTGGCACGGTCGGCGGTCACGGCACGAACCAGGGCGCACTCTGGGGCGGTCGCTTCGCCGGCGGCCCCAGCCCGGAGCTGTCCGAGCTGAGCCGTTCGACGCACTTCGATTGGATCCTCGCACCGTACGACATCGCGGGATCCCACGCGCACGCGGCGGCGCTCGAGGCCGCCGGCTACCTGGAGCCGGATGAGGCGAGAGGCATGCATGCCGGTCTCGACGCGCTCGCGGCGAAGATCGCCGACGGCACGCTGCGTCCTCAGCCGGGTGACGAGGACGTGCACGGTGCTCTGGAAGCAGCGCTCATCGCCGAGGTCGGCGCGGATCTGGGCGGACGCCTGCGCGCCGGCCGCAGCCGCAACGATCAGATCGCCACGCTCGTGCGGATGTACCTGATCGACCACGCGCGGATCGTCGCGCGCGACTTGCTCGGTCTCATCGATGCGCTGGTCGCGCAGGCGTCGGCGCACCCGACCGCGATCCTGCCGGGACGCACGCACCTGCAGCACGCGCAGCCGGTGCTGCTCGCGCACCATCTGCAGGCGCACGCGTGGCCGCTGGTGCGTGACCTGGAGCGGCTCGTCGACTGGCGTGCTCGCGCCGGGGTGTCACCGTACGGCGGGGGAGCGCTCGCGGGATCCACTCTCGGTCTCGATCCCGCGCTCGTCGCACGCGAGCTGGG
>JAFDWM010000296.1 GCA_018268455.1 Actinomycetota bacterium | reverse complement strand
TCTCACCATGACCGGCAAGCGCCATCCCTTCCACATTGCGTGGAAGGTCGGCTTCGACGAGAACGGTCTGCTGCAGGCCCTCGACGCCACCCTCACCTGCGACGGCGGCTGGTCGATCGACCTGTCCGAGCCGGTGCTGGGTCGTGCGCTCTGCCACCTGGACAACTCCTACTGGATCCCGAACGTGCGCGCCTACGGGCAGATCGTGAAGACCAACAAGACCTCGAACACCGCCTACCGCGGGTTCGGCGGCCCGCAGGGCGTCTTCCTCATCGAGGACATCCTGGGCCGGGTCGCCCCGACGCTCGGCATCGATCCGCTCGAGTTGCGCCGCCGCAACTTCTACAAGCCGGGCCAGAGCACGCCGTACGGCCAGCTCGTGAAGGACGCCGACCGGCTCGAGACGATCTGGGGCCAGCTCCGGGACGAGGCCGACGTCGACGCCCGGCGCGCGGAGATCGCCGCGTTCAACGAGACCAGCCCGCACATCAAGCGCGCGCTGTCGATGACGCCGATCAAGTTCGGGATCTCGTTCAACTTCGCCGCATTCAACCAGGCCGGCGCGCTGGTGCACGTGTACAAGGACGGCTCGATCCTGGTCAACCACGGCGGCACCGAGATGGGCCAGGGTCTGCACACGAAGATGCTGCAGGTCGCCGCGACCGCACTCGGCGTCGAGCTGCACCAGGTGCGCCTCGCGCCGACCCGCACCGACAAGGTGCCGAACACCTCGGCCACGGCTGCCTCGTCGGGCGCCGACCTCAACGGCGGTGCGGTCAAGAACGCCTGCGAGCAGATCCGCGATCGCCTCGCCAAGGTCGCCGGGCGCATGCTCGGCGTCGATGAGCGCGACGTGCGCTTCGGCGGCGGTTTCGTCACCGCGCTGGGCGCACCGGTGAACCAGGTGTCCTTCGCCGAGGTGGTCAAGGCCGCGTACTTCCAGCGCGTGCAGCTGTTCGCCGCCGGCTATTACCGCACCGAGGGCCTGCACTGGAATCCCGAGATCATGCAGGGATCCCCGTTCAAGTACTTCGCCTACGGCGCCGCGGCCACCGAGGTCGAGGTGGACGAGTTCACCGGCGCATACCGCGTGCGCCGGGTCGACATCGTGCACGACGTGGGCGACTCGCTCTCCCCGATGATCGACATCGGCCAGATCGAGGGCGCATACGTGCAGGGCGTCGGCTGGCTGACCCTCGAGGAGCTGCGCTGGGACGAGACCGACGGCCCTGCGCGCGGCCGGCTGCAGACCCAGTCCGCATCGACGTACAAGCTGCCGAGCTTCTCCGAGATGCCGGAGGAGTTCAACGTGCGGCTGTTCCGCAACGCGCGGGAGGAGGGCGCGGTCTACGGCTCCAAGGCCGTGGGTGAGCCGCCGTTCATGCTCGCGTTCAGCGCCCGCGAGGCTCTGCGCGATGCGGTTGCGGCGTTCGGTCCGGTCGGCCACTCGGTCGAACTCGGATCCCCGGCGACGCCCGAGGCCGTGTTCTGGGCCGTGCGCGCCGCCCAGGATGCGCTGCCCGCCACGGCGGACGCCGAGCTCGCCGCCGTCCGCTGAGGTACCGACCCTCGGAGAGAATGTCCGAACCCACCCGCCGCTCGCTGCGCCTGGCCGCCCTCGCCGCCGAGGGAGGCCTGGTCGGCGACGGCGGGGCGGAGCCGGACCGGCCCCGTGAGCACGATGGAGAGGAGGAGGCCGTGACCGAGTCAGAATCCGCGCCCGCCGCGGCCGGATCCGCCCGCCCCACCCCGCTCCACGCGATGGACTGGATCGATGCGCTGCAGGACCTGCGAGCCCGGCGCACCCCGGCGGTGATCGTGACGCTCGCCGTGGTCCGCGGGCACGCACCGCGCAACGGCGGCGCGAAGATGGTGGTCTCCCCCTCGTCCGTGCAGGGCACCGTCGGCGGCGGCAACCTCGAGGCCACCGCGATCGAGCGCGCCAGGCGGATGCTCGCGTCCGGATCCGCCGAACCGGAACTGCTCACACTCACGCTCAGCGACAAGGCCACGACCGAGTACGGCGTGCAGTGCTGCGGAGGAGAGGTCACCATGCTGCTCGAGCCGATCCGGGTCACACCCGCCGTCGCGGTGTTCGGCCTCGGTCACGTCGGCCTCGAACTCGCCCGGATCCTCGCCCGGCACGAGCTCGACCTCACGCTGGTCGACTCCCGCGCGGAGATGCTCGCCGCCGACCGTGTCGGGGCGCTGGAGGGCGCCGGTCCACTCGGCGACGCTGTCGCCCGGATCCACCTCGTGCACGCGCCCGTGCCGGAGACCGCGCTCGCCTCGCTCACCCCGGGAGCGCATGTGCTCGTGATGACGCACGACCACGTCGAGGACCTCGCCATCGTCGACCAGGCGCTGCGCACCGAGGGACTCGGATCCATCGGCCTCATCGGATCCGCCTCGAAGTGGGTGCGCTTCCAGAAGAAGCTGCGCGAGCACGGGCAGACCGACGCCGACCTCGCCCGCGTCACCACCCCGATCGGCATCCCCGAGGTGAACGGCAAGCAGCCGGCCGTGATCGCCGTGAGCGTCGCCGCGCGGATCCTGCAGCTCATCGACGAGGCCGCTGCCGAGTAGGCCCGTCCTCGCAGCTGAGGTGAGCGCAAGTCGAAGGCTACGAGCCCGGACGAATCTCGACCGTGATCCCGTGTGACACGGGTACACTGGTTCACATGGCGAACCGCAACGTCACGCTGTCCCTCCCCGAGGACCTGTTCAAGCGCGCCAGGATCTACGCGGCCGAGCACGACACTTCCGTGTCCGCGCTCGTCGCCGATCTGCTCACCTCGCGCGTGAGCGTCGACTATGCCCGAGCATGGGCCGAAGAGGAACGCGCGATGCACGATGGTGTCGGGCTGAGCATCGGCCGCTCCACCCCGAGCCGCGACGACGCGCACGCGCGATGACGCTGGAGTTCGTCGACACCAGCATCCTCCTCCACGCGTACGACGTGGGCGCGGGAGTGCGGCACGACCAGGCGGCCGAGCTGCTCACTCGCCTTGGGCGTGCCCGCACCGGCGTGATCAGCGTGCAGGTGCTCCAGGAGTTCCACGTGAACGCGACGCGCAAGATCGCCGTGCCGCTCACGCCGTCGGCGGCGCGTGATCGAGTCCGAGTCCTCTCCCTGTGGCATGTCCACACGCCGACTCCCGATGACGTGCTGGCCGCGAGCGAACTGGCCGAGCACGCGCAGCTCTCGTTCTGGGACGCGATGATCGTGCGAAGCGCTGCGGTGAGCGGGTGCTCCACGCTCTGGAGCGAGGACCTCAACGCCGGACAGCGCATCGCCGGTGTGCACGTGCGCAATCCCTTCACCCCGTGACGGCGCTCATCGTGTCCGAGGCCGGCCCGATACTGGTCGGATGACGCGTGATCGCGGCCGGAGCGGTCGTCGCCGACGACGTGCCCGCCGCCTCGCTCGTCGCCGGCCCGAAGGCGACCGTGCTGCGGCAGTGGTGAGACGATCGAGCCGAACCCACCCTTTCGAACGCGATCAACACTGCGCTTCGCTCTGGACATACTCCAGTTCCCGCAGAACGGAAGGAAACACCCGGATAACGGATTTTCGCTTGCGCGGCGGACCCGGCTTTCGTAGAATCGTCGCAGGCCTAGGCGGGTTACGACAGTGAACCATCTACCGGGCATCCCAGGCGGTGACGTCGTGGATTGTGACCCGGGGTTCCTCCTCGCCAAAGAGGTTCCTCCCGCACGAGGCTCTCCGGCACAGTCCCGATGCATCGCCCTGATCAGGAGCCGACGGCCGGCACCTGGATGAGGAAGGTGCCCCATGCTGGATCGCGTCCACGAGTACGGCGAGTGCTTCGCCGAGCCGGAACGCTGGGCGATCGCCACGATCGTCGAGGTCTCCGGATCCGTCCCCCGCCCCGCCGGCACGTCGATGGCCGTGCGCGACGACGCCCGCACGATCGGATCCGTTTCCGGCGGCTGCGTCGAGGGCGCCGTCGTCGATGCGGCCCTCGGGTGCCTCGCGACCGGCGCGACCGAGCTGCACTCGTTCGGCTATGCGGACGACGACGGCATCTCGATCGGCCTGATGTGCGGCGGCGACGTGCGCGTGCTCGTGCAGCCGCTGCGCGCCTTCGGATCCGTCTGGCCCGCCGAGCACCTCGTCCGCGACCTCCCGCTGCACGACACGACGGCGGGATCCGTCGTCACCGTGGAGGCGCTCGCGGCCGGCGCGGACGGTGCCTCGCACTCCCTGTGCGCCGCCTTCGACGGCGAGGAGCTGCCCGCCGAGGTCGCCCTTGCGGCGGGGTCGTCCGCAGACCGGGTGCGCGCCGCGCTCCGCGCCGGCGGCGTGCACGTCGTCGACATCACCGACCGCTCGACACCGGAGTGCCCGGTCGTGCGCCGACTGCTCGTTGAATCGACCGCACGGCCTGCCCGCGTGATCATCTACGGCGCGAACGACTTCTCCGCCGCGCTCGCGCAGGCCGCGGCCGCGCTCGGCCGGCACGTCACGGTGTGCGACGCCCGGCCCGTGTTCGCCACCGCAGCCCGCCACCCTGGCGCGCACGAGGTCGTGCTCGCGCATCCGGCGGAGCACTTCGCCGGTGAGCTCGCCGCGGGGCGGATCGACGCCCGGACCGCGGTCGTCGTGCTCACGCACGATCCGCGCTTCGACCTGCCGGTGCTCGACGCGGCGCTGCGCCACGGCCTCGCGTACGTCGGCGCGATGGGTTCGCGCGTCACGCATGACAAACGGGTGCAGGAGCTGCGCGCGGGCGGCCTGACGGCAGCGCACCTCGAACGCCTGCACTCCCCGATCGGGCTCGACCTCGGCGCCCGCACGCCCGCCGAGGTCGCCGTGTCGATCCTGGCCGAGCTGATCCTCGTCGAGTCCGTCGCGCGCCGCGCAACCGCCATCGATGCGCCCCACGCGCAGCGCTCCGCCACCCCGCTGCCCGCGCGACTGCGCGACACCGCCGGCGACGTGCACGACGCCCGCCGCACGGCGGATCGGATCCCCGGCACCCGGCGCCGCCCCACCCCCGCACGCACGTGCGCGATCACCCCCACGAGAACCCCCGCGATCGGCGAAGAGGCCCTCGCATGGATGTGACCAGCGTCGACGCCGTGCTGATGTGCGCGGATCCGTCCGCGTGGCGGCCGGGCGACTCGTGGCTCGCCGGCGGCACCGTCACCTTCTCCTACGGCACCGACATCACCCGCGGCGCCCCCACCCGGCTGCTCGACATCACCGGCGCCGGCTGGACACCGCTCACCTGGCACCCGCACGCCGATGCCCCGGATGCCTTCCCCGATCTGGAGATCGCCGCCACCTGCCGCATCGCGGACCTGCGCGCCCTCGCCGATGAGGCCGCGCCGGGCGGCGTCGCGCGCGCAGACCTGCCGGGGCTCGACCTCATCCCACCCGCGTGCGATGCGTTCGTCGCCTCGTGGAAGATCTGGAACGTCTCCACGGTCGGCGGAAACGTCGCCACGGCCCTGCCCGCGGGCCCGATGATCTCGCTGCTGAGCAGCTGGGACGCGACCGTGCTGATCCTCGGACGCGACGGATCCGCGCGGTGCGTGCCCGTCGCGGAGCTGGTCGTCGGGCCCGCCCGCACCGGCCTCGGCGACGGCGACCTGATCCGCAGCTTCCATGTGTCCGGATCCGTGCTCGCACAGATGCCCGCGTTCCGCCGTATCTCCCTCACCGAGAGGGGCCGCTCCGCGGCTCTCCTCATCGGCCGTCGCACCTCGCCGACCACCGTGCGGCTGACCGTCACGGCCTCGACGTTCCACCCGATCGTGCTCGACCTCGCCGCGGATCCGGCCGTGGGCCAGATCCCCGCCGACGGATCCGCCTGGCGCGACGCGATCGACACCACCGTCGAACTGACCCGCGGCTGGTACGACGACATCCACGGCGAGCCCGCCTGGCGGCGGCTGATGACCCACCGCCTCGGCGAGGAGATCCTCGCCGAGCTCCTGCCCGATCACGCCACCGGCATCCACGACGCGATCGGGCGGGTCACCGGCGATCTGCGCATCGAGAGGACAGCATCATGACCATCGCTGACAGCACCTGTGGCGGATCGGCCGGACCCGCGGACCGCTCCTCCTGCGAGACACCAGATTCCGCACGAGACACCACGCCTGTGGGCGGGTCTCATGCTGAAAGTGGTTTCTCGCGGGGATCCTGCGGCACGCACACCGTCTGCGGCACCGGCCCGAGCGCCCTGCTCGACGGGCGCCCGGTCGCGGTCGACCCCGAGCCCGGCCAGTGCCTGCGCACCTGGCTGCGCGACCAGGGCTCGTACGGCGTGAAGAAGGGCTGCGACGGCGGCGACTGCGGCGCGTGCACCGTGATCGTCGACGGCGACGCCGTGCACAGCTGCGTGTATCCGGCGCACCGCGCGGCCGGGCGCGAGATCACCACGATCCAGGGCCTCGGCACGCCGGAGCAGCCGCATCCGGTGCAGGAGCGGTTCCGTCGCGCGGCCGGCTTCCAGTGCGGGTTCTGCACGGCCGGCATGGTCACCACGGTCGCCGCGATGCCGGACGGCGCCGAGGCGAACCTCGACCGCACGCTCAAGGGCAACATCTGCCGCTGCACGGGCTACCGCGCGATCGAGGACGCCGTGCGCGGCACCGTCAACATCGACGACCGCGCAGGGGGCGTCGGCCGGTCGACCGGCACCCCGGCGGCGCTGGGCGTGGTCACCGGCACCGAGCGGTACACCATGGACATGGATCCGGCGGAGCTTCCCGCACCTCTCCTCTATGCGGCCGTGGTACGCAGTCCTCACGCGCACGCCCGCGTCGTGCGGGTCGACGCGGCCCGCGCGCTCGCCGCCGACGGCGTCGTGCGCGTGCTCACCCGCGACGACGCCCCGACGACGGTGTTCTCCACCGCGCAGCACGAGATCGAGGCCGACGATCCCTCCGACACCCGCGTGTTCGACGAGTACGTGCGCTTCGTCGGTCAGCGCGTCGCCTTGGTCGTCGCCGAGAGCCAGCGCCTCGCCGACCGCGCCGCCCGGCTCGTCGAGGTCGAGTACGAGATCCTCCCCGCGAACACGGATCCGGAGCTCGCCGACCACCCCGACACGACCGCACTGCACGGCACGGCCTCGCCCGGCGGGCGCCGCGCGACGGCCGAGGGCCGCCCCGTGGCGGATCCGGAGGGCGTCGCCCGCGCCGACGCGAACATCGTGATGGAGATGCACTCGGAGGTCGGCGACCTCGCCGCCGCCCTGGCGGCGAGCGATGTCGTCGAGGAGCGCACCTTCCACACCCACCGTGTCTCGCACACGGCACTGGAGACGCACGGATCCATCGCCTGGCAGGATCCCGACGGCCGTTTCGTGGTCCGCAGCAGCACCCAGGTTCCGTTCCTCGCCCGCCGCACCCTCGCCCGCATCTTCGGCATCGACAAGGCGCAGCTGCGCGTCTACTCCGCGCGCGTCGGCGGCGGCTTCGGCGGCAAGCAGGAGCTGTTCACCGAGGACCTGGCGCTGCTCGCGACGATGGCGACCGGCCGCCCCGTGCGCGTCGAGTTCTCCCGCAAGGAGGTGCTGACCGCGACGAGTACCCGCCATCCGTTCCGGATCAGGGTGCGCCTGGGCGCGACGAGCGACGGGCGCATCACCGGCATCGGCGTCGATGTGCGCTCGAACACCGGCGCGTACGGCAACCACGGCCCCGGTGTGATGTTCCACGGCGTGGGCGAGTCGATCGCGGTGTACCGCGCGGACGCGAAGAGGATCGACGCCGACGTGGTCTACACGAACACGGTGCCCTCGGGTGCTTTCCGCGGCTACGGCCTGAGCCAGATGATCTTCGCGGTGGAGTCGGCCGTCGACGAGGTCGCACGCCGGCTCGGCATCGATCCGCTCGACTTCCGCGCCAGGAACCTCATCGGCGAGCAGGATGCGATGATCGCCGCGCACGAGGAGCCCGACCTCATCATCGGCAGCTACGGGCTCGACGAGTGCGTGCAGATCGTGCGCGACAGCCTCGGCCGCACCCGCGACGAGGACGCCGCCGCTCTTCCGGGACCGGGCTGGCGGATCGGCGAGGGATCCGCGGTCGCGATGATCGCGACCGTCCCGCCGCGCGGTCACCACTCGCACACGGCGATCCGGCTCGAGGCCGACGGCGCCTTCGGGCTCGACGTCGGCACGGCCGAGTTCGGCAACGGCACCTCCACGGTGCACCAGCAGATCGCCGCGACCGTGCTGCGCACGACGACCCGGCGGGTGCGGCTGCGGCAGGCGGACTCGGATCTGGTGCCGCACGACACCGGGGCCTTCGGATCCACCGGCACGGTCGTTGCGGGCCGGGCCACGCACGCCGCCGCCACCTCGCTGGCCGGACGCATCCTCGCCCGAGCGGCGTCGCTGCTGGATGCACCCGTCGAGGAGTGCGTGCTGGTGCGCGACCGGGTGATCCGCGGCGAGCAGTCGGTCTCGCTGGTCGACATCGCCGTCGACGCGGAGCTCCGTGGCGAGCCGCTCGAGGAGAAGGGGTACTGGGGCGGTACGCCGCGCTCGGTGGCCTTCAACGTGCAGGGCTTCCGGGTCGCGATCGACGAGGGCACGGGTGAGCTGCGGATCCTGCGCTCGATCCACGCCGCCGACGCCGGCGTCGTGGTGAACCCGGAGCAGTGCCGCGGCCAGGTCGAGGGCGGCATCGCCCAGGGCATCGGCGCCGCGCTGCACGAGATCGTGCGGATCGACGAGTCCGGCACGGTGACCAGCGACATCCTGCGCCAATACCATGTGCCGACCTACGCCGACATCCCCCGTTCCGAGGTGCGGTTCGCGCAGACCTCGGACGTGCTCGGGCCGCTCGGCGCGAAGTCCATGAGCGAGTCCCCGTTCAACCCGATCGCGCCCGCGCTGGCGTCCGCGATCCGCGACGCGACCGGGATCCGCATGACCACGACGCCGTTCACGCGCGACCGGATCCACGCCGCGATCCTGGAGCGCGATGCCGAAGCATCGGAGCCGGATCCGGCTTCGACTTCAGCTTCGGCGTCGGCTTCGGCTTCGGCTTCGGCTTCGGCTTCAGCTTCGGCTTCGGCTTCGGCTTCGGCTTCAGCGGAAACCGTCGGGGCATGGCTCTCATGACGACCCTGCCCCGGCATGCGATCGTGCTCGCGGCTGGACGAGGCTCTCGCCTCGGCCGCGGCCCGAAGGCGCTGCTGCCCTGGGGCGACGAGGTGCTCGTCACCCGGGCGGCGCGCGCGGCGGCCCAGGCCGGATGCACCGTGGCCGTGACGCTCAGGCCGCGTGCGCGCACGGCCCGCGCCTGGCTGCGCGACCGCTGCCCCGCCGCGCACCCCATCGGCGTGCACGACGCGCACCTGGGCATGTCGGCATCCCTGCGCGCCGCGGTGCTGCCGCTGGTGATGACCGACGCCCCGCCGCAGGCCGTGATCGTGCTGCTCGTCGATCAGCCGGGTGTGGACGAGCAGGTCATCCGCCGGCTCTTCGCCGCGCACGTGCCGGGGCGGGTCACCCGCGCAATGTGGAACGGGATCCCGGGGAACCCCGTGGTCTTCGACACCGCGCACCTGCTCTCCGCCGCCGCCTGCGCGGAGGGTGACGCGGGCGCGCGGGCGTGGATCTCCCGCAACCGCCGGCTCGTCGACGCGGTGGAGTGCGGTGACCTCGGTCACGGCGACGACATCGACGAGCCCGCGGATCTGCAGCGCTGGCTCGCGAAGGAGTCCGCCGGCCGCTGACCGGATCCGCCACAACGACAGATTCTGCGACGGGAACCACGCACCCGACGCTCCCGTCGCAAAAGAGGCCCCTCACGCGCCGTCACAACGACAGATTCTGCGACGGGAACCACTCGCTCGCTCAACGCCCCCAGGGCGTCCTCGACCCGTCCCCAGACATGCCGAAGGCCCCGATCCCTCGAGGGATCGGGGCTTCCGGCGAGCCGGCTCCCGACAGCCGGGCTCAGCAGCCGGGCGTGCGGAGACCCGGCCGGTCTGAGACGGCTGCGGACGTCAGTGCCCGAGCAGCTGCTCCACCGGACCGCGCACGAAGTAGAGCGCGAACCCGGCGGCGACCACCCACATCAGCCAGTGCACCTTGCGCGCCCGGCCGGACAGCGCGTTCACGAGGGCCCAGGAGATGAAGCCGACGCCGATGCCGTTGGCGATCGAGTAGGTCAGCGGCATCGTCACGATCGTGAGGAAGGCCGGCAGCGCCACCGCGAACTTGTCGAACTTGATCTCGCGGATCTGGGCCATCATCATCGCACCGACGACGACCAGCGCCGCGGATCCGACCTCGATCGGCACGACCAGCGTGAGAGGGGTGAGGAACATCGACAGCAGGAACAGCACGCCGACCACGAGAGAGGCGAGACCGGTGCGCGCACCCTCGCCGATGCCGGAGGCGCTGTCGACGTAGACCGTGTTCGACGACGTGGAGGTCACGCCACCTGCGACCGCGCCGAAGCCCTCGACGACGAACGCGGAGCGCAGGCGGGGGAACGTGCCGTCCTTGTACGCCAGGCCGGCGTTCTTCGCGAGGCCCGTCATCGTGCCCATCGCGTCGAAGAAGTTCGAGAACACCAGGGTGAAGACGAGCATCGTGGCCGACAGGGCGCCGATCCGGCCGAAGGCGCCGAACAGGTCGAACTGACCGACGAGGCCGAAGTCCGGGACGGTCACCCAGGAGCTCGGCAGCTGCGGGATGGTCATGTGCCAGCCGTTCGGGTCCTTGACGGAGGGTCCGAGGTTCAGCACCGCCTGCGCGATGAGTGCGACGATCGTGGTCGCCACGATGCCGATCAGGATCCCACCGGGCACCTTCCGCGCCACCAGGATCGCGATGACCACCACGCCCAGCAGGAAGATGAGCGTCGGAACCGAGGTGATGGATCCGCCGTTGCCGAGCTGCACCGGAGGACCGGCGGGCGTACGGTTCACGAAGCCGGAGTCGACGAAGCCGATGAAGGCGATGAAGAGGCCGATGCCGACCGTGATCGCGGCCTTGAGCGCCTGCGGCACGGCCTTGAAGATCGCGGTCCGGATGCCGGTGGCTCCGAACACCACGATCAGCACGCCGTTGATGACGACGAGGCCCATGGCCTCCTGCCACGTCACCTGGCCGACGACCGAGACGGCGAGGAAGGAGTTGATGCCCAGACCCGCGGCGAGTGCGAACGGGAGGCGGGCGATCACGCCGAACAGGATCGTCATGACTCCGGCGGTGAGGCCGGTGGCCGCGCCGATCTGCGCGGCCTGCAGCGCGTGATCCGCGACATCCTTCGTGCCGCCGAGAATCAGCGGGTTCAGGATCACGATGTAGGCCATCGTGACGAACGTCACGATGCCGCCGCGGATCTCGCGGCCGACGGTGGATCCGCGGCGCGTGATCTCGAAGAAGCGGTCCATCGCGTTCTTCGGCTCGGCGTCGACGGTGGTGCTGGTGCCGGTCTGCAGCGGCGGCAGGTCCTCCGTGCTGCGGGAGAACACATCACCGCCGGAGACGGCGGGCATGCCCTCGGTCTCGGGAGAGGGAGTGTGGGACGTCATTGTCTGCTCCAGGTTTCTTCGGGTCGGGTCAGTACTCGATGCGGGTGGTGGTGAGGTTCCATTCGGTGAAGGGCGCCACGCGCTCTTCGGCCGGCAGGGCGATGTCAGCGACAGGCATGATCGCCCTGTCCTCCGGCCCGCCCTCGAAGTAGCGGTAGAACACCGCATCGTCGAAGCCGGCATCGGCGGCGTCGTCGCGGTTCGCCGCGAAGTAGACGCGGTCGATGCGCGCCCACAGCGATGTGGCGAGGCACATCGGGCACGGCTCGCAGCTCGTGTAGAGGGTGGCGCCGGAGAGGTCGAACGTGCCGAGCTGCTGGCACGCGTTGCGGATCGCGGTCACCTCGGCGTGCGCCGACGGATCGAGATTCGCGGTGACCCGGTTGACGCCCTCGAAGACCCGGCCGTCGGCCGAGACGATGATGGCGCCGAACGGACCTCCGGCGTTTCGGACGTTGTCCGTGGCGAGGGCGACGGCCTGCGCGAGATACTCGGCCGGCGTGGTCGCAGCAGCGGATGAAGACGCGCTGCTGTGGGCGGGCACAGAGGTGCTGTTCATGGAGAGCTTCCTTGCTGTCGTCGCAGTGATACGGCTTCCGGTCGGGCCCTTCGTCGGGCCCTTCCTCGAGATAAGTACGTCGAACCGCTAGGTTGTCATCCCGCCTGAGACGGCTTTTGCGATCTCGGGCTGGGACCGACTGTAACAACCGGATCGCCATCCGTCGAGAACTTTTTTGGAATACCACTTCCACATCGCGATAGCCGACTTGTTTGTTCCGCACCTGCGGCGCTATCGTCAGTTTCATGACGCATTTTCGGATCCGAGAGGCCGCGAGCCTGCTTGGGGTCAGTGACGACACCGTCCGCCGCTGGGCCGCCGACGGCATCCTCACCGTGTCCGTCGACGCCAGCGGACACCAGGTCGTCCCCGGCGCCGAACTCGCCGAGCGCGCCCAGTCGCTCGCCGGCGAACCGGATCCGGACGACATGCTGCGCAGTGCCCGCAACCGCTTCGTCGGGCTCGTCACCGCCGTGCACATCGACGGCCTGATGGCCCAGATCGAGCTGCAGAGCGGCCCGCACCGCGTCGTGTCGCTGATGTCGGCGGAGGCTGCCCGCGAGCTCGACCTCGAAGTCGGCAGCAAGGCCACCGCCGTCACCAAGGCCACCATGATGATCATCGAGACCGAGAGGACGTCGTCATGACCCAGGGCATGCGGCTGCGCCTTCCCGCCCTCGCCGCGACCGCCCTCGCCGCGGCCCTCACCCTGACCGCCTGCGCGGGCAGCAGCACCCCGGCGGCCGTCCCGACCTCGGCGGCGTCGCACGCCGCGCTGAGCGGCGAGCTGACCGTGTTCGCCGCCGCGTCGCTCAGCAAGGCCTTCGACACGATCAGCGCCGATTTCGAGGCCGCGAACCCCGGCGTGCATGTGAATCCGATCACCTATGACGGATCCTCCACGCTCGCGACCCAGATCACCGCGGGTGCGGCCGTGGACGTGTTCGCCTCGGCCGACCAGAAGAACATGGACAAGGTCACCCAGGCGGGACTCGCCGGCGACGCTCCGGTCTTCACGACCAACGTGCTGCAGATCGCGGTCGCCCCGGGCAACCCGCGCAAGATCAAGGATCTGGCCTCTCTCGCCGACCCGGCCCTCAAGGTCGTGCTGTGCGCCCCGGCCGTGCCGTGCGGCAGCGCGGCGAAGACGCTGCTTGACGCCGACGGCGTCACGCTCACCCCCGCGAGCGAGGAGCAGAACGTCACCGCGGTGCTCGCCAAGGTCAAGGCCGGCGAGGCCGACGCCGGCCTCGTCTACACGACGGATGTGACCGCCGCCGGATCCGCCGTCACCGGGGTGAGGATCGCGAACGCCGACAAGGCTGTGAACAAGTACCCGATCACCGTGCTGAAGGCATCGAAGAACAGCGCCGCCGCGGCGGCGTTCCAGGCGTTCGTCCTGTCGAAGGCGGGGCAGAAGGTCCTCACGGACCTCGGTTTCGGCAGCGAATGACGGGGGAAGGGGCGGATCCGCGCGCGGCATCGTCGGTCACGGCGAATGCCGCGCGCGGTGACGGCGCCCTCCCTGCCTGGCTGCTGATCCCCGCGGGCATCGCGGTCGCACTGCTCGTGCTGCCGTTCGTCGCACTGCTCGTGCGGCTGGACTGGGCGGCGGTCCCCGCCGCCATCACCTCGCCCGCGGCGCTCCAGGCGCTCGGGCTCTCGCTCTGGACCGCGACCGTCGCGACCGCCATCTGCGCGGTGCTCGGCGTGCCGCTCGCGGTCGCCATCGCGCGCAGCCCCGGCTGGCTGGCCTCGGTGCTGCGCACGCTCACCACGCTCCCCCTCGTGCTGCCCCCGCTCGTCGGCGGCATCGCGCTGCTGGCGCTCCTCGGCCGCAACGGACTGCTCGGCGGCGCGCTCTCCGTCGCCGGGATCCAGATCCCGTTCACGACCGCGGCGGTCGTCATCGCGCAGTCGTTCGTCGCGCTGCCGTTCCTCGTGATCTCGATCGAGGGCGCGCTGCGCGCGACCGGCACCGAGCACGAGCGCGTCGCCGCCGGACTCGGCGCGAGCCGGTTCACCGTGTTCCGCCGGGTGACGCTGCCGCTCGCCGCGCCCGGGCTCGTCGCCGGCACCGTGCTGTGCTTCGCCCGTGCACTCGGCGAGTTCGGCGCGACGGCGCTGTTCGCCGGCAACGCGGCCGGGATCACCCGCACGATGCCGCTCGCGATCTACACCGCGTTCAACGGCGCGGGCGTCGAGGAGGACACCGCGATCGCGCTGTCGCTCATGCTCATCCTCGTCGCGATCGCCGTGCTCGTGCTCGTGCGCGGCTGGCGGGCGGGGGCCGTGCGATGAAGGTCGATCTGCGACTGCACCGGGGTGCGTTCGCACTCGACGCGGCCTTCGAGGCGGAGCCGGGCGAGATCCTCGCGGTGATCGGGCCGAACGGATCCGGCAAGTCGACCCTGCTGCACGCGATCGCGGGCCTCCTGCCCGCCGCCGGTTCCGTCGTGGTCGGCGACCGGGTGCTCGACGCTCCTGCGGGCCCGGGCGCCACGCGCGGCGTGCACGTGCCGCCGGCGAAGCGCCGCCTCGCGCTGCTCGGGCAGCGACCGCTGCTGTTCCCGCACCTCTCCGTGCGCGAGAACGTGGCGTTCGGCCCCCGCGCGCAGGGCGTTCCGCGCGCCCAGGCCCGGGAGCGGGCGGAGCGACGCCTCACCGAGGTGGGGCTCGCCGAGTACGCGGGGCGGCGCCCGGCGGAGCTGTCCGGCGGGCAGCAGCAGCGCGTCGCGATCGCCCGGGCGCTCGCCGCCGAGCCCGATGCGCTGCTGCTGGACGAGCCGTTCGCCGCCCTCGACGCGCCCTCCGCCGCGCAGGCGCGGCGGCTGATCGCGGCGCAGGTCGGCGCCGGCGATCGTCCGATCCCCATCGTGCTCGTCACGCACGACCCGATGGACGCGCTGATCCTCGCCGCCCGCACACTGGTGATGCAGGGCGGATCCGTCGTGCACAGCGGCCGCACCGCCGAGGTGCTCGGACATCCGCCGTCGGAGTTCGTGGCGGCGCTGTCCGGGGTGAACCGGCTGGACGCCGTCGGCGACGGCGACGGGACCGTGCGGGCCGCGGGGCTCACGCTGCGCGGACATGGCGAAGCGCTCGCCGTCGGTGAGGCGGGCAGCGTCGTGTTCGCGCCGGGCTCGGTGCGGGTCTCGGCCGACGGTGCGGGCGGTGGAGCCGGTGCGGAGGGTTCAGGCGGGTTCGGAACGTGGTCGGGTACGGTCGCGGAGCTGGATCCGATCGCCGGCGGCCTGCGCCTGCGCACCGCCGAGCAGCCCGAGGTCGCCGTCGACTGCCCCTCGACCCACGCGGTCGCCCTCGGTCTGCAGATCGGGCTCCGGGTGCGCTTCGACCTCGACCCGGCCGACGTCTCGATCCGCGGGGTGCGCTGAGCGGCTGATCGACCGGAAGAACGCACCCGGGACACCTCCCCGAGGAACCCCCGCCGCCGGGTGTCCGACCTGTTATCCCCGCCTCGCACGGATCCCGGACCCACGCGACGGTGCTACCGTGGCCACTCGAAAGGGGGCTGACCGATGACGATCGCGCCGGAGTCGCACTCCGCCGGTGCCGCCCGTGCGGGCGCACGGCGGCTGCCGTCGACCGGTGTGCTCGACGCCCGTCGGCGCCCTCTGCACGATCTGCGGATCTCGGTCACCGATCGCTGCAACTTCCGCTGCGTGTACTGCATGCCGCGCGAGGTGTTCGGTCGCGACTATGCATTCCTGGAACGGCATGAACTGCTCACGTTCGAGGAGATCGAGCGCATCTCCCGCGCCGCCCTCGCCAACGGCGTGCGGAAACTCCGTCTGACCGGCGGAGAACCGCTGCTGCGGCGCGGCGTCGAGGATCTGGTCGCCCGGCTCGCCGCGCTCCGCACGCTCGACGGCGACAAGCCGGAGATCGCGCTCACGACGAACGGATCCGCCCTCGCCGTCAAGGCCGAGGCGCTGAAGGCCGCCGGTGTCGATCGCGTGACGGTCTCGATCGATTCGCTCGACGATGCGCTGTTCCGCCGCATGAACGACGTGCAGTTCCCGGTGCGCCGCGTGCTCGCCGGCATCGACGCCGCCCGCGACGCCGGTCTGCCGGTCAAGCTCAACACCGTCGTGAAGCGCGGACTCAACGACGGCGAGATCCTGAGCCTGGCCGAGCACTTCCGCGGCACCGGACATGTGCTGCGCTTCATCGAGTACATGGACGTCGGCGCGACGAACGGGTGGAGCCTCGACGAGGTCGTTCCCTCGGCTGAGATCGTGGCGCAGATCCATGCGCGGTTCCCGCTCGAACCGCTGGCGCCGACCGCCCCCGGAGAGACCGCGAAGCGCTGGCGGTACGTGGACGGATCCGGCGAGATCGGCGTGATCTCCTCGGTCACGAACGCGTTCTGCGGATCCTGCAGCCGCGCGCGGCTGTCGACGGAGGGGCGCCTGTTCACGTGCCTGTTCGCGAGCGAGGGCCACGACCTGCGTGCGCTCGTGCGCGGCGGGGCCACCGACGCCGAGCTCACGGCGACGCTGGCGGACATCTGGGGCGTGCGCGACGACCGCTACAGCGAGATCCGATCGAGCCTCACTCCCGAGCTGCGCGCCGACCGCGCCCGCATCGAGATGAGCTACATCGGGGGCTGAGCCCGCACCTTTCGCGACGGGAACGAGGCCGGATCCGCTCCCGTCGCAGAAAACGCGGCTCCCGCGCCGTCAGATCGGCACTTTTTGCGACGGGAACCAAACACGACCCCAGGATCCGCTCCCGTCGCAGAAAACGCCGCTCATCTGCCCGACCAGCGGCAGATTTCGCGACGGGAGCAGCCAGACGCGACGGGAGCAGCCAGACTCGTTACAGCCCGACCCACTCCGAGACGCCGTCGGCGTAGTGCTGGCGCTTCCAGATCGGGACACCGCGCTTGATCTCCTCGACGAGCAGCTCGCAGGCCTCGAACGCCTCCTTGCGATGCCCGGCCGACGCGGCGGCGAACAGCGCGACGTCGCCGATCCGCAGGTCGCCCACCCGGTGCGCGGCCGCAACCGGGAGTCCCGTCTCGGCACCGATCCGGGCCACGATCTCCTCCAGGAAACGCTCCGCGTCGGGGTGTGCGCGGTAGTCGAGCGCCCTCACCGCCTGCCCGCCGTCGTGGTCGCGCACGATGCCGCAGAACATCACGGTCGCCCCGTGCGCGGCGTCGCCCACGGCCGCGCGGATGACCGCCTCGTCCAGCGGCTGGTCGCTGATGATCGCCCGCTCGCTCACAGGCTCTCCGTCCTGCCGCCGACTGCGGCGTACGCTCTGATCCCGCCCACGAGGTAGCGGGCGTCGATGCCGCGCGCGCGCAGTGCCCGCACGGCGCGGCGCGAACGCGGATCCTGCTCGCAGAACACGACGAGTTCGCCGTCGCCGGCAACCGGATCCTGTCCGTCTTCGAGCACCGCGAGCGGCAGCGCCTCGGCGCCGGGGATTCCCCGGAGCGCCACCTCGTGCGGCTCGCGCACGTCGACGAGCCGCACGTCGCTCTCCCGGGCGAGCCGGAGCAGCTCGGCGGCGGACAGGCTCGGCTCGGAATCGGACGCGGCCGTGCCGCAGAACAGCTCGTAGTCGACGAGAGCGGTCACCGGATCCGCATCGGCGGCCCGCTCGTACGCGATCTCGCGGGTGCGCGCGGTGAGCGCGTCGTAGAACAGCACGCGGCCGATGAGCGGCTCGCCGATGCCGGTGATGAGCTTCACGACCTCGGTCGCCAGGAACGATCCGATCGCGGTGCACAGGCTCGCGAGCACCCCGCCGAGCTCGCAGGAGAGCACCTCGCTCGCGTCGGGAGGGGCGGGGAAGAGATCGCGGAAGCCGACCTCGGGCATGGCGACGCCGACCTGCCCCTGGAAGCGCAGGATGGACCCCCAGACCAGGGGCTTTCCGGCCAGGCGCGCGGCGTCGTCGGCGAGGTAGCGGGTGGGGAAGTTGTCGCTGCCGTCGACGAGCAGGTCGTAGTCGGCCAGCAGCGCGGGCAGGGTCTCGGCGGTCGCGCGTTCGCGGATCCGATGCACCACGATGTCGGGATCGATCGCCGCGACCGTGTCGGCGAGGGAGTCGACCTTGGCCCGGCCGAGGTCGGCGACGCCGTGGCTCAGCTGACGGTGCAGGTTGCTCAGCTCGACGGTGTCGTCGTCGATGATGCCGATGGTGCCGACGCCGTTGCCGGCCAGCGCCGGCACGAGGGCGCTGCCCAGTCCGCCGGCGCCGATCACCAGTACGCGGGAGGCGGCGAGGCGGCGCTGCGCGCTCTCGCCGAAACCGGGCAGCATGAGCTGCCGGCTGTACCGGGCGATGCGGTCGGGGCTCAGTTCCGGCCCCGGCTCGACGAGGGCGACCATAGGATCGAGTGTACGGCCGGGAACCCCCGGCAAGGCCGGGTATATTCCATTCAGCGGGATCTGTATTCCGCGATGTGGACGGGATTGAGAACATGGGCACCATCACTGTGCGGTACTTCGCCGCCGCTGCCGAGGCCGCAGGCCGCGACGAGGAGCAGCTGAGCGTCGAGGCGACGCTGGGTGCCCTGCGCGCGGAGCTGCTCGCCCGCTACGGCGCCCCGATGGCGAAGGTGCTGAAGTCCGGGTCCTTCCTCGTCGACGGCACGGTCAGCCGCGACGACGCCCGCCCCCTCGGCACGACCGTCGACATCCTGCCGCCCTTCGCCGGCGGCTGAGACGAGACGCCGGCGCCGCCGGCATGAACGGGAGACGCGATGAGCGAGCTGACGCACCTGCGGGCCGACGGATCCGCGCACATGGTCGATGTGACCGACAAGGCCGTCACGCGGCGCGAGGCCCGCGCGCAGGCCGTGCTGCAGACCACCGCGGAGGTGGTGGCGCAGATCGCCGACGGCACGCTGCCCAAGGGCGAGGCGCTCGGCACCGCGCGCATCGCCGGGATCATGGGGGCCAAGCAGACCTCGGCGCTCATCCCGCTCTGCCACCCGCTGCCGCTGAGCAGGGTCGAGATCGATCTCGTCCCGGAGGGCGATCGGGTGCGGATCCTCGCGACGGCGGTCACGAAGGGCGTCACGGGCGTGGAGATGGAGGCGCTCACCGCGGCGAGCGTCGCCGCGCTCACGCTCTACGACATGATCAAGGCCGTCGACAAGCACGCCGTGATCGGCGACATCCGCGTGCTCGCGAAGTCGGGCGGCAAGAGCGGCGACTGGGTCGCCGAATGAGTGCCGACGCGGATCCGCTTCGCGCACCCCGCACCGCGGTCGTACTGGTCGTCTCGACCAGGGCCGCCGCCGGGGTGTACGCCGATGAGACCGGGCCGCTCATCCGCGACTGGCTCGACGCCCGCGGATTCGCGGTCGCGGATCCGGTGGTCGTGCCCGACGCCTCCGTGGCCGCGGCGCTCAGCGAAGCCCTCGCGAGCGGGCCGGACGTGGTGCTGACCACCGGCGGCACCGGCCTCAGCCCCGACGACCGCACGCCCGAGGCGACGGCGCGGGTGCTCGACCGCGAGATCCCGGGTCTCATCGAGGAGCTGCGTCGGCGCGGGCTCGCGTCCACGCCGATGGCGCTGCTCACACGGGGTGTGGCCGGGGTCGCGGGCCGCACCGTCGTGATGAACCTGCCCGGATCCCGCGGTGGCGTGCGCGACGGACTCGCCGTGCTGGATCCGATCCTGGACCACCTGCTCGGCCAGCTGAGCGGGCGCCGCGACCACTGACCTGTGCCGCGGCGGCGATACCCGCGGACGGGGCCGGGTCACGGGAACGCCTTCGACCATCGACACGGTGGGGCGCTCGCTCTACAGTGTGCACAACAGGCGCTGTGCTGGGTGCGGCGCTCCGCGCTGAGGGGTGGTCCGCTCCCATGGTCGATTCGCAGCACACGCGCGCGCCGGAAAGGCGGATCCGCCGACGCGCGCGATCGCGTGGCCTGGTGGTGCTGGTGTGCGCGCTGATCACCGTGACCGGGTGCACAGCCACGGGCGCGACGCCGCCGTCCACACCCGCCGCGTCGTCATCCGCGTCGACATCCGCCGCGATCGATCCGTCGGCCTGCGTGCCCGATCCGGGAGCCGTGGTCGATCGCACACAGAGCAAGGCCGCCGTCGGGAAACTGCCCGACGCGCAGTCCACCCCGCTCGAGGCCGCCGCCGCCGCGGCCTTCGCGACGGCGGGCGTGCCGGGCGCTGTGGTCGCGGTGCGCTCCCCGAAGGGCACCTGGATGAGCGCGTACGGCGTCGCGAACACGGCGACGGACGAGCCGATGACCACCGACGTCTACCACCGCATCGGCTCGGTCACGAAGACGTTCACGGCGACCATGATCATGCAGCTGGCCGCGGAGAAGAAGCTGTCGCTGAGCGATCCGATCAGCACCTACGTGCCGAATGTGCCGAACGGATCCGACATCACGCTCCTGGAACTGGCGAACATGACCAGCGGTATCGCCAATTACACGGATGACCTGGAGTTCATGAAGCTCTACCTCACCGACTTCAGCATCATCTGGACCGTCGACCAACGCCTGGCCACGGCGTTCGCGATGCCGCCCACCTCAGCACCCGGCGCCGCGTTCCACTACTCCAACACCAACACCGTGCTGCTCGGCGAGGTCATCGAGAAGGTCACGCGGCACAACCTCGCCGAGGAGCTGCAGAAGCGGATCTTCGATCCGCTGCGGATGAAGGACAGCTCATACCCGGTGGGCTCTGCCGTGCTGCCAGAACCGCACGCGCACGGCTACACCAACCTCGGGATCGTCGATGGCGCCATCAGCGGGGACGCCCCGACGCGCGACTCCACCGCCTGGAACGTGTCCCAGGCCGGCGCCTCCGGCGAGATCGTCAGCCGCGTCGAGGACCTTCTCACCTACGGCCGCGCACTCGGCACCGGACAGGGCCTGCTCTCCCGCGACGTGCAGATCACCCGACTGACGTCCTTCCCCGGCTCAGGGGGCTACGGCATCGGGATGAGCTGCGCCCAGGGGTGGATCGGGCACAACGGCCAGGTGCCCGGCTACAACACCTCGCTGTCGTACGACACCCGCACCGACACGACCGTGGTGGTCGAGGTCAACGGCGACCATCCGACGGCGAGCGGTCTGACACCGGCCGACGCGATCTTCGCCGCCGTGGCGACGGCGCTGGGACGAGGTCTCAGCACCCCGTAGGGTTGACCCCTATGGCTATCGGGGCGACGATCCACACCTTCGACGTGCAGCTGGCGGACACCGACCGCGGCGTCTACGAGGAGTACTCGCTGCGCGTCGCGCGGCACCCCTCCGAGACCGACGCGTACATGCTGACCCGGCTGCTGGCGTACGGCCTCGAGTTCGCCGAGGGCATCGCGTTCAGTGACGGGATCTCACAGGCGGAGGAGCCCGCGGTCGTCGTGCGGGATCTGACCGGGCGTCTCACCGCCTGGATCGAGGTCGGCGCCCCGGACGCGGAACGGCTGCACCACGGCTCGCGGCTGGCCGACCGCACGGTCGTCTACACGCATCGTGACCCGGTCAAGGTGATCGCGCCGTGGGCGGGCAAGCGGATCCATCGCTCGGAGCAGATCCGGGTCTACAGCTTCGACCCCGGCTTCATCGAGCAGGCCGTGCCGCTGCTCGAACGCCGCAACACGGTCATCATGACCGTCACCGAGCGCATGCTGTACCTCGATCTCAACGGCACGACGCTCACGACCGCCGTGTACGAGCACGAGCTGGACTGAGACCGCGCCCTTTTCCTGACTGCGGGCACGCTCGCGCTGTCGTTTCCTGGCGGCGCTGCGTGTCTATCTGCCGCGTCGTCAGGTTTCGACAGCGCGAGCGTGGATGGCGATCCCCGGTCACGGTGCGCTCGGATGTCAGCGCTCGGGAGCGGCGGGACCTTCCGTGTGCTCGCGCAGCTCGCGCCGGGTCGGATGGTGCTCTGCCGCATCCGCACCCTCCGCATAGGCCGCGGCGATCGCCGACAGCTGCGAGGTGGATGTCGCCGCAGCCTCCGTCGCCGATTCCGCGGCGCCCGACGGCGCTTCCGGTGCCGCGGGGGCATCCGGATCCGAGGTGCCCGTACCGTCCGTCGATCCCCCGCCCCTCGCCGCGCGCTTGGCCGCCCGGCGCTCCTTCGCACCCTCGACGAGGTTGTACAGCGTCGGGAGCACGAGCAGGGTCAGCACGGTTGACGACACGAGCCCGCCGATGACGACGATCGCCAGCGGCTGCGAGATGAACCCGCCGTGGCCGGTGATGCCGAGCGCCATCGGGGTGAGCGCGAAGATCGTCGCGAGCGCCGTCATCAGGATCGGGCGCAGTCGCCTCGATCCCCCGGCGAGGGTCGCGGCGTGCGCGTCCATGCCCTTCTCCCGGTACTGGTTCACCAGATCCACGAGCACGATCGCGTTCGTCACCACGATGCCGATGAGCATCAGCACGCCGATGAGCGAGGCGACGCCGAGCGGCACGCCGGTGACGATCTGCAGCACGATGGCACCGGTGGCCGCGAACGGCACCGAGCTCAGTAGCAGGATCGGCTGACGCAGCGACTTGAAGGTCGCCACCATCACGATGTAGACGATGAGGATCGCCGCGAGCATCGCGAGCCCGAGCTGACCGAAGGCGTCCTGTTGCTGCGTCACGACGCCGCCCAGTGACGCGTTCGCCCCGGCCGGGAGCTTCACGTCGGCGATCGCCTTCGACACCGCCGCGCTCGCGGAGGCGAGGTCGTTGCCCTTGGGCGTGGCCGACACCGTCGCGGTGCGCTGACCGCGCTGCGTGGTGACCGAGGCCGGGCTCTCGCTCTGCTGCACGGTCGCGATCTGGCTGAGCGGAACGAGTCCTGCCCTGGTCGGCACGGTGAGGGCCTTGAGCTCGTCGACGGTGGTCGGCGGATTGGCCGACTGCACGTAGACGGTGAGCGAGGATCCGTCGATCTCCACGGATCCGACCTGCTGCGGCCGCATCGCCTGCGACACGATCCCGCCGACCGCGACCTCGCTCAGCCCCGCCTTCGCGGCGGCGTCGCGATCGACCTGCACCGCGATGTACGGCAGCGAGGCGGAGAGGTTGCTCGTGACCTGGTTCACGGTCGCGCCGGATCCGGTCGACAGCGTCTTCAGCTTCGTGACGAGCGCGTCGCTCGCGTCGTTCAGGGTCTTCTCGTCCGGCGCGGTGACCTTCACCTGGATGTCGGACGACCCGAACCCCTGCGAGGCGGCGATCGTGATGTCGCCGACGCCGTCGAGCTTCTTCACCGCCGCGCGCACGTCGGCCTGCACCGTCTCCTGATTCGCAGACGGATCCGTGGTGATCGAGTAGGTGATGCCGGCGCCACCGCCGGAGAATGCGTCGCGCAGGGCGGATCCGCTGGATCCGATCGACACCTGCACGGTACTGATCCCGTGAATGTCCTTGATCGCCTCCTCGACCTTCTGCGCGGCGGCGTCCTCGGCGTCGAGACTCGGCGACGCGCCGAGCGACTGGGTCATGGTGAAGGTGTTCTGCCCGCTGGATCCGAGGAAGTTCACCTTCATGAGAGGCGCGGCCGCCATCGTCACGATGAGCACGACCACGGCGAGCGCGAGCGTCGTCCAGGAGTGCCGCAGCGTCCAGCGCAGAATCGGCAGGTACGCCCTCTGCAGCCGCGACGGCGGCGCATCGGGGTGCTCGGGGTCGATCGGCGCACCCTGCGCATCGAGCAGCTGTTTGCCCGGGCGGAGGAACCAGTAGGCCAGCACCGGCACGATCGTGAGCGCGACGAACAGCGATGCGAGCATGGCGATCGTCACGGTGAGCGCGAACGGGCGGAACAGCTCTCCCGTCATGTCGCCGACGAACGCGATCGGCAGGAACACCGCCACGGTGGTGACCGTCGAGGCCGTGACCGCGGTGGCGACCTCGCGCACGGCGAGCAGGATCGCCGTCTTCTTGTCGGATCCGGCGACGTAGTGCCGCTTGATGTTCTCGATCACGACGATCGAGTCGTCGACGACGCGGCCGATCGCGATCGTGAGCGCGCCGAGGGTGAGGATGTTCAGCGAGTAGCCGAAGGTCTGGATGCCGATGAAGGTGATCAGCACGCTGGTCGGGATCGAGATCGCCGTGACGAGCGTCGAGCGCACCGAGAGCAGGAAGATGAGGATCACGATCACCGCGAACACGAGGCCGAGCAGGCCCTCCTGCGCGAGCGAGTCGATCGACTGCTGGATGAACGGCGCCTGATCGAAGACGGTCGTGAAGGTCGCGCCGGGCAGGTCCTTCTTCATCTCCGGCAGGAGCGCGGTGACGGCCTTCGACACGTCGACGGTGTTCGCCGACGGCAGCTTGGTGACCGCGATCGTGAGTGCCGCCTTGCCGTCGACGCGGGAGATCGAGGTGATCGGATCCCCGTCGATCGCGACCTTCGCGACCGCGCCGATCGTGGTCGGCGCGGGGGCGGGCGCCCCGGGGATCGTCACACCGGTCGCGGACGGGATGAGCGGGATGGCCTGGATCTGCTCGACGCTGGTGAGCTTGTCTCCCGTCTGCACGGTGAGGGTCTTGTCGCCCTCCGTGACCGAGCCGCCCGGGAACAGCGTGCCGTTCTGCTGCAGGGCGTCCTTGATCGCGGAGGAGGAGAGTCCGGCCGCGGCGAGCGCGGCGCTGTCCGGCGTGATCGTGACCCGCTTGCCCTGCGCGCCGACGAGCGAGGCCGCGTTCACGCCCTTCTGCTGCTCGATCTTGGGGATGACCGTGTTGGTGAGGATGCGCTGCGCGCTCTCCGCGTCGGAGTATCCCGTGACCGCGAGCTGGATCACCGGGAAGTCATCGATCGAGGCCGTGATCACCTGCGGATCCACCCCGTCGGGCAGCTGGGACTTGATGCGCCCGATCGCCTGGTTGATCTTCTGCTCGGCGGTGGCGAGGTTCGTGCCGTAGGTGAACGACGCCTGGATCACCGACGAGTTCGTCGTGCTCGTGGCCGTCGACGTGTCGAGCCCCGGAACCCCCTGGATCGCGGTCTCGATCGGCGTCGACACGTCGTGCTCGACCACCTCGGGGGACGCACCCGGGTAGCTTGCGACGATCGCGAGCTGCGGGAACTCGATCGAGGGGATCAGCTCCTGCTTGAGGTTCGTGAGCGCGAGGCCGCCGAACACGGCGGCGACGATCGTGATGAGCGCGATCAGCGCTCGATTGCGCAGGCTCAGCGCGGCGAGGATGGACACGTGCTCATCGTAGACACCCGGAGCATTGCATCCGATGTCGGCGACGTGGAGCGCAGACGAACAGCGTCACGCGCGCTCCCCCGTTTCGGCCGCCCTGGCGCGCGTCTACCCTGGGAACATGTCCCGCCTGCTCGTCCGTCGCCCCTCGCCCCGCCTCGCAGAAGGCGAGCTCACCCACCTCGAGCGGGTGCCCGTGGATCCGCAGCTCGCGCAGCGCCAGTGGGAGGCGTATGTCGACGTGTACCGGTCGCTCGGCTGGGACGTGATCGACATCGAGCCCGACGACGCGCACGCCGACGGGGTGTTCGTCGAGGACACCGTGGTCATGTTCGGCGACCTCGCGCTGCTGACCCGCCCCGGCGCCGATTCACGACGCGGCGAGATCGACACGACCCGCACGGCCCTGGAGCGGGCGGGGATCCCCTTCGCGGCGATCGAAGACCCGGGGACTCTCGACGGCGGCGATGTGCTCAAGGTCGGCCGCACCGTCTATGTCGGGCAGACCCTGCGCACGAATGTCGAGGGCATCCGCCAGATGGACGCGCTGCTCGCTCCGCGCGGCTGGACCGTAGTCCCGGTCGAGGTCACCAGGGTGCTGCACCTGAAGAGCGGCGTCACCGCGCTCCCCGACGGCACCGTGATCGGCTACCCGCCGCTCGTGGACGACCCCTCGATCTACCCGAAGTTCCTCGCTGTGCCGGAGGAGCACGGCACGGCCGTGGTCGTGCTCGACGAGAACACGGTGCTGATGTCGTCCGACGCACCGCAGAGCGCGCAGCTGTTCCGCGACCGCGGACTCACCGTGCTCGAGACGCCGATCAGCGAGTTCGAGAAGCTCGAGGGCTGCGTGACCTGCCTGTCCGTGCGGGTGCGCGACTGAGCGGATCCGCCGCGATCAGGACCGTCGCGTTCTCCGTCCATGATGTGACGATCCGCACAGCATGTGACGATCCGCACACGTGGCGACGCGGATCCGTGTGCTGATCGTCACATCGTGTGCTGATCGTCGCACTCACAGCGAGACGACCTCAGCCCGAGTTCCGTCGGTGCTTCAGCCGGCGATCGCGGCGCCGAGCGCGAGGCCGGCGACCGCCGCCGCGACGCCCAGGATCAGCATGCCGACGGCATTGAAGGCCGCCGCCCGGGAGGATCCGTCCCGCCACAGCGCCACGGTGTCGAGCATGGCCGTGCTGAACGTGGTGTATCCGCCGAGGAGGCCTGCGCCGACGACGAATGCGGCGCCGGGGAAGCCGCCGCTGACGAGTCCGAGGACGAAGGATCCAGTCACGTTGATGACCAGCACGCCCCACGGGTAGCGGGTTCCGGCGAGCCGGGCGACCAGCCGGTCGATGAGGTAGCGCAGCGCCGCACCGACTCCACCGGCGAGGGCGGCCAGCACGAAGATCAGCGGCGTCATCCGCGCACCTGCGCGTGCGGGCGGCGAGGGCGAGCGATGGCGAGGCCGAGGGCTGCGGCGGCAAGGCCCACCACGAGGCTTCCGATCGCGTACCCGGCGGCGAGCCAGGGCGACGCATGCCACAGCGTCACCGAGCCGACCGCGAACGAGCTGTAGGTCGTGAAGCCGCCGAGCACCCCGGTGCCGAGGAAGAGCCGGCGAGAGCTGGATCCGGGCAGGCGCGCGGCCAGCACCCCGATGAGGAACGCGCCGACGACATTGGCGATGAGCGTCGCCCAGGGGATCGTGCCGATCCCGGTCGTGGCCGGCGCGGGAAGGGCGAGCCCGAGACCGATCCGCGCCGCGGTGCCGATCGCCCCGCCCGCCGTGACCAGCACGAGACGGGCCGGGAGCGAGGAGTTCACGCCGTCAGCCTATGCCCGGCCGAAAGCGCTGCAGATTGCGGATCCGCACACGCTCGCGCTGTCGATTCCTGAAAGCGCTGCACAGTTATCAGGCGCGGCCTCAGGTTTCGACCGCGCGAGCGTGTGGTGCCAGACAGGACGGGCGCCCCTGCCAGGCGAGACCGCTCGCCCTGCCAGGCCGCCCGTCCGGACGGCTCGCACCGGTTTCCGTAGACTCGCCGGAGAGGATCCGAGGGGACGATGCGCGCGTGAGGTGGAGGAAGGCCTTCGGCTGGTCGCGCCTTCTCGCCGCGGCCGTCTGCGCCGTCGCCCTCGTCTCTCGCCTGTTCTGGGGGCTGAGCTCGCAGACGATCGCCGGACAGAACTTCCTGGCATACCTCACGATCGAGTCGAACATCGTGTTCGTGGTGCTCGCCGTGATCGCCGGCGTCATTGCACTGCGCAGCCCGGAGGATCCTCGATGGCTCACCACGGCGCGCGCGATCGTACTGAGCTGGACGACGACCGCCGGCCTCGCGTTCGCGCTGATCGTGTGGCAGGCGGGGATGCGCGGGATCCCGATCACGGTTCCGTGGTCGGACATCGTGCTGCACTTCGTCATGCCGGTGTGGACGCTCGGCGCGTGGCTGTTCGGTCCGGGCCGTCGCACGGCGTCGTGGCGGATCGTGCCGTACGTGCTGGCCTTCCCCGTGGTCTGGGGCATCTTCACGATCTGGCGCGGCGGGCTGGTCGGCTGGTACCCGTACTACTTCCTGGATCCGCGGCAGGTGTCGGGACCGATCGAGCTGTTCGGCACGAGCGCGATCGCGCTTCTGATCTTCGCGGCGGTCGCCTGCGGGCTCATCGGGCTGAGCCGGCTGCACACGTCAGCCCGCGTGGCCGAGCCGCCCGACGAAGCGCATGCTCGGCGCCGTTGAGCTGATCTCGAGCGCGGCGAAGTAACGGCCGTCCCGGTCGTTGAGCGAGCACCCAGCGCGGCGATGAGCGGCACGAATCGCGGTCCTCCCGGTCGTTGAGTGGAGGGAAGACACCGCGCCCGAACGCGCGCACCGCGATCTGAGCGAGCGCGTTCCGGCCTCGCGACCAGGACGCCGCGGCTCAGGGAGTAGGGCTCAGGGCGTCGGGCTCGGACTCGGGCTCGCCGTCGCGGCGACGAAGTACCGCAGCGAAGAGCGCGCCGTCGCCTCGGCATCGCCGTCGGAGAGCTTCGCGAACGCCTCCGCCTCGGGTCCACCGACGAGCCCGACGAGCACGGGTGCGCCGGTGACCGGCTGCAGGTTCAGCCAGGTGCGGATCGGACCGTCCCCGCCGACGACGTGCCAGAGGTCGGCGTCGACGTTCCAGAACACGCTGTCGAAACGCAGCCAGACGGTCTCCGCATACCCGGATCCGAGTGCCGTGATCGCGGTGCGGTGCGGGAACGGCAGCGGCGGCGCGAACTCGATCGCGTTGTGCTGCAGCGCACCCAGCGGCACGGTCACGATCACCCGGTCGAACGACAGCGACTCCCCCGTGCCCAGGCGCAGGCTCACTCCGGAGGCGTCGTAGGCCACCCGGATCACGGGCGAGGCGAGCGTGACCTTGACGCCCTTGAGCGCATCGTCGACGAGCACTCCGAGATCGCCGTCGGCGCCGACGAGCGCGTCGGGTGCGAACACCGGCGGGTACCAGCTGGAGGCCTTCGCAGCGTCCACGCCCGTCGTCGCCTGCAGCCAGGCGAGCGCTGATGCAAGCGCCGGGTCTTCCGGATTCGCACCGGCAGCCTTGAGTGCGGCGTCGAGCGCGATGTCGCCGGGCGCGTTCGCGGCCTGGGCGACAGCCTTCGTGATCGGGCCTGCGTCGACGCTCGGCGCCGCGCCGTCCTTCGACCACCCGGTGGGCGTGCCGAACGAGACGCGGTGGATGCCCTGCGCGGCGAGCACGCCGTCGAGCGCATCGGTGTCGTGCGGCGCGGAGAGCCATGCGCCGAGCTGGGCGGGGATCGGCCAGTTCTTGTCGACGACCGACTGGATCCGCCCGCCCGTGCGCTCGCGCGCCTCGAGCACGGTCACGGTGCGGCCGGCGTCCACGAGCATGCGCGCCGCGGCCGCCCCCGCAACCCCGGCGCCGACCACGGCGATGCGTTCGCCGCCGGTCGACGCGGCGATGACGGCCGCTGCCGCGCGTCGGCCGTCGGCGATGGCTCCGGGAGCTGTGCCCGGGTGATCCCGGTCCGTCGTCTCCCCCGCCAGGAACACCCGATTCTGAACCGGCGCCGCGAGATCCGCGCGGTGCTGGGGTGTCGCACCGACCGGCAGGTAGCTCATCGCGCCCCGGGCGTACGGATCCGTCGACCAGGTGCTGCGCAGGAACGCCGTCGGCGCGGGCACCGCATCGACGGGGATCGGCCCCGGCGTGGACGGCGTCGGCGTGGGAGTGCGCGTCGGTGCGGGCTCGGGTGTGCAGGCCGCGAGGACGACGGCGACGGCGCCGGCTCCGGCGCCGACGAGCAGGGTTCGCCGCGAGATGCCCATGGTGGAGCCAGCCTATCCCGCAGCCCGCACCCGGCCGCGTGATCGCAGCGGGACAGCGGCCGGATCGGCGTGAGTGCGGACCGGCTCGGGGGATCCGAGCGCTTACAGGTTCGCCTCGGCGTAGATGCGGAGCGCGTCACGCACGAACTCCGCACCCGCCGTCCCCGCCGTGCCGCCCGAGGCCGCAGTCGCACGGTCGGCGGATGTGGCGTAGTTCGCGCCGAAGCGCGGATCCGCCACGTACATCTCGCCGAGGCCGATCACGTAGCCCTTGCGGTCGCCGCGCTCGTCGGATGCCGGCGTACCGGGGATCCCGGTGAGCCAGCCCACGTGGCGGCGGGCGACGTCCTGGGCCTCGGCGGACGCCGGATCCGCTCCCGCCTCGGCGAGCGCGATCCAGGATGCGTTCAGCTCGGCGACCGTCGCCTTCCAGGCGTCCTGGCCATCCTTGCCGAGGCCGCGCCACCAGCGGTCGCTGTCGGCGTAGGCCTTCTCGCCCCAGCGCGTCTCCACCTCCTCCTTGTACTGGGTGTGGTCGAAGCCGTCGAACATGTTCTCTGGCATGAGTTCCTCTCCTTCTCTGAGTGCGTTGATGGTGTGCTCGACCGACGCGATCTGCCGCGCCAGCCTGTCCTGCTCCGCGCGCAGCTGCACGAGGTGCCGCTCGAGCGCAGTCGCGTCGGCGGGGCCGCCGGGCCGCGGTCGCGGATCGGTCTCGACGACCTCCGCGATCTGCGGCAGCCCGAGCCCGAGCTCGCGCAGCAGCAGGATGCGCTGCAGGCGCACCAGCGCGGTCTCGTCGTAGTGCCGGTAGCCATTCGACGCGATGCGCGTGGGCGGCAGCAGCCCGATGCCGTCGTAGTGCCGCAGGGTGCGGCTCGTCGTGCCCGCGAGCCGGGCGATCTCCTGGATCGACCAGTCCTGTGCGGTCATCGGATCCTCCTTCCGTCGTCGATATCTCCACGGTAGAAGTTGACGTTACGTCAAGGTCAAGAGATCTCGGGAAACTCTTCGCCGCGGCCCCGCACGGTACGGTCATGACGTGACCACCGCAGACTCCGCGCTCCCGATCGCTCCCCTGCTGCCGCTGACCGCCGAGGCGTTCGCCGCGCAGTTCCAGCGCAACCTCGGCTTCGATCGCGGCGCGCGACTCGCCGACGCCAGCACGAACGACCTGTACCTGGCGCTGGCCCGCACCGTGCGGCACTACCTCATGGTCGACCGGCTGCGCGACGAGGTGCGCCAGAACGACCTGCAGGCGAAGACCGTCTGCTATCTGTCGGCGGAGTACCTGCTGGGCCGTCAGCTCGACAACGGCCTGCTCGCGGCCGGCCTCACCGAGATCGCCACGACGGCGATGGCCTCCGTCGGCGTCGACATCGACGAACTGCGCGCGCAGGAGATCGAGCCGGGGCTCGGCAACGGCGGTCTCGGACGCCTGGCCGCGTGCTTCGTCGACTCCCTCGCGACGCTGGGCGTGCCGAGCATCGGCTACGGGATCCGCTACGAATACGGCATCTTCCGGCAGACCTTCGAGGACGGCCAGCAGGTCGAGCAGCCCGACGCCTGGCTCACCCTCGGTGCGCCGTGGGAGCTGACCCGCCCGGAGCGGGCGCAGACGGTCTCCTTCGGCGGCCACACCGAGACCGACGCGGCGGGCACGAGCCGCTGGATCCCCGGCTGGAACGTCAGCGCGGTGCCCTGCGACTACCTCGTGCCGGGCTACCGCAACGCCCGCGTGAACACGCTGCGGCTCTGGCGGGCCAAGGCCACCGACGCCTTCGACCTGCGCATCTTCAACTCCGGCGACTACGAGCAGGCCGTGCGCGCGCAGACGTTCGCCGAGAACATCTCCAAGGTGCTCTACCCCGAGGACTCCACCCCGCAGGGCAAGGAGCTGCGGCTGCAGCAGCAGTACTTCTTCGTCGCGGCCTCGATCGCCGACTTCCTCGATTCCCTCCCCGAGGACTTCGACCTGGCCCGCCTCCCCGAGCGCGTGATCTTCCAGCTCAACGACACGCACCCGGTGATCGCCGTTCCCGAGCTCCTGCGCGTGCTCGTCGACGAGCGGGGCCTCGACTGGGACGGCGCCTGGGCGATCGCACAGCAGTGCTTCGCATACACCTGCCACACCCTGCTGCCGGAGGCGCTCGAGGTGTGGTCGGTCCAGCTGCTCGGCCGGCTGCTGCCGAGGCATCTCGAGATCATCTACCGCATCAACGAGGAGTTCCTCGCTGCCGTGCGCGCGCAGTTCGGCGACGACGAGATGCGGATCCGCGACATGTCGATCATCGGTGAGCACCCCGAGCGATCGGTGCGGATGGCGTACCTCGCCACGGTCGCCGGATCCCGGGTGAACGGCGTCGCCGAGCTGCACTCGCAGCTGCTGCGCGACAAGGTGCTGCCCGAGTTCGCGGAGTTCTTCCCGGACAAGTTCACCAACGTCACCAACGGCGTCACCCCTCGGCGGTTCCTGCGACTCGCGAACCCGGGGCTCTCCGGGCTGATCACCGAGGCGATCGGCGACGGCTGGGTCACCGACCTGGAGCGCCTGCGCGCGCTCGAGCCGCTCGCCGACGACACCGCGTTCCGCACCGCCTTCGCCGAGGTGAAGGCCGCGAACAAGCGCCGGCTGAACGACGTGCTGCAGGCCAGGGACGGCTTCCAGGTGGGCGAGGGGCACCTCGTCGACGTGATGGTCAAGCGTCTGCACGAGTACAAGCGGCAGCTGCTCAAGGTGCTGCACGTGGTGAGCGAGTACGAGGGCGTGCTGTCGGGGCGGATCCCCGTGGCCGACCTGCAGCCGCGCACCGTGCTGTTCGGGGCCAAGGCGGCCCCGGGCTATGCGATGGCCAAGCGCATCATCCACCTCATCAACGCGGTCGGATCCGTCGTCAACGCCGACGCCCGCCTCGAGGGACGGCTGCAGGTGCTGTTCCCGCCGAACTACAACGTCACCCTCGCGGAGAGCGTGATCCCGGCCGCCGACCTCAGCGAGCAGATCTCGCTCGCCGGCAAGGAGGCGTCGGGCACCGGGAACATGAAGTTCGCGCTGAACGGCGCGCTCACGATCGGCACCGACGACGGGGCGAATGTCGAGATCCGCGAGCTCGTCGGCGACGACAACTTCTTCCTGTTCGGCATGACCGAACCCGAGGTGGACGCACTCGGCCGGGCCGGCTACCACCCGGCGGCGTTCTACCAGGCCGACGAGCAGCTGCGCCGCGCGATCGACCTCATCGCCTCGGGCGCCTTCTCGGGCGGCGACCGCTCGGTGTTCGAGCCCATCGTGTCGAACCTGCTCTACGACGACCGCTTCATGGTGCTCGCCGACTTCGCCGACTACGTCGCCGTGCAGCAGCGGGTCGACGCCGCCTACGCCGACCAGGACGGCTGGATCCGCTCCGCGATCCTCAACGTCGCCCGCTGCGGCTTCTTCAGCTCCGACCGGTCGATCCGCGACTACATCGACCGGATCTGGCACACCCCGCCGACGACCTGACCGACGCCCGGAAGTGCGCGGCGCTTCGGGGCGCGCGGCACTTCGGGTGAGAAACCAGATCCGGCATGAGACCCGCGTCGTGGACGTGTGTCTCATGCTGAATCTGGTTTCTCGCGGACTTCTCTTGACAGATTCGAGATATATCGTGTTATCCTCAGAACACGATATATCTCGAATCTGCGGATCCGGGATCCCTCCCCGCATTCAGGAGAACAGACATGACCGAGAAGTGGCTCATCGCCCCCGGACAGGAGCGCGTGATCGACATCGAGCGCGCGAGCAAGCTCAAGATCGGACTCGTCGGCGGACAGGTCGACGTCATCGCGCACGACGAACCGGGCATCCGGATCGAGGTGCACAACGTCACCGTCAAGGACCTGCGCATCGAATCCGACGGCACCCAGATCGAGATCGACCACCCGCAGATCGGCTGGGACAACTTCCTCGAGGTGTTCCGCAACTTCGGCGCGGGCGGCCCTAAGGCCGAGATCAGCGTCGCGGTGCCCCGCGACATCGCGCTGACCCTCGGCGTGGTCAGCGCCGGCGCGCTGGTGTCCGGGCTCACCGAGGACGCCCGGCTCAACACCGTGTCGGGCGATCTCATCGTCGACACGCACTCCGGCGACCTGAACGTGAACACCGTGTCGGGTGACGTGCAGGTGCGCGGGCTCGACGGCACCGCCACGGCCAACACGGTCTCGGGCAGCGTCGCGCTGACCGGGCAGGTGCGCAAGGCGACCGTCGACAGCGTCTCCGGCGCGATGCTCATCGACGCCACCGGCAACGTCAACACCGTCGCGCTGAACAGCGTCTCCGGCGACGCCACCGTGCGGCTGGACGAGAATCTCGCCGCCAACTACGTGGCCCGCGCGCTCAGTGGCCGGATCACGATCGACGGCATCCCGCGCGGATCCTCTGGTCCGTCGAACTTCGCCGGATCCCGCGGCGAGCTGTCCGGATCCTTCGCCGACGTGCGCGTGAACACCGTCTCCGGCGACATCACGGTGCTGCGCCGCGACGCCGCCGAGGCGCCGGTGTCGTTCACCGCCGAGGGGGAGGACCTGCTGTGAGCCCCGCAGTCTTCTCCCACGGCGATCTCCGTCTGTACCTGCTGGCGCTGCTCGCCGAGTCGCCCCAGCACGGCTACGGCATCATCCAGGCGCTGACCGACCGCACCGGAGGCACGTACACGCCCAGCGCCGGCACGATCTACCCCCGTCTCGCCAAGCTCGAGGAGGAGGGGCTCGTCACCAAGACCGTCGACGGCCGCACCACCATCTACGCGATCACCGACGCCGGCCGTGCCGAGCTCGCCGCCCGCGAGGGCGACCTGCAGGGCATCGAGGCGGGGTTGAGCGACTCCGTGCGCCTGATCGCGAACGAGGTGCGCCAGAGCGTGCAGGAGGCCATGAAGAGCCTCCGCGCGGATCTGGCCGCCGCCGCCCGCGAGGAGCGCGACGGCGCGGCGGCGTCGTCCTACCGCGAGGCCTCGGCCCGCGCCGACGAGCGCATCGCCAGTCGCGAGGAGCTGCGCAGGGCCGATGCCTCGATCAACTCGTTCCGCGCCCAGGTGCGTGCCGACCTGCGCACGTTCGTGGCTCGCGGCGGAACCCTCCCCGCGTCGGTCGTGACCGATCTGGATTCGGCGCTCGACGCCGCGGCGCACGCGGTGACGCGGGCCCTGGCGGCTCTCAAGGCCTGAGCGCCTCGAGCTACTCGCTCCAGGGATCCTTCTTGTCGTCGGGGATGGGTTCCTCGAGCGGCACGATCAGGATCGGGCGCTGCTGGCGGTGCGACAGCCGTGCGGCGACGGATCCGGTGAAGAACTCGCGGATCGACTCTCCCAGGCCTCGGTTGCGCGTGCCGACGACGATGAGCTGCGCGTCGAGGGCTCCGGCGAGGTGCTTGATCGCGAGTGCCGGGTCTCCGACGAGCTGCCGGGCAGTCCACACCAGGCCTGATCCGGTGAGAGCCTGCTCGACCTCGGCGCGGAGCTCCGCGAACTCCTCCGCCCCCGCGTCGATGTTCAGATCGATGGGCGCCGAATGCACCATCCCGTCGGGATCCTCGAAGGTCACGAAGCGGGTCACGTCGACGTGCACGATCACCAGCGGCGACTGCAGCAGCTTCGCGAAGCGCACAGCCTCCGAGAGCACCCGAGGCGGCTGACCCGGTCGGAGCCCGACGATCACCGCCTTCTGCAGCTGCGCGTCCTGCATCTGCGCGTCCTCGGGGTGTTCGACGCTCTCACTCATCTCGGGATCCCTTCGGCTCGCGGACCCGGGTCCGCAGGTGTGTGTCGGACGGCTCACCACGGCGAGGCGAGGTGGCCCGCGTGCTATCCTGGATGCTACTCTTACCGGCCGCGAGCCGGTGCCGGAAATAGACAGCGGGCCCCGTTTCGCCCACTGCTCACAGTAAGGGGGTCTCGCGCATGGGCCGTGGCCGTCAGAAGGCAAAGCACACCAAGATCGCTCGCGAACTGAAGTCGTACAGCCCGACGGTGAACTACTCCGCGCTGGAGCGCGAGCTGGGTCACCCGTCCTCCGAGGAGGACCAGTACGTCGACAAGTGGGCTGATCAGTACACCGACGAAGACGAGGACGAGCTCGAGAAGGCCTGAGTCCGCCCTTCTGCCAACCCCGCCCGAGTCCGCTCGTGGCGGGGTTCGTCGTTGGTGGCCCCGGGATCCTGCGAGGATGGGGTCCATGCCCCATGTCGTCGCGCTGTACCGCTATCCGATCAAGGGCTTCACCCCCGAGTCGCTGCCCGCGCTGACCGTGCAGGCCGACGGGCGCATCGCGGGTGACCGCGTGCTGGCGTTCCGCTTCGCCGAGGCCGCCCGCCCCGAGGACCGCGACGGACTGGACTACTGGCCGAAGTCGAAGGGGCTCGCGCTGGAGTCGTTCCCGGCGCTCGCGGCGCTGCGCCTGACGTACGACGAGCAACGGCAGCGGGTGCGCATCGTGCATGACGGATCCGTCCTGGCCGAGACCGGCCTGGACGACGCCGGACGCTCGGCACTCGTGGACGCCGTGACCGCCTTCGTGCAGGACTCCCCCGACGGCAAGCGCCTGAAACGACCCGGCAGGCTGCCGCTGACGCTCGTCGGCGACGGCAGCACGTCGCGCTTCCAGGACCGCTCACGCGGCTTCGTCAGCGTGCACAGCGCCGCGAGCGTGACCGCGCTCGGCGCCGCACTCGCGCAGGAGGTCGACGACCGCCGCTTCCGATCCAACGTGGTGATCGGCGGCGTCGACGCCTGGCAGGAGCTGGACTGGGAGGGCGATGTCACGATCGGCGGCGTGCGGCTCACGACGGCCGGGCCGATCGTCCGCTGCCTCGCGACCCACGCCAACCCCGACACCGGCGAGCGCGACGCGCGCGTGCTCACGACGCTCACCGGATCCTTCGGCCAGGCGGAGCCGACGCTCGGACGCCTGCTGATCCTCCCCGGAGTGAGCGGCGCCGTCGGCGACGACGCGGGCATCGGCGGCACGATCCGCGTGGGCGACGAGGTCCTGGTCGGCTGATCCTGATCGCGCGAGGGTCGATCAGTCCCGGGGTGCGGCCGTGCTCGCCCGCACCACCAGCTCGGTCGGAATGAGCTGCGGATCGCCGGGCCCTGCGGCGCTCGCGCCTTCCTCCGCCGGGCCCTCGAGCTCGGCGATGAGCGCGTCGACCGCGAGCGCGCCGATGTCCTCGAAGCGCTGGCGGACCGTGGTGAGCGGGGGCCAGATGTGGCCCGCATCGGCGACGTCGTCGAAGCCGACCACGCTCACCTCTTCGGGCACCCTGCGGCCGGCCTCGTGCAGGGCGTGGAGCACGCCGATCGCCATGCTGTCGTTCGCCGCGAAGATGGCGGTCACCTCATCGCGCGCGGCCAGCTCACGGCCCGCGGCGTACCCCGCCTCGGCGGACCAGTCGCCCCAGGCGACCTCGGGAACCGTCCGGCCGCGCTCCTCGAGAGCCGCCTTCCACGCCTCGCGCCGACGGGTCGCCGCGAAGGACGACGCCGGCCCCGCCACATGCCAGACCGTGTCGTGGCCGAGATCGAGCAGGTGCTCGGTGGCCTGGCGCGCGCCGAGGGCCTGATCGTTGTCGACGAACGGATGCGAGAACCGCTGATTCGAGTCGATCACGACGATCGGGAGACCCGGCGGGATCTCGATCTCGGATCCGTCCAGCTGTTGCGCCTCGATGAGGATGATGATCCCGTCGACGGCGTGCTCTGCCAGCCGGTGGAAGGCGCCGCTGACTGTCGACAGATTGCCCGGATCCACCGGGATCAGCGTGAGCGCATACCCCGCCTGCGCGGCGCGCACGGCGATCGCGTCGAGAGTGCGGTGGTTGCCGTACGGCGCGAGGGTGAACATGATCACGCCGATCGCGCGGAACCGGCCGGAGCGCAGTGCCCGCGCGGCACTGTTGGGCCGGTACCCGAGCTCCGCCATCGCCGCTTCGACCTTGGCGCGCGTCGCCGCTCCGACGTACCCCTTCGCGTTGGCCACACGGGAGACCGTCTGGCCGGAGACGCCCGCCGCCCGGGCGACGTCCTCGAGCGAGGGGTCGCGCCGGCGCACGGCCGACGCGACGGGATCCGAGGTCCGCGCCTCATCCTTCGCACTCATCCGTCCTCATTTCTGTTGACGTTGACACATTAGCGCGGATGTGTGTATGTTGACGTTGACATACAGGGACCCGATCCCGACCTGAGGAGAACGTCGATGACGACACTGCAGCACCGGGCGCCGCGGCGCGACCGGGCGGACTGGCGGGGATGGGCCTTCGTCGGGCCGTTCCTGATCGTGTTCGCCCTCGTGTTCCTCGCGCCGCTCGTCTACTCGGTCTACCTGAGCCTGTTCCGGCAGCAGCTCATCGGCGGCAACGCGTTCGTGGGCCTGGACAACTACGTCGCGGCCCTCACCGACCCGCAGTTCTGGGAGTCGTTCGGGCGCGTGCTGCTGTTCCTGGTCGTGCAGGTGCCGATCATGCTGATCCTCGCCCTCGGCGCGGCGCTCGCGATCGACAGCGGTCGCCTGCGCGGCGCATCGTTCTTCCGGATCCTGGTCTTCCTCCCCTACGCGGTGCCGGCCGTGGTCGCCGTGCTCATGTGGGGCTACATCTACGGCGATCAGTTCGGACTCGCCGGCAACATCAACCACCTCGTCGGCTTCGAACTACTCAGCCCGTTCGCGCGGGAATGGATCCTCGCGTCGATCGGCAACATCGTCACCTGGGAGTTCGTGGGCTACAACATGCTGATCTTCTACTCGGCGCTGAAGACCATCCCCGGCGACCTCTACGAGGCAGCCGCCCTCGACGGCGCGGGGCAGTGGCGCATCGTCACGGCGATCAAGATCCCCGCGGTCCGCGGCGCGCTCGTGATCGCCACGATCTTCTCCCTCATCGGCAGCTTCCAGCTGTTCAACGAGCCGAACATCCTGCGGCCCCTGGCGCCGAACGTGATCACCACGTACTTCACGCCGAACATGTACGCGTACAACCTGTCGTTCGCCGGTCAGCAGTTCAACTACGCGGCGACCATCGCGATCGTGATGGGCGTGATCACCGCCGTGATCGCCTACGTCGTGCAGTTGCGCGGCTCTCGGGCGGAGGTGCGCTGACATGACCGCCGTCACGACCGCGCGCGGACCGCGCACTCGCAGCTCGAAGCTCCTGCTCCTCGTCATGGTGCTGTACGCCCTGTACACGCTCGTGCCCCTCGCCTGGCTGCTGATCAGCGCGACCAAGACCCAGGCAGGCCTGTTCGGGTCGTTCGGGCTCTGGTTCTCGAACGACTTCGCCTTGCTCGACAACCTCGTCCAGACGCTGACCTATCGCGACGGCATCTTCCTGCGCTGGCTCGGCAACACCGTGCTGTACGTCGTGATCGGCGCGGGCGGCGCGACGCTGCTCGCCACGCTCGCCGGGTACGGGCTGGCGAAGTACCGCTTCCCCGGCCGGCGCGCGGTCTTCGCCGTCGTGCTCGGTGCGGTCGCGGTGCCCGGTACGGCTCTCGCGGTTCCGACGTTCCTGCTGTTCAGCCAGATGGGGCTCACGAACACCCCGTGGGCGGTGATCATCCCCTCGCTGATCAGCCCGTTCGGTCTCTACCTGATGTGGGTGTTCGCCTCGGACGCCATTCCCGCCGAGCTGCTGGAGGCCGCGAGGATCGACGGCGCCGGCGAGTTCCGGATCTTCTTCACGATCGCGCTGCGCCTGCTCGCACCCGGCGTCGTGACGGTGATCCTGTTCACCGTCGTCGCGACCTGGAACAACTACTTCCTGCCGCTCATCATGCTCAGCGACCCCTCCTGGTATCCGCTCAGCGTCGGCCTGAACCAGTGGGCGGCGCAGGCCTCGGGTGTGAGCGCCCAGCCCATCTACAACCTCGTGATCATGGGGTCCGTCCTCACGATCATCCCGATCGTCATCGCATTCCTCCTGCTGCAGCGTTTCTGGCAGGCGGGTCTCAGCGCTGGCAGCGTCAAGCAGTGACGCGACCCTGCACCGCAACCACAACGAAGTGAAGGAGAAACCCATGGCACGCACTCGCACGGTGCGCCGCACCCTGATCGCGGCGACCGCCGTCATCGCCACGATCGGCGCCCTGGCCGGCTGCTCCACCGGAGGCGCGTCCGGCGGATCCGGATCCGCCTCGGATCTGGACGCGGCGCTGAAGAAGGGCGGCGAGATCACGTACTGGTCGTGGACGCCCAGCGCCGAGGCCCAGGTCGCCGCGTTCGAGAAGACCTACCCGAACGTCAAGGTCAAGCTCGTCAACGCCGGCACCAACACCGAGGAGTACACGAAGCTGCAGAACGCCATCAAGGCGGGATCCGGCGCCCCTGACGTCGTGCAGATCGAGTACTACGCGATGCCGCAGTTCGCCCTTTCGGACTCGCTGGTCGATCTCTCGACGTACGGCATGGCCGATCTGAAGTCGAAGTACAGCGCCTCCACGTGGGGTTCGGTGAACATCGGTGGCAAGCTCGTCGGGCTGCCGCAGGACTCGGGCCCCATGGCGCTGTTCTACAACAAGAAGGTGTTCGACACCTACGGCATCGCCGTGCCGAAGACCTGGGACGAGTATGTCGCGGCCGCCAAGAAGCTGCACGCCGCCGACCCGACCAAGTACATCACCGCCGACACCGGCGACTCGGGCTTCGCCACGAGCATGATCTGGCAGGCCGGAGGCACGCCGTTCACGACGGACGGCACCAAGGTCACGATCAACCTGGCCGACGAGGGCACCAAGAAGTGGACCTCGGTCTGGAACCAGCTCTCCCAGGAGGGACTGCTCTCCACGACCCCGGGCTGGTCGGACGAGTGGTACAAGGGCCTCGGCGACGGTTCGATCGCCTCGCTCGTGATCGGCGCCTGGATGCCGGGCGTGCTCGAGTCGAGCGTCGCGAGCGCCTCCGGTGACTGGCGGGTCGCGCCGACGCCGACCTACGACGGCACCGCGGCGAACTCCGAGAACGGCGGCGGCGGCCAGGCTGTCACGAAGCAGTCGAAGAACCCGGCGCTGGCTGCGGCGTTCCTGCGCTGGCTGAACAGCGACAAGGCCTCGATCGACGTCTTCCTGAAGTCGGGCGGATTCCCGTCCACCACCGCCGACCTGGAGGACCCGACGTTCCTCGCCTCCGCCCCGGAGTACTTCGGCGGTCAGAAGATCAACGAGGTGCTCACCCAGGGCTCGAAGGACGTGCGCAGCGGCTGGAGCTACCTGCCATTCCAGGTTTACGCGAACAGCATCTTCGGCGACACCGTCGGCCAGGCGTACCAGAACAAGAGCGACCTGAACGCGGGCCTCAAGGCCTGGCAGGACGCACTGGTCAAGTACGGCAACGCCCAGGGCTTCACCGTCAACAAGTAACCGCCGCATCGGGGAGGGGCGCCCGCCCCTCCCCGATCCGTCCAGCGCGCCCGCGCGCCCAGGGAGCATCCCCGTGACCACCTTCTCGATCGGCGAGACCGATTTCCTCCGCGACGCAGAGCCGCACCGGATCCTGTCCGGTGCGATCCACTACTTCCGCGTGCATCCGGACCAATGGGCGGACCGGATCCGCAAGGCCCGGCTGATGGGGCTCAACACGATCGAGACCTATGTCGCCTGGAACGCGCACGAGCCGCGGCGCGGCGCGTGGGATGCGACCGGCGCCAACGACCTCGGCCGGTTCCTCGACCTCGTCGCCGCGGAGGGCATGGACGCGATCGTGCGACCGGGCCCCTACATCTGCGCCGAGTGGCACAACGGGGGTCTCCCGGTCTGGCTCACCCGCGATGAGCGGATCCGGCTGCGCAGCTCCGACCCCCTCTTCCTCGCCGAGGTGGGGGCGTTCCTGCGGCGCGTGTACGAGATCGTCGCTCCCCGCCAGGTGGATCACGGCGGTCCGGTCGTGCTCGTGCAGATCGAGAACGAGTACGGCGCCTACGGCGACGACGCCGCCTATCTCGCCGAACTCGTGCGCATCACGCGCGCCAGCGGCATCACCGTGCCGCTGACCACGGTCGATCAGCCGCAGGACCGGATGCTCCGCGATGGCAGCATCCCCGGGCTGCATCGCACCGGATCCTTCGGATCGCACGTCGAACGGAGGCTCGCCACGCTGCGCGCGCACCAGAGCACGGGACCGCTGATGTGCTCCGAGTTCTGGGACGGATGGTTCGACTGGTGGAGCGGCGTGCACCACACCACCTCGCCGGACGACGCCGCCGCCGAGCTCGACCGCCTGCTCGCCGCCGGCGCCTCGGTCAACATCTACATGTTCCACGGCGGCACCAACTTCGGCGTCACCAACGGCGCCAATCACAAGGGCCGCTACCTGCCCATCACCACCTCCTACGACTACGACGCCCCGCTCGACGAGGCCGGAGATCCGACCGCGAAGTTCCACGCGTTCCGCGCCGTGATCGCGAAGTACGCGCCGGTGCCGGACGCGGAGGTGCCGCCGTCCGCGCCCCGTCCGGCTGCCGAGGCGCGACTGCGCCCGCTCGGGGCTTGGACCGATGCGCCGGCCAGTGGCGCGGTGCATGCGGATCCGCCCACCTTCGAGGCGCTCGACACGCTCGCCCCGCTCGTGCGCTACGAGGCCGAGCTGCCGCCCGGCGACGAACCGCAGCTTCTCGTGTTCGGCGAAGTGCGCGACGCCGCGCATGTCCAGGTCGACGGCATCCCGGTCGGCCGGATCTCCCGCACCGCCGGCGAGCGGTCGCTGCGGATCCCGCCCGGGCGCCGGATCACGGTGCTCGTCGAGGAGCAGGGGCGCGTGAACTACGACCACCGCCTCGGCGAGCCGAAGGGGCTCATGGGCGGCGCGGAGCTGGACGGCGCTCCCCTGCGCTCCTGGACCGCCACGCCGATCGACCCCACCGTCGTGGCCTCCGAGCTCGAGGCCGCCGGCTCCGGCGACGGCACGTCCGCCGCCACCGCGGGCCCCACGGGCTGGACGGCCGAGATCGCGCTCGACGCGCCCTCCGACCTGTTCCTGGACACCGCGGGCTGGGGCGAGGGCTACGCGCTCGTCAACGGATTCCTGCTGGGCCGCTATCGGCGCACCGGTCCGCAGCGCACGCTGTTCGCGCCCGCACCCGTGACGCGCACCGGAGCCAACACCATCACGGTGCTGGAGCTGGACCACCTGGAGGATCCGACGCTGCGACTGGTCCCGGCCGCGCTGCTCGGCCCGACCGAGGAGTGAGCTCTACCAGCGCCTGCCGTGCCGGCGCTCCCAGGCCGCCTCGACGGTGATGTGCCGGCCGGCATAGACGCCGGCGGGGATCGAGACGATCAGCAGCGCGATGAGGACCGCGAGCGGTGCCTGCCAGCCGCCGGTCGCGGTGTGCACGACACCGACGATGAACGGGAATATTGCCGCGATCACGTAGCCGAGGCTCTGCACGAAGCCGCTCAGCGCGACCGCGGTCTCGGGTTCGCGGGCGCGGATGCTGATCAGCACCAGCGCCAGCGGGAAGAGCAGGCCGGCGAGGCCGTACAGCACCACCCACAGCCACACGAGCGCCGGCACCGGCCACAAGAGCAGACCCAGCAGGCCGACGGCCGCGCCGAGCGCGCCGACGACGTACAGCACGCCCGTGGCGCGGAACCGCACGACCAGCACGGGCACGATGAGCGAGGCGGGCAGGCCCGTGAACGCGAAGACGGAGAGCAGGAACCCGCCCTCCTGCGCCGTGACCCCCGCATGCTGCACCAGGATCGACGGCAGCCAGGCGAACGCCGTATAGGCCATGCTCGCCGAGGTGCCGAACAGGAGCACGAGCGTCCAGGCCAGCGGGATCCGGGTGAGCCGCGCGAACGCGCCGGAGTTCGACGGCGCCACGACGATCGGGCCGGTGGCGATCGCGGCGGCGTCCTCGAAGGTCGCGTGCTCGGGATCCCGCCCCGCCTGCCCGAGCACGGCTTCCTCGGCGCCGAGCACCGGTGCGGATCCGCGGCGCTCCCGCAGCAGCATCAGCACCCACGGGATCGTCCCCGCGAGCGCGAACACCGCCCACATCGCGAGTGAGAACCGCCAGCCCGCGGCGTCGGCGACGGGCACGGCCACGAGCGGCGGCAGGAACGTCGAGAACGCCATCACCGTCGTGTACAGCGTCATCATGAGGCCGAGCCGGTCGGGGAAGTACTTCTTCACCAGCGGCGGCATGAGGATGTTCGCCATCCCCACGCCGGCGAACACCAGCGCGGTCGCGAGCAGCAGCGTCGTCGAGTTCACGGAGACGCCGCGGGCGATCAGGCCCACGGTCACCGCGGCGAGCGCGAGCACCGTGACCCGCTCCAGCCCGAGCCGGCGCTCGAGCACCGGGGTGAGCAGGCCGAACAGCGCGAAGCACACCGGGGGCGCGGTGCCGATCAGGCCGACCACGGCGGCCGGCATCGGGTAGTCCCGGGCGACGTGATCCACGACCGGGGAGAGCGAGGCGACGGCGGAGCGCAGCGAGAACGCCACGAGCACGATGCCGAGAACCGCGAGCGTGCGGCCCTGCCAGAGCGGACGGGCGTTCACCGCTCGCCGCCCGTCACGAGGTCTGCGATCCCTCGAGCCACTCCAGGTACTCGTCGGTGACCGTTCCGGTCACGTACCGGCCGTCGAATGGGCTGAGGTCGAGGTCGGTCATCTCGGATCCCTCGATGATGGCGGCCTTGAGATCCTCGACCTCCTGGTACACGAGCCGGTCGGCGCCGAGCTCCTCGGCGATCTCCGGGATCGTGCGGCCGTGCGCGACGAGCTCGTGCTTGCTCGGCATGTTGATGCCGTACACGTGCGGGTGCCGGATGGGCGGGGCGGCGGAGGCGAAGATCACCGAGGCCGCACCGGCGTCGCGGGCCATCTGGATGATCTGCTTGCTGGTGGTGCCGCGCACGATCGAGTCGTCGATGAGCAGCACGTTCTTGCCCTTGAACTCCGTCGACATGGCGTTCAGCTTCTGCCGCACGCTCTTCTTGCGCACCGCCTGCCCCGGCATGATGAAGGTGCGGCCCACGTAGCGGTTCTTGTAGAAGCCCTCGCGGTACTCGATGCCGAGCTTGCGCGCGACCTCCATCGCCGCGGGTCGGGAGGAATCGGGGATGGGCATGACCACGTCGATCTCGTCGAGCGGCACGTGCTTCGCGATCGTGTCGGCGAGACGGTCGCCCATGCGCAGCCGCGACTCGTACACCGAGATGCCGTTCATGACCGAGTCGGGACGGGCGAGGTAGACGTACTCGAACGCGCACGGGGTGAGCTGCGGGTTCGCCGCGCACTGCTGGGAGTACAGCGTGCCGTCGTTCGCGATGAAGATCGCCTCGCCGGGCTCGACCTCGCGCACGATCTCGTAGTCGGCGTTCTCGAGCACGAGCGACTCGCTCGCGACGACCCACTCGTCGGCGTCCCCGGTCGCGGATCCGGATGCCGGGCGCACGCGCCTGCCGAGGATGAGCGGGCGGATCCCGAACGGATCCCGGAACGCGAGCAGGCCATGACCGGCGATGATCGCGATGACGGCGTAGGCGCCCTCGATGCGCTCGTGCGTGCGGGTGACCGCCTCGAAGATGCGCGCGGAGTCGAGATCGACCGCCGAGGTGGTGGTCTGCAGTTCGTGCGCGAGCACGTTCAGCAGCAGCTCGGTGTCGCTCGAGGAGTTCAGGTGCCGGCGGTCGCGCCGCGCCATGTCCTCGGTGAGCTCGCGGGTGTTCGTGAGGTTGCCGTTGTGGATGAGGATGATGCCGTAGGGCGCGTTCACGTAGAACGGCTGCGCCTCCTCCTCGCTCGACGCGGTGCCCTTGGTCGCATACCGCACATGGCCGAGGCCGACGTTGCCGAGCAGGGACCGCATGTCGCGGGTGCGGAACGCCTCGCGCACCATGCCCTGCGCCTTGGCCATGTGCATGACGCCGTTCGGCTCGGCCGTGGCGATGCCGGTCGCGTCCTGGCCGCGGTGTTGCAGGAGCAGGAGCGCGTCGTAGATGTCCTGGTTGACCGGGCTGTTCCCGACCATTCCGACGATGCCGCACATAGGGGTTTCAGCTCATCCGTTCTCTGATGTCGTGCTCAGGCTCGTGCAGCGTCCGCATAGGCGCCGACCAGGCGCACCGCGCCGCCGTCGACGCCCTTCGCGCCCTGCTCGAAGTCTCCGGCCGGGCGGGCGGCGGCACTGTCCAGGCGCACCGTGCCGATCTGCCAGGTGTCGATCCCGCCGGCGGTGAGGCTCTGCGCGATCGCGGCCGCGGATCCCGCATCCACGACGGCGACGAAGCCGATGCCGAGGTTCCAGGTGCCCTCGCTCGATTCGAGCGAGGTGCCGGCGATGTCGCTCAGCACGCGGAACACGGGTGCGGGCGACCAGGTGGACCGGTCGACCTCTGCCCAGGATCCCTGCGGGAGCACGCGGGCCAGGTTCGCTGCGATGCCGCCGCCGGTCACGTGGCTGAGTGCGTGGATCGCGTCGGCACCGCCGGCGCCGGCACCGGCGAACTCGTCGATCACGCGCAGCAGCGGGGATGTGTAGAGGCGGGTGGGCGTGAGCAGCGCCTCGCCCCAGGTCGCGCCCAGGTCGTCGGAGCGGTCGCCGTACCCTATGCCGGCCTTCGCGAGGATGTGGCGCACCAGCGAGTAGCCGTTGGAGTGCAGGCCGCTCGAGGCGAGGGCGAGCACCACGTCGCCGTCCTGCACGCGCTCGGATCCGAGGATCCGGTCGGCCTCGACGATGCCGGTCGCGGCGCCCGCGACGTCGTAGTCGTCGACGCCCAGCAGGCCGGGATGCTCGGCCGTCTCGCCACCGACGAGGGCCGTGCCGGTGAGCTCGCAGGCCTCGGCGATGCCGCGCACGATGTCGGCGATGCGCTCGGGGAACACCTTGCCGCAGGCGATGTAGTCGGTCATGAACAGCGGCTTCGCGCCCACCACGACGATGTCGTCGACGACCATGCCGACCAGGTCGTGCCCGATCGTGTCGTGCTTGTCGATCGCCTGCGCGATCGCGACCTTCGTGCCCACGCCGTCGGTGCTCGAGGCGAGCAGCGGCCGGCGATAGCCGAGCAGGGCCGAGGCGTCGAAGAGACCGGCGAATCCGCCGACCCCGCCGAGCACCTCGGGTCCGTGCGTGGCACGGACGGCGGACTTCATGAGTTCGACGGCGCGATCGCCGGCCGCCGTATCGACGCCGGCCTCAGCATAGGTGCGGGAGGACACCCCGCAATCCTACCGGCGCGGGGCTGGGTGAGCGCCCGGGTGTCCGCCCTGCACGGGGCCCGCAGCGAGGGACGAGCCTGCCGGGCTGGCGCGCCGGCCCTGCACCTGGTAAATCTGGACTCCCCCGATCCTGAGAGAACACCGTCGTTCCTGAAGGAGGCACTGTGGCACTCGACGTGCAACCGCCGGCGCACGGCGGCCGGACGCTGAAGCCGAGCCCGGGGCTCCGGCGGATCGTCGCCCTCGGCTCTCTTCCGCCGGTGATCGTGTTCGCTTCCGTCTCCGTCTTCCCGCACGCGGGCGCACTCGTGCCGCTCAGCGTCACCCTGACGCTCGTCGTGATCGGCGTCATCCGCCGACGCGCCCGCGACGATCTGCACGAGGCATGCCCGCACTGAGATCAGTAATCCCGCGGCGGCGCGAATCCGGCCTCCGCAGCCGAAGCACTCACCAGGAAGGCAAGACAGTGGCATCCAACAACACGCCGGCATCGAACGACGACCCGAGCGAGGGCGCCGAGACCCCGCGCCCCCGCCGTACTCCCCGCAGAACCGCGAGCGCCGCCAAGGCGACTCCGGCGAAGGACGCGAAGGCGGCTCCGGCGAAGAGCGCGAAGGCGGCGCCGAAGAGCGGATCCCGCGCGCGCCGGCCCGTGCCCAAGGCGGCCACCGCGCATCACACCGGGCCGCTGCCCGTGGCCGTGCCCGCGCTCGACCCCGAGATCGTCGCGGGCGCGCCGCCCTCCCGCACGCACGGCCTGCGGAACATGTCGGAGATCCGGCACTACTTCCGCACCAACCGCACGCCGATCTTCTTCGTCGGCGCCTCCGCGTTCAACCTGCTCGGCCTGGACCGCTGGGTACGCGGCTTCTCCTACATCACCTACTACGACAGCTGGCAGGGCGCGCACCCGCGCGTGTTCAGCCCGATCCACAAGCCGTACATCGAGTGGCAGAGCGGCGAGGAGATCAACAACTGGCTGCTGCGCCACCACGAGGTGCGCGCGCACATCGCCCGGCTCACGCCCGCGGGCGAGAAGCCGCGGATCGCGATGGTGTTCTTCGACGAGGAGACCGAGGCGATCTGCGAGGAGCTCGGATACGAGCTGATCCTGCCCTCGGCGAAGCTCCGTGAGCACCTGGACTCGAAGATGGTGACCACCCGGATCGCCGCGGCGGTCGGGGTGCCGAGCGTGCCGAACGTGATCACGAAGGCAGAGTCCTTCGACGACCTGATGGCGCAGGCCGAGGCGGCCGGTCTCGGATCCGATCTCGTCGTGCAGACCGCCTACGGCGACTCGGGCAAGACCACGTACTTCATCGCCGACGCCTCCTCGTTCAATAAGAACAAGGACGACATCATCGGGCACGAGATCAAGGTGATGAAGCGGATCAACAACCGCCCGATCGCCGTGGAGGCCGTGCTCACGCGGCACGGCACCGTCGTCGGCCCGTTCATGACCGAGATCACCGGGCACAAGGAGCTCACGCCTTACCGCGGCGGCTGGGCCGGCAACGAGATGTTCCCCGGGGTGCTCGACGAGCCCACCCGCCATGCCGCCACCAGCCTCGTGCGCAAGCTCGGCGACGCGCTGAGCGCCGAGGGCTACCGCGGGTTCTTCGAGGTCGACGTGCTGCTGGACACCGACACGGGCGACGTGTACCTGGGTGAGCTCAACCCCCGCATCTCCGGCGCGTCCGCGATCACGAATGTCACCGCGGGCGCGTATGCGGACATCCCGTTGTTCGTGTTCCATCTGCTCGAGTACGCCGGGGTCGAGTTCGACCTCGACGTCGACGAGATCAACGACCGCTGGGAGGAGCTCGCCGCCGCCGACCAGTGGAGCCACATGATCATCAAGCACACCGACGCCACCGTGGAGCACATCGACGTCGCTCCGCCCACCGGCCGCTACGTGCTCGACGCCTACGGGCGCCTCGCGTTCTCACAGGGCGACCTGGACTGGCACCTGCTCGGATCCGAGTCCGAATCGTTCTTCCTGCGGATCTACGGCCCGGGCGACTACCGTTGGAAGGGAGCGGATCTGGGGATCCTTGTCACCAAGGGTCGGCTGCAGACGCCTACCGGCAGACTGTCCATCCGCGCGAAGCACCTCATCGAGTCCATCCGGGCGATGTATGCCGCCACCGAGCTGGCGCCTGCCCCGGTGGCCGATGAGAACGAGATGATCGGAAACCCATCCACCTCATGAGCGGTGATGTGACACCCCCCTCGACCGAGATCTGGGCCGGTACGACACCCCCGACCGGGGCCGTGCCGGTCGTCGCACAGGACGGTCTGCGCCCGATGGACGGGTTCATCCCTCCGCTGGAGGCGTGGCAGCAGGAGCCGAACCTGCGCTGGTCGATGCAGCACATGGCGGACTTCCTGCCCGTGCACCCGATCTCCTCGCGGGGGCGTTCGCTGGCGCTGCCCTCGGTGCCGGCCGATCTCGCCCACATCGACGTGCCGCACCCGTGGGAGCCGCGCTCCGCGCCGTTCGAGGACGTGATGGCATCGACCTACACCGACGGGTGGATCGTCTCGCGCGACGGCGCCGTGATGGGCGAGCAGTACTTCGGGTCGATGTCCCCCGGTACGCAGCACCTGCTGATGTCGGTGAGCAAGTCGCTCACGACCGCGGTCGCGGGAGCGCTCACGGGGTCGGGCGCTCTCGACCCCGGCGGGCTGGTGACCGCCTACGTACCGGCGCTGGTCGGCTCCGGCTACGACGGCGCGCGGGTGCGCGATCTGCTCGACATGCGCACCGGCGTGCACTTCTCCGAGGCCTACCTCGACGAGAACGCCGAGGTGCGCCTGCTCGAGGAGGCGATCGGCTGGGCGCCCCGGCGCCATCCCGACACCCCCGCGACCCTGCGCGACTTCCTCGCGTCGCTGCGTGCCGACGGACCGCACGGCGGACGCTTCGACTACAAGTCATGCGAGACCGACGCCCTCGCGTTCGTGCTCGAGGGTGCGACGGGGATCCACGCGGCCGACCTCATGTCGGAACGGCTGTGGGAGCCGATGGGGGCCGAGTTCGGCGCCAACGTCGGCGTCGACGCGGTCGGATCCGGCATGTTCGACGGCGGCGTCTCCGCGTCGCTGCGCGACCTGGTGCGCTTCGGCACGCTGTTCCTGCGCGACGGTGCGGCCTTGGACGGACGTCAGGTGCTGTCGTCGTCCTGGATCGCGGACACCCTTGCGGGAGCCCCGGATTCGCGGGTCGCGTTCGCGAACGCGTCGGAGCCGACGCTCATGCCCGGCGGCATGTACCGCAACGGCTTCTGGTTCCCCTACCCGGGATCGGACGTGTTCCTCGCCCTCGGCATCCACGGCCAGATGGTCTACATCAACCGCCCCGCGAACGTCGTGGCGGCCAAGCTCTCCAGTTGGCCGACGCCGCAGGATGCCGAGCGTCTGCTCTGGACCATCAGGGCGTTCGACGCCGTCGCCCGCACCATCGCCTGATCGGATCCGGCGCGACCGCCCGCCGGGCCCCGGGAATCCGTACGATGGGCGCATGACAGCGAAGCCGGAGTGGCTCGTGCGCGAAGAGGCCGGGATCCCGGTGCTCGTCGCGCTCGCCCTGCGGCAGGATCTGGGGATCCGCGCCCCGGAGGGACTCCCGGCGCTACGCGATCGGCGGATGCCGCCGCCGGACGCCGTCGGCGCGGATGACGAGCTCGAAAGCCAGTGGCTGGCGTACTGGGAGATGACGGTCGAGCCGGTCACACACCCCTCCGCGGCGCCGCTCGAGCTCGTGGAGGGCTTCGACACGATCGTCGCGCTGCCCGCACGCGGCGCCGAACGGCTGCAGGCGGCGATCCTGCCCCTCGCCGCCGACGTGCTGCGCTATGCCCGCGATGCGCAGAACCGCTACGACAGGGGTCACGCCGGCGCCGGTGACCCGTACCGCGCCTACGCCGCGGCGCTGGCCGAGTTCGAGCGCGAGGCCGGCCGGCGCGCGCACTCCTTCGAGCTGAACGTGCACGTCGTGCCGTTCGTCCAGCGCGGGCTGTGGCGGGTCGGCGCGTGCAGCATCGCGGTCACCGACGGGCTGCGCCGGGATCCGATGGCCTTCGACGCGGCGATCCGGCCGATCCTCGCCGAGCTGGCCTGACGCAGCGGCCCCGCACCCCTCTCCCCTCTGACGGATCGCGTTCACGATCGCGGCGTGCTGAAGGCTGCTGTGCCCGAGTCCCCGCTCATGCCCCAGTGCACGCCGAGCGCTCCGGGCCCGAACGGCGCCCGGACCACGTGCGCCGCACCTCCGCGCCCGAGCGGGAACGGCTGCACGGCGATCGGCTCGCCCGGCAGATCCTCGACGAGATTGCACCAGTGTGGAAGGAAGCCGGGCGTGAACCGCACCCAGATGAGGAGTTCGCGAATCGCTCGGCCGACTCCGTTGCCTGTCTCCTGGACCGGAGGCCCATCGGGGGAGAACTCGACCTCTGTCTCGAGTAGGGTTGTCGCCCCCGGGACAAGCGGCTGATCCAGCTCGACCACCGCCCCGAACACCCGTCCGCTGGGGTGTGCCTGCACCTGATGGATCCGGCCTCCGCTGACCACACGGATCGTGGGCTGAGGGATGGCCACCCACGGCATCACCTCCATGATCGGCAGTGAGGTGATGACGCCGGCCGTGGACTGCAG
>JAFDWM010000295.1 GCA_018268455.1 Actinomycetota bacterium | reverse complement strand
GCGCCGGGTGCGGGCGTGCCGGGGCGCGGGGCAGCGCCCGGCTTCGGAGCAGCACCGGGCTTCGGCGCCGCCGCGGCTCCGCCCGCGGGCTTGTCGGCCTCGATGGCGGCGCGCAGCTTGCGCGCGACCGGGGGCTCGATGGTCGATGAGGGGGACTTCACGAACTCTCCGAGCTCCTTGAGCTTCGCGAGAGCGAACTTGCTGTCGACGCCGAGTTCAGCGGCGATCTCGTGCACGCGTGGTTTACCAGCCACAATTCTCCTGTCAGGGGGTCGGTCCGCCCTGGCAGGGCAGACCACTAGTCGCGGACGGGTCTCATTTCGAGCCGTTCACTTTGTTTCCATAGCCGTTCAGCCGTTTCTCGAGGGTCTGCGTGTTCTCTGCTTCCGGGAATTCCATTGCAGTGGACACACGGAGCGCACGGGCGAAGGCGCGTCGCCGCACAGCAGCCATCACGCACTCCGGCGTCGGATGCACCCACGCACCCCGCCCCGGCAGGACGGCGCTCTCGTCGAAGACGAGTTCACCGCTGCGGATTGCCACCCTGAGCAGGGCGGTGCGAGATGCACGAGCACGACAACCGACGCATGTTCGTACGGGTTCCATCCTACACCTCGGTTCCGGGTGGATCTGCGCCGCGTTCAGGACCGGTCCCCTCGGCGCCGCGGCGGCGGACTCGCTCAGGAGTCGAGCACCGAGTCCGGCTGGATGTCGATCTTCGCACCCGTGAGCTTCGCGGCGAGTCGGGCGTTCTGGCCCTCCTTGCCGATCGCGAGCGAGAGCTGGTAGTCGGGCACCAGGGCCCGGACCGCCTTGGTGGCCGCATCGAGCACGAACGCACTGGTCACCTTGGCCGGAGACAGCGCATGCGCGACGAAGGTCGCCAGATCCTGGTGATAGTCGACGATGTCGATCTTCTCGCCCGCGAGTTCCTCGGTGACGGCGCGCACCCGGCGCCCCATCTCGCCGATGCAGGCGCCCTTGGCGTTGATCGAGGGGTCATTGGCCTTCACCGCGATCTTGCTGCGGTGTCCCGCCTCGCGGGCCAGGGCGACGATCTCGACGAGGCCGTTCGCGATCTCCGGCACCTCGAGCGCGAAGAGCTTGCGCACCAGTCCGGGATGCGTGCGCGAGACCGTGATCGCCGGACCCTTCGCGCCCTTCGCCACCGAGGTGACGTAGACGCGGATCCGCGATCCGTGCGTGTACTCCTCGCCGGGGACCTGCTCCTCCGGCGGGAGGATGGCCTCGACCGAACCGAGATCCACGTGCACCATCCGCGGGTTCGGACCCTGCTGGATCACGCCGGCGACGATATCGCCCTCCTTGCCGCGGAACTCGCCGAGCACGGCGTCATCAGCGATGTCGCGCAGGCGCTGGCCGATGACCTGCTTGGCGGCGAACGCGGCGATGCGACCGAAGTCGTCGGGGGTCGAGTCCTCCTCGCCGATCACCGCCCCCTCCTCGTCGAGGACCGGAACGAGCACGGCGACGTGGCCGGTCTTGCGGTCGAGCTCGACGCGGGTGCCCTCGGTCAGCACACCGTCGTTGGAGTCGTGCTTGGCGTAAGCGGTGAGGACGGCCTGTTCGATGATCGCCACCAGCTCGTCGAAGGGGATCTCCTTCTCCCGCTCGATCGTGCGCAGCAATCCGAGATCGATATCCATGACGGCCTCCCTGTTCAGCTCTCGTCGGCGTTCGCACGCGCGACATCCGTACAACGATACCTTGGTCGGACACCGCTGCGCGATCGACCGACGCTCGCCGCGCGGTGTCAGGAGGACCCATGTCGACAGGTGACATCGCGACACAGCATGACGTGATCGTCGTCGGCGCAGGCATGTCCGGAGCGACGGCCGCGCGTGCGCTGTCGGATGCGGGACTCCGCGTTGTGGTGCTCGAGGGACGGGATCGGGTCGGTGGCCGCATGCATACCGATCGCACGGCGGGTTTTCCCGTCGACCTCGGGGCATCGTGGATCCACGGCATCGACGACTCCCGGCTCGCCGAGCTCGTGCAGACCCTCGGCGTGCCCACGATCGAGTTCACGGTCGGCAGCTTCCAGGCGGGTGGCCGTCCGATCGCGAACTTCGACGGCGACGGGCGACTCATGCCGGCGGACACCGGCGCGCAGTGGGTCGCAGACGTCGCCGCCGCCGACCGCGCGACCCAGCGGGAGATCGAACGCTCCTCCCCCGGCGACACCTACCTCGACGTCACCGAGCGCGCGCTGGACGGACTGGAGCGGCTCGAGGCCGCGATGGATCCGGAGCGCATCGACGAGATCCGCGAGTTCTTCCGGCATCGCGTCGAGGAGCAGTGCGGCGCTTGGATCGGCGATCTCGACGCGCACGGGCTCGACGAGGACGCGATCGACGGCGACGAGGTGATCTTCCCGCGCGGCTACGACGAGCTGCCCCGGCGGATCGCAGCGGGGCTGGACGTGCGGCTCGGGCACGCCGTGCGGCGGATCGCCCGGGGCGCCGATGGCGTGCGGGTGCAGACCGATCTCGGAACCTTCACGGCTCGGAAGGTCGTCGTGACCGTGCCACTGGGGGTGCTGAAGGCAGGCTCGATCGCATTCGACCCGCCGCTGCCCGACGCCGTCGCGGGCCCCATCGCCAGACTCGGCATGGGCGTGTTCAACAAGGTCTTCCTGCAGTTCCCCCAGCGGTTCTGGGAAGACGGGGCCTACGCGATCCGGGCCCTCGGCGAGCCGGGCGAGCACTGGCACTCCTGGTACGACGTCTCGGCGATCAGCGGGCTCCCCACTCTGCTGACCTTCGCCGCCGGGCCCTTCGGCCGGCGGATGCAGGAGCTCGACGATGCGGGAATCCTCGCCGACGCGCTCACCGCACTGCGCAGGCTGTACGGGGCGGCGGTGATCGAGCCGTCGGCGCACTGGGTCACGCACTGGGGCGATGATCCCTTCAGCCTCGGCTCCTATTCGCACATCGCGACGGGATCCTCACACCACGATCATGATGCGCTCGCCGGTCCGGTCGACGACACGCTGCACTTCGCCGGCGAGGCGACCTGGGGCGCGGAGCCGGCCACGGTCGGCGGAGCCTACGCCTCGGGCGTGCGCGCCGCGGAGCGCATCCTCGGCCGCACGGTCGACCTCGCCGCCTTCGCCCAGGGGATCCGGGGCACCGAGGCCTGACGCGAGCGACCTCGGGCGGGCACGGACAGGCTTCCCGGTGCTCGCACGGATACCGCTCGGCTCCGCGCGGATCTACAGTGCTGTCATGCAGTCGGCGCTGGGGATGCCTGCGGTGCGACGCGCGCCGTGGACGGCCACGACGACGCTCACTCTGAGCGCCGTCACGATCGTCGCGATCGCGCTGCTGCTCACGCTCGGTGCGGACGCGCTGAATCCGATCGCGGACTCCGCCACGGTGATCGCGATCGGACTGCTGCAGATCGTCCTGGCGCTGATCGTCCTGCGGTTCGCGCCCGGCAACGCCGTAGCGGTGCTGCTTGCCGCGCAGGGTTTCATCGTCATCGTCACGAATGCCCCGCGTGGCGTGGTCATCCCCGCACTCGGCGGATCCTGGATGCTCCTCTACCTGCCGCTCGCGCTCCTGCTGCTCGTCGTTCCGACCGGCCACCCCCGCACGCGCCGCTGGCGCGGGGTCGGGATCGCGCTCGGCGTGGTCGTGACATCGTTCCTCCTCCTGGTCGCCGTGCAGACACTGTGGCCGCCCGCAGACGAACCCCTCGCGATCGCCGGGACGATCCTGCTGGTGGCGTTCCTGGGGCTGCTCATCGCCTGCGCTGTCGCACCGTTCGTGCGCTACCGCGCGGCGGATGAGCTCGAGCGGATGCGGCTGCGCTGGGTGCTCATCGCCGGGCTGTCCCTGCCGCTCACGCTGATGCTCTGCTGGGCCAGCTATCTCATCCTCGGCACGGCGGCGCTGGTGGGCTTCGGACTCATCGCGATACTGCTCGCGATCCCCCTCGGCACGACGATCGCCCTCACCCGACCGCAGCTGTTCGACATCGACCGTGCAACGTCGGCGGGCGTCACGGCCCTGGCGCTGTTCGCGACAGGGCTCACCGTGCTGACCCTGCTCAGCGTGTCGATCGGACGCCCGATGTCCGAATGGGCGACGATCCCGGCGGCGGCGACGACCGCCACCGTGACCCTCGCCGGCGTCGTCGCGTTCGCGTTCGCGCGGCGAGGCTTCGAACGGATCCTGTTCCCGGATCGCGGACGCGCGATCAGCGGGCTGCGGCATCTTTCCAGACGGGTCGACGCCGGATCCGCACCGCCCGAGGAGATCGAGGAGGTGCTGCGCCGTGCGCTGCGCGACCGCGGGCTCACCGTCACCTACCGACGTCTGGCCGATCGCGCCCTGGTCGGCCTGGACGGTGCCTCGCAGGTCGTCAACGACGCGACAGCCGTGGTGCGCGTGCGGGGCGAGGAGATCGGCGCGATCATTCCGTCCGCGACCCGTGTGAAGCGTCCATCGGTGTCGATCGCACGAGCCGCAGCGCCGCTGCTGGATGCCGTGCGATCCCGCTCCGAGCTGGCCAATGCCGCCGCCGAACTGGAGGCCTCCCGCGAGCGACTGCTGCGCGCCGGCTACGAGGAGCGCCGACGCCTGGAGCGCGATCTGCACGATGGCGCGCAGCAACGCCTGGTCGCACTCGGAATGCAGCTGCGCGTGCTGCAGCGCACGGTCGCACAGGATCCGGCGATCGCCGACGGCCTCGACGCCGCCGTCGCGCAGCTCGGCACGGCCGTGGCGGAGCTGCGTCGACTCGCCCACGGCGTGCGCCCGAGCGCCCTGGACGACGGGCTCGGCACGGCGCTCGCCGAACTGGAGCGCATCTCCCCTGACGTCATCGAGCTGGACGTGCGCGCGGGCGAGCTCCCGGACGCTGTGGCCGTCACGGCGTACTACGTCGTGAGCGAGGCCGTCGCGAACGCTCTTCGGCACGCGGAGCCGTCACGGATCCACGTGCACGTGCGCCATGTCGACGGGGTGCTGCGCGTCCGCGTCGCCGACGACGGATGCGGCGGAGCCATCGCCCGCGCGACGGGGGGTCTCACCGGGCTCTCCGACCGGGTCAGCACGCTCGGCGGCGCACTGCGGCTGACCTCGGACGCGGGGACGGGCACGACGATCGAGGCGGTGCTGCCGTGCGCATCGTGATCGGAGAGGACTCTGCCCTGTTCCGCGAAGGGCTGGCCGCGCTGCTGTCCAGCGCGGGTCACGAGATCGTTGGACGCGCCGATTCCGGACCCGCCGCCGTGGCCCAGGTGCGGGCGCACCGGCCCGACGTCGTCGTGCTCGACATCCGCATGCCGTCCGATGACGAGGGCATCGCCGCGGCCCTGGAGATCCGTGCGTGGGACCCGCCCACGCCCGTCATGCTGCTCTCGCAGCACGTGGAGACACGGCGCACGGTCGAGCTCGTCACCACCGGCGGCATCGGCTATCTGCTGAAGGACCGGGTACTCGACGTCGATGAATTCCTCACGGCGCTGGAGCGGGTCGCATCCGGTGGCACCGCGCTCGATCCGGAGGTCGTCACCCGCCTGCTCGGCGCAGCCCGCGCCGGCACGGTGCTGGACGCGCTGACCCCGCGCGAGCTCGACGTGCTCCGACTCATGGCCGAGGGCTGGTCGAACGCGGCGATCAGCACGCGACTGTTCCTGTCGGCGCGCACGGTCGAGACGCACACCGGCAGCATCTTCGCCAAGCTCGCCCTCGCCGACTCCCCGGACGGGAACCGCCGAGTGCGCGCGATCCTCGCCTATCTCGAGGCCAGCAGCACCTGATCCGCGCGGATCGAGGCACGACATGGGCAAGGACATCCTCTTCGTCGGGGCTGATGCGGGCGGGAATGTGCCGCCGATGCGGGCCGTCGCCACAGAGCTCGCCGACCGCGGGCACCGGATCGCGTTCGCTGGTCTCACCCCGCCAGGCCGCATCGGCGAGTCGGTGATGCTCACGGCGATCTCGGGCCGCGAACCCGGCCCGGCACGGACGGGCGCCGCTCAGATGAAGGGCATGATGCGCATGGGCATGAGTCCGGCACTCGGACGCGAGGTCGGCACGGTGATCGCGGAGCGCTCCCCCGATGCGGTCGTCGTGGACGGCATCATGATCAGCTCCCTGCGCGCCGCCGAGCGCACCGGGAAGCCTGTGGCGGCTCTGTTCCACTCCTTCGGCGCGGTCTGGAACAGGCGGATGGCGCGCGGCCCCGCGGTGCCCGACGACGAGTACGACGGAGTCGTGCCGCCGAACGTGCAGCTGCGCGGACACACTCCGCACGCGGCGCTGCTGCCGCGCGCAGACCTCGTCATCGGGCACGGCGGGCACTCGACCACGCTCGCCGCACTCGCGCACGGCGTGCCGTTGCTCGTGCTGCCGATGAACCGCACGAGCGACCAGCCCCTCATCGGACGGATCGTGCAGGATGCGGGCCTCGGAGTCACGCTGCCGCGTGCGTCGTCGGCAGCCCAGCTGGCGCACGCGATCCGGTGGATCCTGGGCAACGAAGACCTGCGCGCACGCGCCGCGCGCACCGGAGGGCGCCTGCGCGCACAGCATGGCGCGCGTACCGCCGCAGACCGGATCGAGGAGCTCGCCGACGGCTGATATTCGATGCGAACTGCTATTGACATGAATTCTCAAATCCGTTTCAATAGTGATTAACATGAATGCACCTCGCGATTACGACATGACCCGGCGCTCCGCTCAGGCCGAGCAGACCCGCTCGGCGATCCTCGTCGCGCTCATCGAGCTCGCCGCGGAGCTTCCGCTCGCCGCGGTGACGCTGCCACGGATCGCCGAGCGCGCCGCGGTCACCGTGCAGACCGTGCTGCGCAACTTCGGCAGCCGCGACGGCCTGTTCGAGTCCGCGGTGGAATTCGGCCAGTCCGCCGTGATCGCCGAGCGCACGATCGACGCCGACGACCTCGATGCCTCGCTGGCGGCACTCATCGACCACTATGAGCGCACCAGCGCGCAGACGCTGCTGCTGCTCGCGCAGGAGAGCTGGGAGCCGCTCGCGGCGCGGATCACGAGCAACGGCAAGGCCTTGCATCGGGAATGGGTCGAGCAGCTCTTCGCGCGCTCCCTCGCCGCGACTGCGGATCCGGAGGAGGCCACGGATCTGCTCGTCGTGGCCACCGATCTCTACACCTATTCGCTGCTGCGGCGCGATCGCGGGCTCTCCCGCGACGAGACGCTGCGGCGGATGCGGCGGCTGGTGTCGGCCGTTCTCGACACGCTCTGAGGCCCGAGCTCGAGGAGGAGCCATGGCACGATTCGCGTTGATCACGTTCCCCGGTGGCGGGAACCTTCCCCCGCTGATGCGGATGGTGACGGAGCTCATGGCGCGAGGACATGAGGTGCATGTCCTCGCCGCCCCCGATGTCGCCCGGTCCGCGACCGACGTCGGAGCACCGTTCGTGCCGCTGCCCGAGATGGAGTTCTGGGATTGGTCCGTGGCCCGCTCCGTGCCCACCTCACTCGCCCAGGTGGTACGCCTGCAGTCAGACCGTCCACTCGAACGCCGCGTGCTCGCCGAACTCCGCCGGCTGCGTCCCGACGTCGTCCTGGTCGACTGCCTCGTCAGCGGCTGCGCGCGCAGTGCCGCCGCGGTGGGCTACCGCACCGTCGTCCTCTTCCACACCTACCTCGACTTCTGGACGAAGAGCGTCGGACGCGGCCCCGTCGGCATGCTCACCACGCTCCGGGGTCGCTCCATGCTGCGTTCCTGGGCCGCAGCCGACCTGCGGATCGTGATGTGCGACGAGATGCTCGATCCGAGCGTGCGCCCGTCCGGAGCGACCGTGTGGACGGGCAGCTGCGAGCGCGGCGTCGCCGCGGAACGGGAGGATCCGCCCCTCGTCGTGGCCAGCCTGTCGACGTCGGAGCTTCCCGGTCAGGCCGACGCCTATCGCCGCATCATCGCGGCGCTCGGCACCCTGCCCGTGCGCGCGATCGTCACCGTCGGCGGCGCGGAGCTGGAGCACGGCCGGACACCGCCGAACGTCGAGCTGCGCGGGTTCGCGCCGCACGCGGAGCTTTTCCCGCGCGCCTCGCTCGTGATCAGTCACGGCGGCCTCAGCACCGCGTTCCGCGCTCTCGCGCACGGCGTCCCGCTGCTGCTGCTGCCGATGAACCCGCTGATGGACCAGCCGATGGTGGCGCGCTCGGTGCAGAGCGCGGGAGCCGGCCTCATGATCCGGCGCACCGCGACGCCCGAAGTGATCGCGGCCGCGACGACGCGGATCCTGCAGGACGCCTCGTTCGCCGCCACCGCCGCGGCGATCGGCGAGCGTCTGCGCGACTCCGATGGCGCGTCGCGGGCGGCGGATGCCGTGCAGGAGCTGCTCGCCACGACGGTCGCAGGGTGAGTGCCGGCGTCGCGGCCTCGGAACGCGCGGCATCGGCATGTCTCCGTGCCAGCACCGATGCGCGGCGCACAGCGCCTGCATAGCGTGGCTCACGGAACGAGTCGCAGGGACGCGTCTCGTCGAACGAAAGGCAGATCATGAAGCGAATGGCACTGGGGTCCGTCGTTGCGCTGGCCCTCATCCTGGCCGGAGCGGGAGCCGCGCACGCCGGCGAGGTGACAGGGAACGGGAAGGACGCCCAGGGCGCGAGCCACGCGTCGTCGGAGTGCGCCTTCTCGGGTCAGGACACCTCGGACGACATCGAGCCGAACCCGCCGGAGATCGGCGGTGACGACGCGCTCGCGATGCGCGGCAACCAGAAGAACGGCTATCACGGCGTGCAGAACTTCGGCATGTTCATGCGCAACAAGGAGATGAAGGCGGCGATGGGCGACTTCAACCCGGGCGACGCCTGCCGCGGCAACCTGCCCGACACGCCTCCCGAGCCCTGACCCTCATCCGACGGGGGCGGATCCGAGTCGGTTGATCGCGTCGATGATCCGGAACAGGCTCCCGACGGTGCGCTGGTCGAGGCGCAGCGTCAGCCGCGGCATGTCGGGGGCGTCTCTGTCGGCGAGCTCGACCGGCAGCGCAGCGCTCGCCTCGATCCGCCCCGTCGTCAGCAGGGATCCGAAGCGCTCGTTGAGATCCGCGATCTCGGCGGCGGTCGGCTCGGCCCGCAGACGGAGCACCAGCAGATCGCCCACCCAGCGCAGCGAGTCGTAGTTGCGCCAGAATCCGGTGATCGCCGCCGTCGCCGCCTCGACGGAGTCGGTGACGAGCACCCGGTCGAAGTCGCCCGGAGAGATCACCCCCGCCGGGGCGAGGTCCTCCTGCACGAAGCGCTCCAGCCCGCGCCAGAACGTGCCGCCCTCCTGATCGAGCAGCACGATCGGCATCGGCTCGGCCTTGCCCGTCTGCTGCAGCGTGAGCAGCTCGAACATCTCGTCCAGCGTGCCGAACCCTCCGGGCAGGCAGATGAAGCCGCGCGACTCCTTCATAAGCATGAGCTTGCGGGTGAAGAAGTACTTCATCGCCACGACGTGGTCCTGCTCGTTGACGACCTCGTTCGGCTTCTCCTCGAACGGCAGCCGGATCGACACACCCAGTGAGCGCTCGGGTCCTGCCCCCTCCGCGGCGGCCTGCATGATGCCGGGACCGGCGCCGGTGACCACCATCCACCCCGCGTCGGCGAGTGCGGCCGCCACGTCCCGCGCGCGCCGATAGAGGGGATCGTCCTGCGCGGTGCGCGCGGATCCGAACACCGTGACCTTCGGCACACCGTGGAACGGCGCGAACAGCCGGAACGCGTCGCGCATCTCACTGAGAGCCGCCGACGCGATCTTCAGGTCGAGCCGATCGGTGCGATCCTCACCGAGCAGCACGGCCGTCTGCAGCATGCGCATGACGAGCCGGCGGTCGGTGTGCACTCCCGCGTCGTCGAGCAGCGTGTTGAACTCGGCACGCAGGGTCGGTGGCAGCAGTTCCTCGGTCATGCCTCCAGCGTGGCACCATCCGGTGAACATGGCGTTTCACGCGCCGATGAACGTCCGGCCACACCGTCGGCGTGAGGATGGGCGCAGTTCAGTCCCAGGGCATCGCGCGTTCCGGGATGCGCGCGCTGTCATCCGGCAGGTGCGGCAGCTGCTCGCCGCCGGCGCGGATGCACAGCCAACGCAGCTCGCCCGCACTGTCCGGTCTCGCCCGCCAGGTGCGTGCGACGCCCTGGCCGACCCGCACCACGGTGCCCGCCTCGACCTCGACGACATCGTCGCCGACGCCCATCTGCCCGCGTCCGGCGAGGAACACGTAGAGCTCCTCGATCCGCGCGTGCGTGTGCCAGTAACCGGCCTCCTCTCCGGGCAGCAGGGCGTTGGCCGTCATCCCGATGTACTGCATGGTCAGCTCGTGATCGACCACTCGGCGGCCGTCCCGCGACCGCGCCGCGTCGAAGCCGCCGTGGAAGGATCGCCACTCATCGGGGCTCCCGATGCTCGTCACCTCGTAGTCGCTCATTCGTACTCCTCCCCGTCCGCGCCCCGGCGCGGACGTTCCTCCTGGTTCCAGGAATGACGCCAACCATCGGCGTCCGGTGTGTAGACGATCCGGGTGTGGCGCCGATCCGGCGCCCCCTGCCAGAACTCGACCCGGGTGGGCACGACGCGCCAGAGCACCCAGTCCCCTTCTGCCACTCCGGCGCGCGCCGCGGCGGAACGGGTGGCCAGATCGGCCGCGCTGTCCTCGCGCGAGGCCTCCTGCACCGGGCCGCGCACCCGCACGGCCCGCAGCACCGGCTGCCACCAGAAGCTGAGAGCGGCCACGGGGTTCGCCGCCAGCTGCCGTCCCTTCGCAGACGAACGCGGGCCCGCGAAAGCCCAGCCGCGCTCGTCGACGTCCTTGAGCAGGAGCGTGCGCGCGTCCGGCAGGCCGTCCGCATCCACGGTCGCGAGCGTCATCGCGTGCGGCTCCGGAACGCCGTCCTCCGCAGCCGCCGTGATCCAGTTCTGGAACAGCGCCAGCGGCTCCTGCGGGGTCGAGTCCCTGTGCAGCGCGGGTGCGGTTCCGGTGAGCGCGGGGCGTGCGCGCAGCCAGGCGGCGGTGACGGTGTCCATGGGTCCATCATGCAGGAGCCGCCCCGCCCCCGGCTCAGCGCGCCGCGAGCCGCGCGACGACCGCGCGGATCTCGTCGTGCGGGAGCGCGGGGCTGACGTGCCCGTCGCGTCCTGTCATGTCCTCGGCGGCGACCAGCGCGTTCCACACGGCCTCGTCGACGGCCTGCACGGCAGCGGTGAGGAACGGATCGATCCGCCCCCACGGCACGAACGTCAGCTGCTCGTAGCCCGCCGGCTCCTCGTCCGGGAACGAGGAGCTCAGCGCTCCCCGATTCGCTGTCGACAGCGCCAGCACGATGTCGCCGGAGAAGTGGCTGCCGGCCGTTCCGCTGCGCCCGAGCCCGAGGGCTCCGCGCCGGGCGAGTGCCGCGCACTGCCCCGGCAGCAGCGGGGCGTCGGTGGCGATGACGACGATCGCGGATCCGGCACCGGCGACAGCCCGACCGCGCGCGCGGTCCTGGGCGAACCAGTCCGTGTCGTCCATCGGGTTCGGTGCGGCGGTCTCAAGCCCGACCGGGATGCCACCGAGGCGCAGCTCGGAGCGCGAGCCGAAGTTGGCCTGGATCAGCGCCGCGACCACGTACTCCTCGTCGCCGTGGCGAACGATGCGCGACGCCGTACCGGTGCCACCCTTGAACCCGTAGCAGTTCATGCCGGTCCCGCCGCCGACGTTGCCCTCCGGCACCGGCCCACCCGCGGCCGCGTCGATCGCCTGAGCCGCGTGCTCCGGACGCACATGGCCGCCGTTGATGTCATTGAGGTAGCCGTCCCAGGTCTCACCCACCACCGGCAGCAGCCACTGCGCCGCGAGGTCGGCACGGTTCTCCGCCAGCCAGGCGTCCACGCCCGCGTGCACTGCCCCGACGGCGTGCGAGTTCGTGATCGCGATCGGCAGCGCCAGGGATCCGGATTCGTCGATCCAGCTCCGTCCGGTCAGCTCGCCGTTGCCGTTGAAGGAGTGCACGGCAGCCGCGCACGCGTCACCGATCCCGCCACGCCCCCGCGGCAGGATCGCGGTGACTCCGGTGCGCACGGCATGCGGCCCCTCACCGTCGATGAGCGTCGTGATGCCGACCTCGAGACCGGGCACGTCGGTGATCGCATCCCAGAGTCCCGGCTCCCCGTCGAAGACGATGCCGAGGTGACGAGCGCGCACGTCCGGACGATGGATGCGGGGTTGCGAAGTCATACAGCTGTTCCGATCTGCTTTGAACGAATGTTCAGAAGTTTAGGGCAATATCGCCTGTTCTGCTTGACATTGTCTGGTTAACTCTCTTGAATCACTGTTCAAGCGTGGTCGCCGTCCCGCGACCGCGGACCGAACCAGGAGCCGATGATGTCTCGACCTTCCCCCGCCGATCCCGCGGTCGCCGCCGCAGCGGCCGACACCGCCCTGACAGGCGGCACCTCACTCGCCCGACGCCGGCTGGGCGTGTGGGCGATCGTCTTCTTCGTGATCTCCGCGGCGGCGCCCCTCACCGTCGTCGCGAGCGCCGCGCCCACCGACTTCCGCCTCGCCGGGATCGGCGGCCCCGGTGCCATGCTCGCCTCCGGCGTCGTGCTGATGCTGTTCGCGGTCGGGTTCACCGCGATGTCGCGCTACGTCCGCAACGCGGGAGCGTTCTACATCTACGGGGCGAAGGGCCTCGGCAAACCGGTGGGCATCGGGATCGTGTTCGTCACGATCTTCTCCTACGCGGCGCTGTGCATCTGCTTCTACGGCTTCGTCGGATTCTTCGGCGAGATGACCTTCGACGCACTCTTCGGGATCAAGCTGCCCTGGACCGTCTACGCGCTCATCGCCTTCCTCGCCGTGGGGATCCTCGGGTATCGCAAGATCGATGTCGGTGCGAAGGTGCTCGCGGTACTGCTCACCGCCGAGGTCGCGATCCTGCTGATCCTCGCGATCGGCGTGCTCGCCCAGGGCGGACCTGAGCCGATCTCGTTCGCCTCGTTCGCCCCGCAGAACGTATTCTTCGCGGCCGGCAGCGGTGCCCTGTTCGTGTTCGGCTTCGGCGCCTACCTCGGTTTCGAGAGCACGGCGATCTACACGGAGGAGGCGATCCGTCCGACCCGCACAGTGCCGATGGCCACCTACATCGCCATCGCATTCCTCGGCGTCTTCTATGCCTTCACGTTCTGGATCCTCACGGTCGCCTTCGGGGTGGACGGCGTGCTCAAACTCGCGCAGCAGGACACCTTCCAGGACATGGTGTTCAACGCCAGTGAGCAGCATCTGGGCCTGAGGGCGTCGATCACCATGCGGATCCTCATCGTGACGAGCTTCTTCGCGTGCCTCCTCGCCTTCCACAACGCCTGCACCCGCTACCTGTTCTCGATCGGGCGCGAACGACTTCTGCCGGCCTGGCTGGCACGCACCCAGATCAAGACCCAGGCTCCGCACCACGCCAGCCTTGTGATGAGCATCATCTCGCTCGCGGCCATCGTGATCACCCTCGCCAGCGGTGCGGATCCGTTCCTCGGCTTCGCCCTGCCGGTGTACTCGGTGGGCGTCGCGGGTCTCGTCTTCGCACAGGCGGTCGCGGCGATCGCCGTGGTCGGATTCTTCCTGCGCGACCGGCGAGGACACAGCGCCTGGCGGGTGCTCATCGCGCCCGCGCTGGGCGCGATCGGTCTCATCGTGGGATGGGTGCTCATCGCGACGAACTTCAGCCTCGTCTCCGGCGTGGAGGGACCGATCAACATCGCCCTCCTGGCCCCGACTCCCGTGCTGTTCCTCATCGGGATCGTGGTCGGTTTCGTGCTCAAGGCCCGCAATCCCCGGCACTATGCTGAGCTGACCACGGTCGTCGTGGATGACGAGGGCTGAGTCATCTCCTCTCGATCGGGACACCGGGGCATCGTCGGCTCGCAGGAAGGGGTCGCCGTGTCGGCACCGCACAAGCACAGCGCGCGCCGCGCCGCGCTCATCTCCGCCGCGCGCCGCGTCGCGGGCCGCAGCGGGCTGAACGCGACCAATGTGCGTGCGGTCGCCGCCGAGGCCTCCGTGAGCGCGGGAAGCGTGCTGTACTACTTCCCCAGCTTCGACGACCTGATGTACGCGACGGTCGAGGGCGTGCTCGAGGAGATGTACGAGCAGCGCAGGACGATCGCCGAGCAGGAGCCGGATCCGGTGCGCCGCCTCGCCAAGCTCGTCAAGGCCGGCGTGCCCGACGAGATCAGCGACCATCTGCGCATGGCGTACGAGAGCATCCCGCTGCTGCGGGAGCAGCCGCAGTACCGTCCGCTGCATCGCTCGATCGTGGAGCGCCAGGTGGCGCTGTACCGTTCCACGATCGAGATCGGGGCCGCCCTCGGAGCGTTCCGCCCCACGGCCGACCTCACCGCGATCGCGCGCAACATCGTCGCCCTGGAGGACGCCTACGACCTCTATCCGCTGATCGGACTGGAGCTGGGAGCCGCGGCCTCCCGGGCGAACATCCTGTCGTACGCGTCGCTCGCGCTGGACTGCGCGTTCACGACGGATTGACCGGCGCCTGCGCCGCCCGCTCGAGCAGATCGGCCGCGTGCGCCGCACCCCCGAGCTCGTTCAGTGCGGTGGAGATCCGCTGCGCGCAGGCGCGGAAGGATCCGTCCGTCAGGATGCGGTCCACGGCGGCGCCGACGGCCGCCGCGCGCGGGGTGCCCGTTCGCAGATTCACCCCGGCGCCGCTGAAGGCCACCCGCGCCGCGACCTCCGGCTTGTCCAGGTCTCCCCCGGCGACGACGAGCGGGATGCCCTGGGCGAGCATCGCCAGGGTGCCGCCCCAGCCGCCGTTCGTGATGGCGAGATCGACGCGCGGCAGCAGCTCGGCGAACGGCGCGAAACCGATCGTGCGGGCGTTCGCGGGCACATCGAACTCGAACGCGTCGACACCCGGGATCCCGGTGGTCGCGACGGCGATCAGGTCACGGCCGTCCAGGGCGGTCAGCGCCGGACGGATCAGATCCTCCGGGTCGATGTTCTGGGTGCCCTGGGTCACGAGCACGACGCGCCTGCCGTCCAGATCGCCCCACCACGGCGGCAGCGGTGTCGATCTCGGGCCGCTGCGCCCGGTGAGCTCCCCGACGAAGTGCAGATGCTCCGGCCTGTCGGTGCGCGCATAGTCGAGGCCCGGTGCGCCGCTGGCCAGGATGAGCGTCGGCGAGAACGTGAGCCGATCGAAGCTCCGGCCTCGCGCTTCCAGCCCCACGTCGCGGCGCGCGCTGTCGAGCGCGCTGATCAGCGGGCGGGAGATCAGCGGCACGAGCCCGCGCAGCGCCGCATCGCGCAGCTTCGTGACCGGGTTCGCGCCGGGCCGGATCCCCATGCCGCTGGGGGGACCGCCGGGTCCGAGGAGGTTCAGGGGCAGCACGGCCAACGTCGACCAGGGGCGCCCGACCGTCTCGCAGAACAGGACGGCGCCCGCCGAGGTCTCGTCCGCGGCGAGCGCTTCCCACGGCTCGCGCTCCCACTCGGCAGTGAGGTCCGCGACCTGGCCCGGCGCCGTCCGGATGAAGCAGTCGACCATGTTGATGAACAGCTGCCGCATGCTCTTCTCGCCGACCATGCGCGGGAACGTCGCCGCGATGTCGTTCTCGTCGAAGTCGGGCGCGTGCTCCCATGGCACGAGGCGGACGCCGGCCGCCTCGATCCGGGTCCGGAACCGGGAACCCGTGTAGAACCGCACGTGGTGACCACGACGCACCAGCTCGCGAGCGACCGCCAGCACCGGAGCGACGTGCCCCGTGTACGGCATGCTCGTGAGCAGGAACCTCGCCATGGCTTCCCTCCTGGGCGAGACGCAACAGCCTCGGCTGTTGCCATCCTCCCATCGGAGCGCGCCGCACGCATCGGTGCGAGCACGGATCCGTGCGCCACCGGCGCGGACGGACGAACCGCGTGGCTTCAGCGCGCGGCGAGCACCCGCAGGGCGTCGGAGATCGAGAGCGTGTCGCGATCGCCGGTGCGGCGGTCCCACAGCTCGACCTGGCCGTCGGCCGCACCCCGGCCGACGACGAGCACCCGCGGCACGCCGACGAGCTCGGCATCGCCGAACTTCACACCGGGCGAGACCTTGGGACGGTCGTCGTACAGTACGTCGAGGCCGGCCGCCTTGAGCTGCGCCGACACGTCCGCGGCGACGTCGAACGCCACCTGGTCGCGCCCGGCGGCGACGACGTGCACGTCGAACGGCGCGACGGAGGCCGGCCAGATGAGGCCCTTCTCGTCGTTGTTGAGCTCGGCGATGATCGCCAGGATCCGGGTCACGCCGATGCCGTAGGAGCCCATCGTGACGGTCACGAGCTTGCCGTTCTCGTCGAGGACTTTCAGCCCCAGCGCCTCGGCGTACTTGCGGCCGAGCTGGAACACGTGGCCGATCTCCATGCCGCGGGCGAGGTGCACCGGACCGGATCCGTCGGGGGCCGGGTCGCCGTCGCGCACGTTGGCGATCTCGATCACGCCGTCTGCGGCGAAGTCACGGCCGGCGACGACGGAGTGGGCGTGCTTCTGGTCGAGGTTCGCGCCGGTGATCCAGCTGCTGCCCTCGGAGACGCGCGGGTCGACGAGGAAGCGGATCCCGGTCGCGGATTCTTCGCCGAGCACGGCGCCGGTGGGCGACCAGGGGCCGATGTATCCCTTGACCAGCAGCGGGTTCTTCTCGAAGTCGTCCGTCGTCGCCGGCTCCACCTCGGCCGGCGCGAACGCGACCTCCGCGCGCTTCTCGTCGACCTCGCGGTCCCCGGGGATCCCGACGACCACCAGCTCGCGTGTGCCGTCGAGGTGGGTGAGGGCGAGCACCACGTTCTTGAGCGTGTCGGCGGCCGTGTACTCGCCGTCGAGATGCGCGTTGACGTGTCCCACGAGGCTGTCGATCGTGGGCGTGTTCGGCGAGTCGAAGACCACCGGCTCGGCGTCGGCGTCGAACGGCACCGGGGCGGGCGCCTCCGTGCGGAAGGCCTCGACGTTGGCCGCGTAGCCCCCCTCGGAGCGGACGAACGTGTCCTCACCGACCGGAGTCGGGTGCAGGAACTCCTCGCTGCGGGATCCGCCCATCGCGCCGGCGTCGGCCTGCACGATCGCGTACTCCAGCCCGAGACGCTGGAAGATGCGCTCGTAGGCATCGCGCTGGGCCTGGTAGCTCGCATCGAGGCCGGCGTCACTGGCGTCGAAGGAGTAGGCGTCCTTCATCGTGAACTCGCGGCCGCGCAGCAGTCCGGCGCGGGGGCGCGCCTCGTCGCGGTACTTGTCCTGGATCTGGTAGATCGTGAGCGGCAGGTCCTTGTACGAGGAGTACAGGTCCTTCACGAGCAGCGTGAACGCCTCCTCGTGCGTGGGGGCGAGCAGGTAGTCGCCGCCCTTGCGGTCCTGCAGGCGGAACAGCAGGTCGCCGTACTCCTCCCACCGGCCGGTGGCCTCGTATGCCTCACGCGGCATGAGCGCCGGGAAGTGCACCTCCTGCGCGCCGGCCGCAGCCATCTCTTCACGGACGACCTTCTCGATCCGCGCCTTCACGCGCAGCCCCAGCGGGAGCCACGCGAAGATGCCGGCCGCCTGCGGTCGGATGTATCCGGCGCGGATCAGCAGCTTGTGGCTCGCGACCTCGGCGCCGGCCGGGTCTTCGCGGAGCGTGCGGAGGAAGAAGTTCGAGAGACGAGTCACCACGGCACAAGTCTACCGACGGCGAAGGCCCGGCCCGATGCGGGTTGCATGGGCCGGGCCTTCGGGGACCATCTGTCAGTTCAGGGCGCGAGTGCCCGCGGGGATGATGCCTCCGGCGTACAGCTCTGCGGCGTTGTCCTGCAGTGCGGTGAGGGCGACGCGCTGCGGCATCGGGCCGTAGGAGATGCGGGCGACACCGAGCGTCTCGTACTCGGTCGAGGTGAGTGCGCCGGGCAGGCCGATCACACTGACCTTGCCGTGGCCGATCCCCTCGACGAGCGCGCGGGTGGTGTCCGCGTCGAGGATCCCCGGCACGAACACGCTCGCCGCGCCGGCCTCGAGATAGGCGCGGCCGCGCTCGACGGCATCCGCGATCGACTCCTGCACCGGCCGGCCGCCCCCGCGCACGAACGCGTCGGTGCGCGCGTTCAGCACGAACGGCACGCCCTCGCCCTCGCCGGCGCGCACGATCGCCTCGACACGGGCGACCGACTCGGCCAGCGGCCGCAGACGGTCTTCGATGTTCGCCCCGACGACTCCGACGCCGATCGCGAGGCGCGTGGTCTCGCCCGCATCGGCGTAGCCGTCATCCAGGTCGGCCGTGACCGGCAGGTCGACTGCGGCGGCGATGCGACCGACCATGTCGATCATGAGCTCGCGCGGGATCGCGCCGTCGGCGTAGCCGAAGGAGGCGGCGATGGAGTGGCCGGCTGTCGCGATCGCGACGGTCTCGGGCAGCGCCGCGACGGCCCGGGCGGACACGACATCCCAGACGTTCACGACGCGCAGGATCGCGGGTGCGTCATAGAGCGAACGGAGGGTGCGGGCCTTGTCTGCAGTGGTGGTCATGAGTCCACGCTAATGGGCATGGCCGCTGCCGGGGCGGGATCCGGCCTGTCCGTGCCCAGGCTCACTTCGAGACCGTGAAGATGCCGTGCGCGCCCCGCTCGGCATCGATCATGTAGTGCGAGACGAACGGATAGCTGCCCGGCTCCGGGAAGGTCAGCTCGACGTAGCCGCCCTGCGCCGGAGCCAGGGCGAGCGCCTGGGATCCGGTGTCGGCGGAATGATCCAGCAGGAACGCTCCCTCCGACCAGACCGTGTCGAACTGGCCGCCGACGACGTGGAAGCTGCTGGCCCGGTTCGGGCCCGCGTCGAGCACCCAGACCCGCACGCGCTCCCCCGCCTTCGCCGGCAGCGGCGCGTGGTCGTACTGATCGGCATAGCCGTTGAAGACGACCAGGTCGGGCGTATCCGCGGCGACCTTGGCGGGATCCACCTCGCCGCCCTGCGTCCCGAGGTAGTACTCACTCTGCACCAGCACGTAGCTGTGAGCGACCGGCGCGAGATCCGGCGGCTCGATCACGACCGCGCCGATCATGCCGTTCGCCATGTGCGCCGACATGGGCATCGTCGAGCAGTGATAGGCCCAGATCCCCGCCCGCGTGGCAGTGAACGTGTACGTGAGACTCTCCCCGGGCGCAATGGTGCGCATCGGCTCGTCCGGCGCGAGCGAGCCGGCGTGGAAGTCGATCGAATGACCCATCGTGGCGTGGTTCACGAGCGTCACCACGAACGTGTCGCCCACCCGCCCGTGCAGGGTCGGACCTGGCGCTGTGCCGTTGTAGGTCCACAACGTCTGCTCGACACCCGGCGCGACCTCGGTCTTCGTGTCGGTCACGGTGAGGGTGACCCGGCGCGTGACCGGCCCGGTCTGCGGCGGGAGCGGATCCAGTACGGCGTCATGCGGACGGAACCCGGGACCCGGCGTCGCCTGGGCCATGCCGGGCATGGACCCTGCGTCCATGCCGCCGTGCGCGGTGCCCGAGCCCGCGCCGTCACTCCCGCCGTCTGCGGATCCGCCACCGGTCGCGCCGACAGCGACGACGGTGAGCGTCATGCCCATCTGACGGTGCCCGATGATCGAGCACCAGCCGTCGACGTTCGCCGTGATGACGCCGACATCGATCTTCTCCGTCTGCCCCGGTGCGAGCCGGGTGCCACCGGCGCCGTTCGCGAACACCAGGTCGTGCACCAGGGAGGCGTCGGTGTTGGTCAGCTCGATCACGAGCCGCGTGCCCGTCGGCACCTCGATACGGCTCGGCGTGAAGCGCATGTCGGCGGCGTGCACCTGCACGGTCTTGACCGGTGCGTTCGGGTCGCCCGCCGCCGAGCCGCCCGCACCGGGAAGCGGCGTCGGATCCACTGCAGCACAGACGGCGACAGCCAGCACCACCGCGAGCAGGCCTGCCATGGCCTGACCGGTGCGGCGGCCGTGCGGTTGCGCGCCCTCCGGTGCGATCGGGCCGCGGCGGGCGGCGGCTCCCGGTTCGTCGGAGAGGCGGATCCCGTCGGACTTCGCCCGGCGCTGCGCCCGCATCGCGAGGAACATGAACAGGAGGAACGAGGCCGTCGCCACGAGGTAGAGCACCGAGGCGACCACCCGCATGAGGCTGGACACGGGCAGCACGCACACGATGAGCGCCGCGTTCGCGGTCGTCACGCGCAGCGGCCCCAGCCGGTCCAGCACGGCCGTGCCGATGCGCACGGGGGTGGGCCCGCCGCCGAGCACGACGGGGATCAGGTAGCTCAGCGCGCCGACCAGCACCTGTGCCGCGAAACCGGCGACGAGGTACGGCACGCTCTGCTGCAGGATGGGGTCGAAGGCGGCGATCGCGCGTTCGCCCGCGGCTTCCCCGCCCAGGCTGAGCGCGCTCGCGCCCACGGCCAGGGAGATCACGCAGCCCGCCCACCAAAGCAGGGCGGCGCCCACCGAGAGCGCGGCGAAGCTGTGCGGGGCCGCCTGGCGCGCGGCGCGCCACAGCGACACCGCGATCACGGCGAGGCCCGCGAGATAGGCGACGAGTCCCAGCGCGACGACGGGCAGCAGGCTGATCGCCGCGCCCCCCGCTGCCACCAGCACACCCGCAGCGAGCAGCGGCAGGGCGCGCACGGCGCCGGACGGTGCGGACGGATCTGCGCGGGTGCGCAGGATCGTCGGCCAGAGCGTCACGAGAGTCCCGGCGACGGTGATCCCGATCCAACCGAGGATGTTCAGCACGGCGTGCGCGAGCACGAGGCTCGGCGATGCGTCGCCGCGGGCGAGCCATCCGCCCAGGCCCGCGCCGACCGCGAGCATCGCGGCGGATGCGATGTAGTAGTGGGTCGTGTGTCCGAAGCGGCCGGGCAGGCTCCTCCGCAGGCGCCGCAGCAGACTCGCGCCATGCCACACCACGGCGACGATCAGCAGCGCCGCCCCGATCAGCGAGAGCACCCAGATCTCGAGGGGCACCCCGAGGAGCACGAGCACCGCCGCCCCGTTCGCCAGCGCCAGGCGCGCGTTCTGCATCCGCCGGTCGGCCACGGTCGACGCACTGCGCAGCAGGGCGAAGGAGAAGTACTGGCTCCACACCAGGATGGCGTGGGTCACCGCCCCGAGCAGCAGCAGGTGGATCATGAGCCACTCGGGATGCGGCAGGTTGCGATGCACGAGCACCGCGGCCACCGTGAGCACGAGCCAGGCCGCGGTCGGGATGTCGCGGGCGAACCAGAAGCCGCGCGCTGGTGCCTTGCGTCGTGGATCGTCGGATCCGGACCGCTCCCCTTCGATGCCCTCGGCCGGCCGCTGCGACGGGATCCTCACGTCGTTCCCCTTCTCTTCGATGCACTGCTCGCCACGGCACTGAGGACCGCGGTCAGCACGAGCAGCAGGAGCGCCGCCACGCCGAGCACCCCGCCCCATCGCCACCCGTCGACCAGTCCCAGTCCGTCGCCGATCCAGATCCGCGCGATCAGCGCGAGCTGCAGCAGCACGGCGGGGATCCAGAAGGCCGCCCGGAACGGCACGTCCACCCGCAGCACCGCGGGGAGGATCGTCGTGGCGTGCGCCATGATCATCGAGAACGTGTAGCCGAGGAAGACGGCGTGCACCACCGCGTCGTAGCGATGCGGCGAGGTCGGCGCGCCCAGCAGCAGCACGAGACCGGCGAGTGCCAGCCAGGCGTAGCCGGCGAGGATGCAGGCGGCCATGTACCGGGTGACCCCGCCGGCGCGGATCGTGCGCCGCGCGACGTCATGGACGATCAGCCACGCGGTGAGCGCCAGCAGCACCAGCCCGAGCAGGATCGCGCCGGCCGTCGGGGCCGCGAGGCCGACGACGAGCGCCGCGGTGAGCAGCCACGCGTGCACGAGCAGCCGGGTTCCGGCGCCGGGTCCCATCGTGATACGGGCCAGCTCCACGCGTTCGGCGGCGATCGTGAGCACCACGAAGCCGATCATCCAGGGCACCACGCGGGCGAAGTCGTCCTGCCCGAGCCAGATCACGGATCCGGCGAGCGCGAGCGCGGCGCCGACGAGCTGTGTGAGCGTCGCCGCGTCGTACTGCCGGCGCCACAGCGGCAGGTAGACGAGCGTGAACGCCGCGGACCCCGCGACGACGATGCCCTTCGCCAGGAGCAGGGGCACGGCGGGCGTGAGGAGCGCGATGCCGCCCAGCCCGAGCAGTCCCGGTGCGAGATAGCCCCACCACCGGTCGAGCGCCGTGGCGCGCTCCAGGGCGATGAGGGTGCCGACCACGCCGAGCACCAGCAGCATCCCGTGCACCTGCGGCAGTCGCGCTGCGGCAACCGGGGCGGGCAGCCCGAGCAGCAGCAGACCCGCGTCGAGTCCGGCGAGCAGGCCGAGACCGGCGGGAAGCATCCAGATCAGCCGCCAGGACGGGCGCCTGCCGACAGCGGTCGTGCTCACGCCGTCGTCCGCAGATGAAGCAGGCAGGTCTCCGCGTCGGCGAACGGCTCGAGCCGGCCGGTGAGATCGGATCCGGCCGTGCGCGCGATCCCTTCGATCATGCCCTCGTGCACCGCGCACACGACCGTGCGATTCTCCGTCGCCGCTGTGAGCAGAGGGCAGGTGCGCAGCCTCAGCGTCATCCCGGCGGACTCGGATGTCGCGCCGGCCGGCTGGTCTGCCGACTCCGGCGCGAAGCCCTGTTCTCGCATGACATCGACGATGAGCGCCTGCGCCGCGGCGTCGCCGGGGTGGGCCGTGGTGCGCTCCTGGGCGAGTGCGCGCCCCCATGCCGTTCCCGCACGCCGGGCGTCGGCGAAGGGGTCCTCGGACACCATGGAGAGCGCATCGGCGAGAGTGGAGGCAAGCCCCGCGTAGGGGCTCAGGTGCGCCGCGGTGACCGCGTGCCAGCGCCACGCCGGGCGTCCGCGGCCGGTCGACGGCTCGCGCTCGCGTCGCACATGCCCGTCTCGGAGCAGGCTCTCCAGATGCTGTCGCACCGTGTTCTCGTGCAGGCCGAGCGCCTGGACGAGCTCGGCGGTGGACGCGTCGCCGCGCGATTCGATCGCGCGCAGCAGCCGCTCCCGTGGCGGGGAATGCCGACGGCCGTCCGCGGTGCGCCGCAGACCGGGCGCTGGAATCTTTTCCACGCTGTTAACTATAGTTAAATTGTCTTCCCTTCCCCACCGATTATCAGTCCCGCCCAGAACGGAGCAGACATGGCGCACATCGAGATCCAGCGTTCCCGCGAGGAGGCCGTCGATCAGAACCCGACGGCCGGCTGCACCTGCGGCGAGCATGACGAAGAGCTGCCGGAGCTCGACGTGCAGACGATCCCGCACGCGATCAGGCATGCCGCGATCTTCGGTGCGATCGAGTCGCTGCGCCCCGGTGCCGCGATGGTCGTCTCCGCCACGCACGACCCGGTGCCGCTGCTCACGCAGCTGGCGGCGAAGCATGGCGAGGCCTTCCGCACCCGCTACCTGGATGAGGGACCGGAGCGCTGGCGGATCCTCATCCGGCGTGCGGCGTGAGCGCGGCGCCGTAGCCGCTGCCGGGCGCGCCGAGGACCGGCGCTTAGGCTGAGCACATGCCTCAGCGCCGATCGCACGTCGCCCCGTCCGCCGCGCAGAGCGCGCTCGCCACGGCGCTCGCGGCTCTGCGCACCGAGCTCGACGCGCCCACCGTGTTCTCCCCCGAGGCGCTGGCGGAAGCCGCCAGCGCCACGCCGCCCGCGCCGGAGCTCGATCTCCGTGACGTCCCGTTCGCCACGCTGGATCCGGCCGGCTCGATGGATCTGGATCAGGCCTTCCAGCTCGAGCGCAGCGGATCCGGCTTCCGGGTGCGCTACGCGATCGCGGATGTTCCGTCGTTCGTCGCGCCGGGTGGCGCCGTCGATGCCGCCGCCCGCGCACGCGGCGAGACGCTGTACGCCGCCGACAGCACGATCCCGCTGCATCCGATGATCCTGAGCGAGGATCACGCCTCGCTGCTGCCGGATCAGGACCGGCCGGCCCTGGTCTGGACGTTCGCGCTCGATGCCGACGGCACCGTCACCGACACGCGGCTCGAGCGGGCGCTGATCCGCTCCCGCGCGAAGCTCGACTACGTCACGGCGCAGGCCGACCTCGACGCGAAGCGGGATTCCCCCGCCGCTCTCCTGCCCGAGATCGGCCGGCTCCGGCTTGCTCAGGAGGCGCAGCGCGGAGGCGCGAGCCTCAACCTTCCGGACGAGGAGGTCGTGCGCCACGCCGACGGCAGCTATGCGATCGAGCGACGCAGCCCGCTTCCGATCGAGGACTGGAACGCGCAGCTGTCGCTGATGACCGGGATGGCGGCTGCGCAGTTCATGCTGCACGCGAAGGTCGGCGTGCTGCGCGTGATGCCGCAGCCCGATGACGCCGCGTTCGAGACGTTCCGGCATCAGACCGCGGCACTGGGCCTCCCGTGGACGAGCGGCCGGTACGGCGACTACCTCAGGGATCTCGACCGCAACGACCCGCGCACCCTGTCCGTGCTGCAGGCGGCCACTGCCCTGTTCCGCGGCGCGGGTTACGTCGCCTTCGACGGGCAGGTGCCGGAGGACACCACCCAGGCTGCGATCGGCGCGCCGTACGCGCACGCCACGGCCCCGCTGCGCCGGCTGGTGGATCGCTGGTCGCTCACCGTGTCGCTCGCGGTGAGCGCCGAGCAGCCGATTCCGGAGTGGGTGCGGGAGAGCCTTCCGCAGGTGCCGGAGCTGATGCGGGTCTCGTCGCAGAGGTCCTCGACGCTCAACTCCCGCACCCTCAACCTCGTCGAGGCGGCGCTGCTCGCCCCGCACGTGGGCGACGTGTTCGACGCATCGGTGATCCGCCGCGACGCCGCCAAGGACGGCGGGAAGGACGGCACACCCGGGAACAGCGCCACGCCGGCACCTGCACCCACCCGTGGCACCGTGCAGATCGCCGAGCCGCCGGTCACGGCTTCGATGGCGCTGCCGGCCTCCGCGACGCCCGGTACGGCGCTGCGGATCCGGCTCGTCTCGGCAGACGTCGCGAAGGGCCAGGTCGCCTTTGCCGCAGTCTGATGCCTCGACGGTCGATCCGGACGGTGTTCTGTCGAGCTGGATCCGGACGAACGCGCGGCGCCTGCGCACGCTGGATCCCGACGAGGAGGACGACGCCGATCTGGAGCCGCTGCGGGAGATCATCGGCGATGCGCGCGTCGTCGCGATCGGTGAATCGATGCACCGCTCGCACGAGTTCCTCGCGCTCCGGCATCGGGTGTTCCGGTTCTTGCACCGGCGGGCCGGCTTCACCGCGCTGGTGACGGAGAGCGGGCTGCCGGAGGGCGGCCGGGTCGACGACTGGATCCGCACCGGCCGAGGCAGCCTGCGGACGGTCCTGCGCGATGGCGTCGGCTACGGCTTCGGCGCCTGCCAGGAGATGCTCGACCAGCTCACCTGGATGCGGGAGCGCGCGGCGACGGGACACCCCGTACCGCGCTGGTACGGGATGGATCTGCCGGACTCCTCCGCGAGCGCACTGCCCGGAGTGCTGGCCGCGATCGAGATGCTCGACATCGCGGATCCGTCGTACGCGGAGCACGTCCGCACGCGTGTCGTCCCGCTCTTCGACTATCTGCCGGAGGATCGCACCGGCCTGGCCCGCGCGGCGCCGGCGATCCAGGCGTACCTGGAGCTGCCCGCTGCCAGACGGGCGGAGATCACCGTCGGGATCGCCGACCTCGCGGCGCGGGTCCGCGCGCGGCGGCGCGAGGAGATCGCAGCGCTCACGGGCCCGAGGGCATCGGAGCGGGTGGATCTCGCCATCCGCGCGGCGGAGAGCGCTCGCGCGGCCGACGCCTTCCTGGAGGCGATGACCGCCGGGCCGACGCGCACCTGGCCGCCGGCGAATGTGCGGGACGCGTGGATGGCCGACACGGTCGAGTGGATCCTCGACCGCGAGCCCCGCATCGTGATCGCCGCGGCGAACGGACACGTGCAGCGCACCGCCTTCTCGGCGCCCCCGTTCGTGCCGGATCCGATGACGACGATGGGCGGGCACCTGTCGGATCGGCTCGGCGCGGATCTGGTCGTGATCGGCACCGCGTTCGGCGGCGGCGAGCAGTGGCTGCACCGCCCTGTGCCGGAGGATCCGCCCGGACACTCCCGCCCATTCACCGCCACGCTGGGCCCGCTGCAGCCGACGAGCCTCGATGCCGCGCTCACCGGCAGCGGCATCGGCGATGCGCTCATCGATCTGCGCGGGATGCCCGCGCTGTCCGCGCAGGCGCTGGATCGCACGACAGGATGGCACAACGGCGATGTCCTCCAGCCCGGTCGTGCCCGAGACGCCTTCGACGCCGTCGCGTACGTGCGTCGGGTGTCGCCGTGGCACACCTGGATCGACGACCGCGGGCTGGATCGGCGGTGAGATCATCGGCGCTGACGATCCGGCCGGAGGCTCGTCGCGCACGAGTGCCGAGCCGAGCCCGTGCGGATCGGAAGACCTCCGCCTACGCCGGCACAGCGGTCGTCGTCATGACGAGCAGCTGCGGATCCGTCAGATCCAGCGACACCGTGATCGACGAGAACTCGGCGAGCGAACGCACGTGCGTGCCACCGCAGAGGAAGCCGACCTCGCCGTCGGGCAACTCGCAGCGCCAGGTTCGGCGATCCACGATGCTCAGCCCCTCCGTGTCGATGCGGCTTGCTCCGCCGGAGGCGACCCAGCCCGCCAGCAGCTCGTTGATGCGCGCCTCGCGCTCGGCGAGCGACCCCGCCAGGCCCTCGGAGTCGAAGCCGGCCTTGCGCAGGCTCTTGCCGAGCCGGTACTCGTCGACGCTGCCGTCGGGGTGGATGAAACTGGTCTGGTTCGCGCGTCCCTCGAAGTCCGGATTGCCCAGTGGGTCGACCCCGATCTCCTTGCGCCAGAGGTCGGCCAGCACCGCATCCAGCGCCAGGGAGGCGAGATGACACGCGGTGTGTCCGCGGCTCAGCGAGGCCCGACGGGTCGCATCGACCTCGAGCGACACCTGCGCACCGGCGACGACCGAGGCCGGGATCTCCCCGTCCGAGCGGTGACCGACGAGCCACGTCCACCCCTGCCCACCACGCTTCACGGGGATGTCGGCGCCCACGGCCAGCACTCCCTCGTCGCTGACGGCGGCCATCACGGCCTCCGCCACGACGGCGCGGTCCTCGCCGGCGATGATCGTGCCGGCGTCTCCCGGCTGATCGGGCCAGGTGTGATCGACCGGGTGGAACGGCGTGGCGTCCACGACGATCACCCCGGCGTCGCGATCGACGAGCAGCACCGTCCCTTCACCCGTCAGAGAGCCGTCCGGGAATGTGACGATCGTGGGGTGTGCGAGTGCGGTCTGCGGCATCCGTCCACTCTGCCAGACGCGGCGCTCGGTCCGCCGTGAGCGAGGTGCTTGCCGCGGATCCCGGCGGCGGGCGCGGCTCAGTGGTTCGGCGGGATGGTGAAGCTGGCGAGGAGGTCTCCCTCGACCACGAAGATGCCGTCCGACTCGCCGTTGAACACGCTGCTGCGCCAGCCGAAGCGGATCCGCGTGGTGTCCCCGTCGGTCTCGGCCGACAGCACCGTCATGCGGGCAGTCGCGCCGATCGCATCGGATCCGGCCCAGCTGCGCACGCCCTCGGGGCCGGCCTTGATCGTCCCCCAGTCGCTGACGAAACCGGCGGGGGTGAAAGCGGCGACGAACGCCTCCGTGTCGCCGTCGTTGATCGCGTCGACCATGCGCTGCACGGGCGCGGGGATCACGGGCACGGTCACTTCGTGACGACCTGTGCCGTGCCGAGGGGGGCCTCAGGGCCCATCTCCGCGGCGATGCGGTTCGCCTCCTCGATGAGGGTGGCGACGATGTCCTCCTCCGGCACGGTCTTGATGACCTGGCCCTTGACGAAGATCTGCCCCTTGCCGTTGCCGCTCGCGACGCCCAGGTCTGCCTCGCGCGCCTCACCCGGCCCGTTCACGACACAACCCATCACGGCCACGCGCAGCGGGACGGTCATGTCCTTCAGGCCCTCGGTGACGTTCTCCGCAAGGGTGTAGACGTCGACCTGCGCGCGCCCGCAGGACGGACAGGACACGATCTCGAGCTTGCGCTCGCGCAGGTTGAGCGACTGCAGGATCTGGTGGCCGACCTTGACCTCCTCGGCGGGCGGGGCCGAGAGCGACACCCGGATCGTGTCGCCGATGCCCTCGCCGAGCAGGATCCCGAACGCGGTCGCCGACTTGATCGTGCCCTGGAACGCGGGCCCCGCCTCGGTGACGCCGAGGTGCAGCGGCCAATCGCCCATCTGCGCGAGCAGGCGGTAGGCCTTGACCATCACGACCGGGTCGTTGTGCTTGACCGAGATCTTGAAGTCGTGGAAGTCGTGCTCCTCGAACAGCGACGCCTCCCACCGCGCGCTCTCCGCGAGCGCCTCCGGGGTGGCCTTGCCGTACTTCTCCAGCAGGCGCGGGTCGAGGGATCCGGCGTTCACGCCGATCCGCAGCGACACACCGGCCGCGGTCGCCGCCTGGGCGATGGCGCCGACCTGGTCGTCGAACTTGCGGATGTTGCCCGGGTTGACGCGCACAGCCGCGCAGCCGGCATCGATCGCCTGGAAGACGTACTTGGGCTGGAAGTGGATGTCGGCGATCACCGGGATCTGGCTCTTCGCCGCGATGATGTGCAGCACGTCGGCGTCGTCCTGCGACGGCACGGCGACGCGCACGATCTCGCAGCCCGAGGCGGTGAGTTCGGCGATCTGCTGCAGGGTCCCGTTGATGTCGGTGGTCTTCGTCGTCGTCATGGACTGCACGCTGACAGGCGCACCGCCGCCGACGAGCACCTTGCCGACCTTGATCTGGCGGCTCTTGCGACGTGGGGCGAGGACATCGGGGATCTTGGGCATCCCCAGGTTCACGGCTGGCACAGATCAAGGTTACCCGCGCGCGGCTGAACGGGATCCGTGTGGTAGTTTCGGCGCATGTCCGCGAACACCACCTGGTGGCCCGCCTTCTAGGCGGTGTCTTTCGCGTACTCGAGAACAGACCGCCTTCCGGGGCGGTCTTGTCGTTTCCGCCGCGCCGGATCCCCTTCTGAGGAGCTCCTCGATGACCACTGCCGATCGGATCCGCGCGCTCGCGGACGAGACCTCCTTCGTGCTGCTCGCCCGCGAGGGCTCCGACACCGTCGAGCTTCTCACCGGGCGGATCCGCGATGTGGAGCACCTCGCCGACATCCCGCTGGACGAGGGCGGCACGCCGCGCGAGGTCTTCGCCCTCGTCCCGTACCGCCAGGTGCGCGAGCGCGGCTTCGAGGCGCAGGATGACGGCGCTCCGCTGCGCTGCCTGCTGGTGGAGGAGCACCTGCACCTGCCCGCGGACGAGGTCCGCCGGGCGCTTCCAGCGGATCCGATACCGCTGCACGACGGCGGCTTCGATCTCAGCGACGACGACTACGCCGCGATCGTCGAGCGCGTGATCGCCGACGAGATCGGCCGCGGCGAGGGCGCGAACTTCGTGATCCGCCGCGACTACACCGCGACCATCGACACCTCCTCACCCGACGCCGAGCGCACGGCGGCGCTCACCTGGTTCCGCGCACTGCTCGAGCATGAGCGTGGTGCGTACTGGACCTTCGCCGTCGTGACCCCCGGCGTCATCGCGGTCGGCGCGAGTCCGGAGGCGCACGTCGTCGCGCAGGGCGGCGTCGTCACGATGAACCCGATCTCGGGCACCTTCCGGCACCCGGTCGGCGGATCCACCACGGCGGCCCTCACCGAGTTCCTCTCCTCGACGAAGGAGACCGAGGAGCTGTTCATGGTCGTCGACGAGGAACTCAAGATGATGAGCGCGGTCTGCTCGGACGGCGGACGGATCACCGGCCCCCATCTGAAGCAGATGTCGCGCCTCACGCACACCGAGTACATGCTGCGCGGCAGCAGCCGGCTCGACCCCCGCGAGATCCTGCGCGAGACCATGTTCGCGCCGACCGTGACCGGATCCCCGATGCAGAACGCGTGCACGGTGATCCGCCGGCACGAGAGCAAGCCCCGCGGCTACTACTCGGGTGTCGCCGCGCTGTTCACCCCGAACGACGCGGGCGGACATGACCTGGACGCGCCGATCCTCATCCGCACCGTGTATCTGAAAGACGGCGCGCTGAGCGTGCCCGTCGGCGCGACCCTGGTGCGGCACTCGGATCCGGCCGGTGAGGTCGGCGAGACGCACGGCAAGGCGGCCGGAGTGCTCGGAGCGATCGGCGCGATCGCGCGCGACGCCGCCGCCGAGGCGCGCGAGGACGCCGACGATCCGGGATCCGGGGCCTCTCCCGCCGAGGATCCGCGGATCCAGCAGCTGCTCACGTCCCGCAACGCGCGACTCGCGGAGTTCTGGATGAACCCGCAGGACGCCGGCACCGACACCGTCGCCGCCGCGCCCTTCGCCGGCCGGACGGCGGTCGTGGTCGACGCGGAGGACCGCTTCACCACGATGCTCGCGCACCAGCTGCGCCACCTCGGTCTCGATGTGCGGATCCTGCCCTGGTCTGCCGCCGACGACCACACGATCGACGCCACCGACCTGCTCGTGGCGGGGCCGGGACCCGGCGATCCCCGCGACGCCTCGTCGCCGCGCATCGCCCGCATGCGCGCCCTCGTCGCCCATCGCCGAGAGACAGGGCAGCCGCTGCTCGCGGTGTGCCTGAGTCATCAGATCCTCGCCGACTCGCTGGGCATCGCCCTGGCGCCGCTGCGCAGCCCCCATCAGGGGCTGCAGAAGTCGGTGCCGGTATTCGGCGAGGACGCCTCGATCGGGTTCTACAACACCTTCACCGCGGCCGTCGAGCCCGGCACCACCGAGGCGGGCGTCGCCGAGGTGTCAGCAGATCCGGACACCGGCGACGTGTACGCCCTGCGCGGCCCCGCATTCGCGTCGGTGCAGGGGCACCTGGAGTCGATCCTGTCGCGCGACGGGATGACGACGCTGCAGCGCCTGGTCGCCCACGCCCTGGAACGCTGACGCACGGAGGCGCCGCCCTGAGGACGGCGCCTCCGTATGCGAGCGGTGCTACTTGGTGTTGAGCTTGAACACGCCCGTCCAGCTCGCCGCGGCATAGGTGCCGGCTGCTCCCGGCCACGACACGGCCACCGGGTAACTGCCCGGCTTCTGCGCCAGCTTGAGCGTGGTCGAGGCGACGCCGTTCGCGCCGGTCTGCGCGGTCACCGTCTGCTTGCCGATCGTGAACGTGACGGTCTGTCCGGGCAGCGGCACTCCGCGCACGTCGGTCACGGTCGCGGACAGCGGGATCTTGGCATTCGGCTTGCTCGACAGTGTGCCGGTGTAGGTCACAGCGGTCGCCATCGAGGTGACGGTGACGCTGACCGGCGCGGACGAACTCGCGACGTACCGGGAATCGCCGCCATAGGACGCCGTGAGCGGGTACGAGCCGCCGCTGAGCGTGTCGGCCACCGTCGTGGACGCGGATCCGGATCCGCCGGTCGTCGCCGTCCCGAGCACCGTCGAGCCCGTCGCGAATCCGACCGTCGCCCCCACCACCGGCCGGCTGAACTCGTCGATCACCGAGCCGCTGTAGGTGACCGGCGCGGAGTAGGTCGCCGTCGTGTCGCCCGTGTAGGACGTGGTCGTGGTCCGCGCACGGACGGTGACGACGACGTCCTTCGACGTGCAGCCCCCGTGCCTGTCGCAGACGGTCACGGTGACGGTCGGCGATCCGGGATCAGCCCAGACATGTGCCTCGGACGGTCCGCCGGAGGTGACCGCGGATCCGTCGTGGAAGTCCCACGCGTAGGTGAGCGTGGACTGCTCCGCGGATCCGGGATCCACCGCCTGCGCCTGCAGCGTCAGCGATCGGCCCCACGCGACGACCGGCGCCGCGGGCGTGACCGTGACCGCGGGGGGCAGATTCGTCACGGATGCACCGAAGTCCGCCGTGCCGGACAGACCGGTCACATCGGTCGCGATGACCTGGCCGGTGAACGGCCCGGCATCCGTGAACGTATGCGTGGTCTGGTCGCCGTAGGCGACGCCGCCGTCGGAGAAGTTCCAGGTGAAGGTGGCGCCCGCCGCGCACGGTCCTGCGGCGGTGGCGCCGAAGGCGATGGGGCTGCCCTCGTCTCCGGTGAACATCGGATCGAGACTGACCGTCGGCGGCACGTTGTTCTTCGTGACGGCCCCGACGGCGAAGCTCACGTCGGGCGCGGTCGCGGCGAGCGTGCTGTCCTGCGCAGCGAGGGTGTCGGGCGAGTCGTACACGTCGATGTTCGGCGCGCCCGGCACGGAGAAGGTGGGCGGCACGGGCACGAACACGGGGATCACGACGGGTGCCGACACCGTCACGGTCCACACCAGCTCGGTGACCGTGTGCACGGCGGCCTGCAGCGACAAGCTGGAGAGTTCGTATGCCAGCGGATCCCCCACCGGCGTCGTGCACGGCACGGAGACGGTGTCTGTGACGGGCTGCCCGGTGCCGAGGTCCACGGAACCGGCAGCACCGTGCAGCATCCGCGCCGCGGTGACGGCCGAGACCGAGAACGTGCTGGTGGTGCGCAGCTTCACGGAGACCTGCGGGTCGAGCGGGCACGTGTTGGCGTCGGGCACGGATGCGGGGATGTCGGGGCATGTCGGCGGGATGACGGTGACGTCCGACGAGTCGGTGACACAGGTCGCGGTGTCGCCGTCCGCTCCGAGACTGCACGGAGTGCTCGCGCTGATGTTCTGCGTCGGGAAGGAGATGTCCACGGTGCTCCCCTGCACCCCGGCCGTGCCCGTGAAGTGCACCTTCTGATCGACCGTCAGCGTGCCGGGGCCGGGTTGGCGCGTCGCGATCGGGTCGAGCGCCCCGCCCTGCTTGACGGTGCTGTCGTCCCAGCCGACCGAGAGCTGATCGGTCTGCGCGAAGGAGAGATGCGTGGAGAGGCCGACGGTGCCGCTCACGACTCCGGAGAGGGTCGGTGCGACGTCGGGCAGATCGAACGCCTGGCTCCAGGCGATCGGCTGAGTCTGTGCGGCCGGGGCGGCATTCGCGGCGGTCGGTGTGAGGACGACGGTGAACAGGGTGGCGGCGAGTGCTGCGATCGCCGTGCGCCGCACCGTCTGGGCGGCATTCATCGGACGGACCTTTCGAAGGAGGAGGACAGCGGACGCCCGCACGCTACGCCCGCATGATCACCGCGGCATCAGTGCTAGCACGCGCCGATACCGGGGACAGCCGCACCTTTTGTGCCGGACCGGATCGCCCCCGCCGTGCCTTCGGCCTCAGCCGATCGCGACGGGGTTGATCAGGTCGGCGACCATCAGCAGCCCGCTCATCACGATCAGCACGCCGGCGACGACGACCGTGAGCGGCACGAGGCGGGTCGCGTCGACCGGCTTCGGCGTGCGGCGCCGGGCGATTTTGGCCCAGACCTTCTTCAGGCCCTCCCAGAGTGCGACGACGATGTGACCACCGTCCAGCGGCAGAAGCGGGATGAGGTTGAAAACGAACAGCGCGATGTTGAGTGAGCCCATCAGGTTCAACAGCACCGCGAAGCGGTTCAACAGCGGTGCGTCCGCGGCGGCCACCTCACCCGCGATCCGGCCGACGCCGATCACGCTGAGGGGGCCGTTCGGATCGCGCGGCGCTCCGGTGAACAGCGACACTCCGACGTCCCAGAGCCGCACCGGCAGGTTTCCGATGAGCTGCACCACGCCGCCGGCGTTCGCCATCGCCTGCTCGAATCCGGCGGAGAGCGGCTGCTGCACGTAGGCGAGCTGGGCGTAGACGCCGGCGTACCCCACACTGTGCATCACGGCGTTACCCTTGTCGTCGACGACAGGGCGGCCGTTTGCGTCCACCTCCTGACGCTGCGCGGCGACCGGCGTGAGCTGCAGCGTGACCGGGGATCCGTCGCGCTCGACGATCAGCGGGATGGTCTTGCCGGGCGAGGCCTGGATGATCGCACTGGCCTCGGCGAAGGTGCGCACCTCCGTGCCGTCGACGGAGAGGATCCGGTCTCCTGGCTTGATGCCCGCGGCGGCGGCGGGAGCGACCGGGTCCGCCGCCGTGCAGGTGGTCTGTGCGGATCCGGCGGGCAGCACGCACTCCGACAGCGATGCGATGGTCGTGGTGCCCTGCTGCAGTCCGATGCCGCTGAGCAGCACGCTGAAGATCACGACCGCCAGCACCAGATTCATGAACGGGCCGCCGAACATGACGATGACCCGCTTCCACACCGGCAGCAGGTAGAAGACGCGCCCCGCGCGTGCGGGATCGATGGTCTCGTCGTTGGCGGCGCGCGCGTCCTGGATCAGCGCGCGGAACATGCCTCGAGCCGCCGGATCGTCGCCCTTCGGCGACGGCGGGTACATCCCGGACATCGAGATGAAGCCGCCGATCGGCAGCGCCTTGACGCCGTACTCGGTCTCGCCGATCTTCTTGGAGAACAGCCGCGGCCCGAAGCCGACCATGTACTGGCCGACGTGCACACCGAAGAGCTTCGCGGGCACGAGGTGGCCCAGCTCGTGCAGCGCGATCGACACGCCGAGACCGACGAGCACGAACAGCAGGCCGCCGACGTAAAGCAGGATCTCCACCCCGCAACGGTACCCGGGTCGGTCTAGGAAACGCCCGTGCCGGCGCTGTGCAGGTGCTCAGCCTTCGGCGATGAGCCGATCTGCGGTCGCGCGGGCCCAGGCCTCCGCGTCGGCGAGGGACTCGACCGTGAGCGCGTCGGGCGGCTCGTGCGCGTCGATGACACGCTCGATCGTGTCGACGATGCCGAGGAAGCCCAGCCGCCCCTCGTGGAAGGCGTCGACGGCCTGCTCGTTCGCGGCGTTGTACACGGCGGGGAACGTCGCGCCCGCGCGGCCGACCGCCTTGGCGAGCGCCACGGACGGGAAGGCCTTGCTGTCCAGCGGCTCGAACGTCCAGGCCGCGCCCTTGGTCCAGTCCAGGGGCCGGCCGACGCCACCCACACGGCTCGGCCAGTCCAGCCCCAGCGAGATCGGCAGCCGCATGTCCGGCGGAGACGCCTGGGCGATCGTGGATCCGTCCACGAACTCGACCATCGAGTGCACGATCGACTGCGGGTGCACGACCACGTCGATGTGCTCGTAGTCGACATCGAAGAGCAGACGCGCCTCGATCACCTCGAGGCCCTTGTTCACGAGCGTCGCGGAGTTCGTCGTGACCATCCGTCCCATGTCCCACGTCGGGTGTGCGAGCGCCTCGGCCGGCGTGACGTCGGCCATCTGCTCGCGGCTGCGCCCCCGGAAAGGTCCGCCCGATGCGGTCACGACCAAGCGGCGCACCTCCTGCTTCGTTCCGGAACGCAGCGCCTGAGCGATCGCCGAGTGCTCCGAGTCGACCGGCACGATCTGGCCCGGCTGGGCGAGCGCGGTCACCAGCGCGCCGCCCACGATGAGCGACTCCTTGTTGGCGAGCGCGAGTGTGCGCCCCGCCCTGAGCGCGGCGAGCGTGCTGCCCAGGCCGATGGATCCCGTGATCGCGTTCAGCACCACGTCGGCCTCGACGTCGCGCACGAGCTGCTCCGCCTCGGCGGCGCCGAGCGCGATGTCGTCGACCCCGAACTCCTCGGCCTGCGCCTCGAGGGCCTCGGCTTGAGTGCCGGCGGCAAGTCCGACGAGCTCGAAGCGATCGGGGTGCGCCCTGATGACGTCGAGGGCCTGGGTGCCGATGGATCCCGTGGATCCGAGAACGATGACGCGACGCATGCCCACAGCCTAGGCGTGCACGCGGTCCGATCACGGGGCCGAGGTCGGAACCGTGCCGAGGATGTCGATCACGAACACAAGGGTGGAGTTCGCCGGGATGCCGCTCTGCGCCTGGGATCCGTAGCCGTCGGCCGGCGGGATCACCACGAGCACCTGGGATCCGACCTTCTGCCCTTCGAGCGCCTTCTTGAAGCCGGTGACGACTCCCGTGGTCTGGAACTGTGCGGGCGCGCCGCGCTTCCAGCTGGAGTCGAACTCCTTGCCGTCGGCCCAGGTGACGCCGCGGTACTGCACGATCACGTAGTCGCCGCTGCCGACCGTCGCACCGTCGCCCTGCTTCAGGTTCGCGATCTTCGTCTCGGTCGGCGGGTCGGCCTTGGGGATCGTGATCGTCGGCGCCCCGTCCTTGGCGAGCTTCACGGCGGGCATGCCCTCGACCGGGGCGACCTCCTTGCCGGTCGCGACCGTCGGGAGCTTCTTCACGGACTGCGCGTAGACCACGATCGGCGGCTGCCCCGAGCCCATCATCTTGCCGGGGACGGCGAGCACGACCGACGAGCCGAGCGGCTGGCACTCCAGAGCGACCACGAACAGCGACTGCGCGCTCGGATCCAGCAGCGCCGGCACCTGGTCGTCGGTCCCGTGAGCGCTGGTGTCGAGCACCGAGTTGTCGGTGGCGTTGACGATGCGGTAGGTCACGGCGACGAGATCACCCGGCACGACCTCCTTGCCGTCGCCCTTCGTCACCACGGTGCGCTCCGCGTTGGTCAGTGCGTCCACATCGGTGCCGGCGGGCACGGTGACGGCGAGGTCCTTGCCGGATCCTGCCACCTTCACCGCGTCAGAGGCCTTGCCCGGCTTGGCGTTCAGCAGGCAGGACGACGATGCGGACGGCGACGGCGAGGCATCGGGGCTGCCGGCACCGGCGCAGCCGGAGAGCAGGAGGGCCGTCGCGGCGACGGCGGACAGGGCGGCGGCAAGGCGGATGCGCACGGGAAGACCTCGAGACGTAGGGAACCCGCCTATCCTGCCTCAGCGGGCTTTGCCGATGCTGGGAGGGCTCCCCGTCGGGCGCGTCGTGACCATTCCGATACCGGAATGGACCCTGATCTACCCTTGACGGGTGACTCCGGAATCCGCACCTGACGCGCCCGCGAACGCCGACGCGGAGGCCATGGATGTCGACGAGGAGGTGCACCGGGCCGGTGCCACCTATCTGATCGGGCGGATGATCCTCTCCCCGCTCGCGCGCATCGTGTACCGGCCGCGCATCGAGGGCCGCGCAGGCGTGCCGAAGACCGGACCTGTCATCTTCGCGTCGAATCATCTGTCGTTCATCGACTCGATCGCGATCCCCGTCGTCGCACCCCGCCGAGTGCACTTCCTGGCCAAGTCCAGTTACTTCGAGGGCACGAGCCTGAAGGGCCGGCTCGTCGCGAGCTTCATGCGCGCGGTCGGAGCGATCCCCGTGCGCCGCGGCGCCGGGCAGGCAGCGCTCGATGCGCTGGACATGCAGCGTCGCCTCCTCGAGGAAGGGCTCGCCGTCGCCCTGTACCCCGAGGGGACGCGCTCGACCGACGGGCGGCTGTACAAGGGCCGCACCGGTGTCGCGTTCCTCGCGCTGCAGACCGGCGCGAAGGTGGTTCCGGTCGGCTTGATCGGCACCGACAAGGCGATGCCGGTCGGCGCGACCATGCCGCGGTTCGGCACCCGCGTGACGGTGCGTTTCGGCGAGCCGCTCGATCTCTCCTCGCACGGCCCCGCGAACTCGGGGCGCGCGCGTCGCGGAGCGACCGACGAGATCATGGCCGCGATCCACGCCCTCAGCGAGCAGGAGCTCGCGGGCGTCTACAACGAGGTGCCCGCACAGGGTGCGATCGAGAAGATCCGCCAGGCACTCCCGCACGAGCGACGCTGACCGCCGTCGCCTCCGAGCGATCAGGCGACCAGGATGGTCGCCTGATGCCGCACCGGGAAGTTCACCGAGTTCGCGATGAAGCACCACGCGTTCGCCTGCGCGTGCGCGGCCTCGGCGGCCTCCCGCATCGACTCCTCCGCGATCGTCACCACCGGTCGCAGCACCACCTCCGTGAACGCCCCGCCACCCCAGCCGTCCTCCCGCATCGTGCCGGTCGCGTCGTCGCGGTAGTCGACGACGATGACGCCCGCCGTCACGCAGGCGTGCAGGTAGCTCAGCAGGTGGCATTCGCTGAGCGCCGCAAGAAGGAGATCCTCCGGGTTCCAGCGCGTCGGATCCCCGCGGAACGGCTTGTCCGAGGAGGCGAGCAGCTCGGGCTTCCCGGCGACGCGGATCGTGCTCGCCCGGTCGTAGTCGCGGTAGCCGGAGGTGCCCGTGCCGCGGTTGCCGGTCCAGGTCGTGGTGAGGGCGTAGTCGTGCGTGCCGAGGGTCATGTCCCCCATCGTCGCATCCCACCGGATCTGCGGCTCTGCGGGCCACTAGGCTGATCCCGTGGTGCAGAGTCTGACCGTCCAGGATGCCGTGGAACTCGCCGTCGTCGAGCGCAACGGCTTCGTCGAATCCCGCCACATCGGAGCGGCGGTCGTGCTCTCCCCCGACGGCGAGATCGCCGCCCGCCACGGCGACGCCGAGGCGCTGATGCTGCCCCGATCGAGCCTCAAGCCCCTGCAAGCCGTGGGCTGTCTCACCGCGGGCGTGTCCCTCGAGGGCGAGCAGCTGGGTCTGGCCACCGCGAGTCACGTCGGCACGGACCGCCATGTCGCCGTCGTGCGCGACATACTCGCCGCGGGCGGACTCACCGAGGACGACCTCGGCTGCCCGGCGGACTGGCCGGGTGACTCGACGACCAGGGACGAGCTCGTGCGCGAGCATCTCGGCAAGACGCGGATCCGGATGGGCTGCTCGGGCAAGCACGCCGCGATGCTGCGCGCCTGCGTCGAGAACGACTGGCCCACCGAGACCTATCTCGAGCTCTTGCACCCGCTGCAGGTGCACATCAAGGAGGTCGTGGAGCGGCTCAGCGGCGAGCGCGTTGCGGCGACGGCGATCGACGGGTGCGGCGCTCCGGTGCACGCACTCACCCTGCTCGGGCTCGCGCGCGCGATGCACCGCATCGGCTCGGCATCGGAGAAGTCGCCCTTCGCCCTGCATCGCGTCGCCGGTGCGCTCGTGCGCGCGGTGCGCGAGAACCCGTGGACGATCCAGGGCACCGGCCGTCCCGACACGCTCGCGATCGAGCGACTCGGCGTGTTCGCGAAGTACGGCGTGGAGGGTGTGATGGTCATGATCGCACCGGACGGCACGACCGTCGCGCTCAAGACGCTCGACGGATCCGGCCGCGTGGGGACGATCGTCGCCGCGACCCTGCTCGCCCGTGCGGGCGCACTGACCGATGCGCAGGTGGAGAACCTCGCATCGGCCCTTCCACTTGCCGTCCTCGGCGGCGGCAGCGGCGTGGGGGTCATCCGCCCCACTGCCGGAATCTGAAGCCCTCACAAGGGGCCATATCCCACTGGGAAGGAAAGGAGCCACGATGAGGATCGCAGTCCCCACCGAGGTCAAGAACAACGAGTTCCGCGTCGCCCTCACGCCGGCCGGCGTGCATGATCTGGTGCGCGCGGGGCATGAGGTCTTCGTGCAGACCGGCGCCGGTGCCGGATCCTCGATGTCCGATACCGACTACCGCGAGGCGGGAGCGACGCTGCTCGACGACGCGGATGAGGTGTGGGCACGCGCCGAGCTGGTGCTCAAGGTCAAGGAGCCCATCGCGAGCGAATACCATCGCTTCCGCAGCGACCTGGTGCTGTTCACCTACCTGCATCTCGCCGCCGATCGCGCGCTCACCGATGAGCTCGTGCGCTCCGGGATGACGGCGATCGCCTACGAGACCGTGCAGCTCGCGAGCGGCGGCCTGCCGCTGCTCGCTCCGATGAGCGAGGTCGCAGGACGCCTCGCACCGCTCGTCGGTGCGAACACGCTGATGCGCTCGAACGGCGGCCTCGGTCTGCTGATGTCGGGCGTGCCCGGCACACGCCCGGCGACCGTGACGGTGATCGGCGGCGGCGTCGCCGGCGCGAACGCCGCGGTGATCGCATCCGGCATGGGCGCGGACGTGACGATCTTCGACACCAACATCGCCCGCCTCCGCCTGCTCGATGACCATTTCGCCGGTCGTGTCAAGACCGCCGCCTCGAATCCGCTGGATCTGCGTCGTGCGGTGGTGAACTCGGATCTCGCGATCGGATCCGTGCTGATCCCCGGTGCGAAGGCTCCGAAGCTCGTGACGAACGACATGGTGGCCGAGATGCGCCCCGGCAGCGTGCTCGTCGACATCGCGGTCGACCAGGGCGGGTGCTTCGAGGACACCCACCCGACGACGCATGACGACCCCACCTTCCCGGTGCACGACACGGTGTTCTACTGCGTCGCCAACATGCCGGGCGCGGTGCCGAACACGTCGACCTCGGCGCTCACGAATGCGACCCTGCCCTACGTGCGCCTGATCGCGTCGCGTGGCTGGCAGGACGCGCTCCGGGCCGACGCCGCCCTGGCCGGCGGTCTGAACGTGACCGGAGGGCTGATCGCGAACGCGGGCGTCGCGACGGCGCACCAGCTGACCCTCACGCCGCTCGCGGAGCTGCTGGGCTGATCGGCGCCGGCGGGGCGGGCGTGAGGACGACCCGGACCGGACGACCGTCCGGATCCACCGTCCATGCCCGCCCCGCGTACGGCATCGCGTACGGCGGGAGTTCGCGCACGCCGGCGAGCATGCGCAGGTCGCGTGCCGCCTCGGCGAGCACGACGACCTCCCCCTGACGCTGCACGCGCTGCCACAGCGCGTACTGCCGCTGCCAGGCGTCAGAATCGCCGACGAGCAGCAGGAGTCCGCCGTCGTCTGCGGCGAGCCCGTCTCGGCCGGCGGCCGAGCGCACCGCCGCGTCGCCGGTCGGCACGAGCGGGGACGCGCCCGGCGCTGCCTGGGCACCGTCGAGGATCTGCACGGCGGCGGCACCGAATCTGCCGCGCAGCTGGTCCGCCGTGCGCTGCGGTGTCGTGCTGACCACGCCGACCAGCGCGGAGCGAGGATCCCAGTGCGCATCGGCAGGGGACCACACCCCGCCGCCGGTGACGTTCGGCGCGACGTCCTCCGCGAGCGCGAACTGCAGCTCCGTGGCACCGAGCACCGCGCGCCCCGGCGGCCGGCTCGGATCCCAGGTGGCCGTGTCCCCTCCGGCGGTCAGGTGCTCGGACCGGCTCGATGCACGCAGGAGCGCGCGTTCGGGGAGCTGGTCGGCGAGCGCCGCGAGCTGGCCGCTGCAGCGCGTGGCGGTGAGCACGACGGTGCTCCCGCAGTCCGCGGCTCGCCGTACCAGCCGATGCAGGCGCTCGATCCAGGCACTCGCATACTCGGGCGGGAATGCCGCGATCAGCCGGTCCGCATCATCGACGGCGAGCAGCGGTGGCAGGTCGCGTCGTCCCTCGGCCAGCTCGTCGACGATCGTCCACGCGTGTTCCGGATCCTGCGGCACGAGCACGGCGCCCGGCACCTGCTCGGCGAGTGCGCGTACGACGCTGCTCTTGCCCGAGGCCGGTCCGCCGAACACCATGAGACCGCGATCGGTGCCGATCCGCAGCAGGCGCACGATCTGCCGCTGCTGCTCCGGCTCGTCGGCGAGACCGAGCACGGCCGCACCCGCGGGCGGCATGGACAGCGCTGCGCGATGCAGCTGCGTCGGCAGCACAGGCGTCCACGGGCTGCGCGCGCGGGCCGCACCTCTCCCGCACTCGACGATGCGGTCGAGGTCGTCGACGCCGGTGCGCGCGATGCGGAGCACGACGGAGGTGGCGTCCTGCGGCCGCCGCAGGTGTGCGAGTCCGCGGCCCGCGGCGTCGCCGGGAAGCCCTGCCGCCGCATCGGTGCCGATCATCGCCCTGCTGTCGGCCGGATCCGTCACACGGAGCGCGATGCGCAGCGGGCAGTTCATCGCGAGCGCGTCCCGGATCACGCCTGTCGCGCGTTGCGTGCCGAGGATCAAGTGCATGCCGAGGGCGCGGCCGCGCGCGGCGATGTCGGTGAAGACCGCGCCCAGCTCGGGGTGCTCCTGCAGCAGGGCGGCGAATTCGTCCACCACGATCACGAGCCGTGCGAGCACGTCCGTCGCCTCATCGATGCTGCGGGCACCCGCGTCGGAGAGCAGCGCCTCCCGGCGCCGCAGCTCGGCGCGCAGGCTCCGCACACCGCGCTCGGCCCCTGCCGCGTCCAGATCGGTGATGATCGCCGCGACATGAGGCAGCCGTCGCAGCGGCTCGAAGGCCGTCCCGCCCTTGAAATCCGCCAGCACGAAGCTCACCTCGTCCGCGGCATGCGCCGCGGCGATCGCCGCCACCCAGCTGACCAGGAGCTCGCTCTTGCCGGCGCCCGTCACACCGGTCACGATCGCATGCGGGCCATCGCCGACCAGATCGACCGTCACGGGTCCGTCCGCATCGCATCCGAGGGCGACCGCCAGTCCGGCCCGCACCGGTCCGCCAATGCTCGCGGCGCGCGCGGCGAGCACGTCGCCCAGCGCGACCGCCGCGGGGATTCCGCCCGCACTCCCCCGCTCGGCGGCGAAGTCCCGCGCCAGCGCCTCGGCCTGCTCAGCCGAGATTCCCGACACCGCGCACTCGGCTGAGCCCGTCGCGGTGCGCAATCGCGACACGCCCGGCTCCGTCACGTCGAGCACCGCTCGGTAGCCCGGGGGCGGCGCAACGGCGGGGCCGACGACGCACAGGCGCGGCCCCGACGAGACGAACCGGGTCGAGGCCACATGGATCGCCGCGGCGTCGTGACCGAGTCCGTGCGCCTGCGGCAGGCCGGCCAGGCCAATCGCCGCGATCCCGTCGCCGGTGAAGCCGATCGCCCCGTTCGCATGGCGCAGGCACAGCTGCAGCACGAGCGCGCGAGCGACCGCCGCCGCCAGCGGTTCCGGGCCGCGCACGCAGACACCGTCGTCGAGCGGCACCGCCAGCGGCACTCCGGGAAGGGTGCGGTGCGCGGCGCGGAACGCCTCAGCGCGCTCGCCGGCCCCGCTGAAGCGCAGCACGGCGACGCCGGCTCCGCGCCCCACCGCGATCTCGGTCGCGGGGGCCAGCACGGCCGCTCGCAGCGGGGCGTCGGCGAGGCACGTACCGGCATCCGGCACCGCACGCCTGCGCCGCGTGCGCTCTGCCGCTTCGCGCTCCGCGACGTCGGCCTCCACCGCAGCCCAGGCCTTCGCCTCCTCCGCCCTCGCCACGCGCAGGGCACGCCGGCGCTGCCGCACCCCGTCGAGGAACGAGCCCAGGATCATGACGGGTCCGAGTGCGGCGAAGCACAGCGCGAACACCGATCCGGTCACGACGAACAGCACGATGCCCGACACCACCGGCACGATCGCGGCGAGCATCGGGAGCGACCCGCGCGGTGCCTCGGCGGGAGCAGCGGGGAGGACGATCGTGTCTGCGGGATCCATACCCCCATCCCACCGCCGCAGACCCTGCGGTGGTGGCCACCCTGCGCGATCGGTGGACTACTCGGCCGATGCGCCGGCTGTGGAGGGGGATCCGCCCGTCGTACTCCGATGCACGTCCACCACGATGACGGTGACGTTGTCACGCCCGCCGTTCTCGAGCGCTGCGTCGAGCATCGCGTCCACCGCGGCGTCCGGCGCCGCGTGCAGGCCGAGGAAGTGCTGGATCCCGTAGTCGGTGAGCTCCTTGGTGAGCCCGTCGGAGCAGATCACGAACCGATCGCCGTCGAGCACGCTGAACTCGCGGTAGTCCGGCGGAAGCGCCTCGCTGACTCCGACGGCGCGGGTGATCACGTTGCTGTAGGGGTGCCCCTCCGCCTCCTCGGGGCTGAGCCGCCCCGCCGCGATGAGCTCCTGCACCACGGAATGGTCGGTGGTGATCTGGCTGAGTGCGCCGTCCCGGAGCAGGTACACGCGCGAATCGCCGATGTTCAGCGAGACCCAGCGCGCATCGTCGTCATCGACGGTGAACAGCACGCCGGTGAGGGTCGTCCCCGTGCCGTCGTCCGTCGTGTCCGGGTGCGCCGTGATGTCCTGCACCGCGGCGACCAGCGCCGATTCGATCGCGGCCGTGGTCACATCGCCCGTTGCGACGACCTCGGCGAGGCGCGCCACGGTGCGCTGGCTGGCGATCTCGCCGCCGGCGTGACCGCCCATGCCGTCGGCGACGACGAACAGGGGGTATGCGGCCAGCAGCGAATCCTGGTTGCTCTCGCGGCGGCGCCCGGTGTCGGTGGCCCCGGCCCAGGTCAGCACGACCGTGTCGCCGGAGGCCAGTGCGATCTCACGCGCCTGCGCCGTCGAACGCTGGTTCATCGCGGTTCTCCCCATCCTCGGGCGATCGGAGCGACCGCTGAAATCTCACACATCGTAGTGGATCGCCATTTCGGCGGGCGCATCAGACCGCCGGATCCCGCGGCAGCGGCAGGATCGCATCGATCGCGGCGACATCGTCCGAGGAGGGCGCCCATGCCGCCCCGGCCCGCGCGTTGGCCTCGATCTGCTCGGGCGAGGTCGCCCCGGCGATGACCGAGGCCACACCGGGCTGTGCCAGAAGCCAACCGAAGGTCGCCTCGAGCATGGTGATCCCGCGCTCGTCGCAGAATGCCCGGTACGCGTCCAGGGCATCCCATGGCGCGTTCTGCCACAACTGCGCGCGGGTGCGCATGATGCGGCTCTGCTCGGGGCCGCCGTCGCGCGTGAACTTGCCGGTGAGCAGCCCGTTGTGCAACGGGAAGAAGGGGAAGAAGCCGAGTCCGAACCGGTTCACCGCGGGGAGCACCTCGCGCTCCGCTGCGCGGGACAGCAGCGAGTACTGGTTCTGCGCGGAGATGAAGCGCGCGCTGCGGTCGGCCTTCAGCTCGGCCTCGGCGATCTGCCAGCCGCTGAAGTTGGAGTGCCCGAAGTAGCGGATCTTCCCCTCGCGCACCAGTTCGTCCAGTGCGTCCAGCGTCTCCTCGATCGGCGTGATCGGATCCGGCCAGTGCAACTGGTAGAGATCGATCCAGTCCGTACGCAGCCGGCGCAGCGACTCGTCGACCGCCTTGCGGACGTACCGGCGTGAGCCGAGCCCCGCCGGGAAGTCGTAGCCCATGTCGGCCGTCGCATAGCCGAACTTGGTGGCGAGCACGATGCGATCGCGACGGCCCTGGAGCGCCTCCCCCATGAGGGTCTCGCTGAGACCGGGGTCCTTGCCGTACATGTCGGCGGTGTCCAGGAACGTGACGCCGTGGTCGATCGCCGCGTCGAGCACGTTCTGCGTGCCCTGCAGCGTCTCGGTCGCCGTGCCCGCGCGCCCGAAGTTGTTGCAGCCCAGCCCCACGGCCGAGACGACAAGACCGGAGGTCCCGACACGACGATCTGCGCTCATGCTTCCAAACTACCAACCCGCGGACATGCGGGAAGCCCCCGACCCGACGTCGATGCGTCGCGGACGGGGGCTTCCTCGGTGGTTCACTCGGAAGGCTTGTCGCCGTCCGCGGGTGCTTCCGGCGCCGGAGCGTCCGGTGCCGCCGCCGGCGGAGCCGGAGGCGCCGGCGGTGCCGGCGGCGTCACCGGTGCGGCCGGAGCCTGCCCAGCGGCGGGCGGCTGGAAGCTCGGCTGCGGCGCCTGCGGTGCCGGCGGCTGGAAGCCCTGCTGCGGCTGGCCGAACTGCGGGGCCTGCGGGGCCTGCGGCGCGGCGGGCTGACCGAACTGCGGGGCCTGCGGCTGGGCGTAGCCGGGCTGCTGCGGCGGCGCGTAGCCCTGGGCAGCGGGTGGCTGGTAGCCCTGCGGGGCGCCGTAGCCGGCGGCGGGGGCCGCAGGTGCCGCGGACGGCTGCACCGGGATGCCCTGCCAGACGGTGCGGTCGCCGAGGAAGCCGTTGCCGGCCCACGGCGCAGGAGCGATGTTCGGGTTCCAGCGCGAGCCGTCGAAGGCGTTGATGCCGTACCAGACGATGCTCAGGAAGACGTAGAGGACGACCCAGCCCGCGCTCTTCTGCAGCTTGAGGCCGACGCGCCACGCGGCGATGACCCACAGAGCCGCAGTCGCCAGGATGAGCAGCCAGCCGATCACGGGAATCCAGCCGAGCACGATCGACGCGCCCATGGCGATCAGGACCAGCCACGGGCTCAGGTCGCCGAGCTTCAGGAAGACCATGCCGTTGTAGATCGGCACCCAGGCGCGCCACTTGCCCTGGACCCCGGCCTTGTCGAAGATCTTCATCATGAAGATCGAAGCGAGAACGTAGAATCCGATCGCGAAGACCAGATAGACCAGCGTGCCGATCAGGATCGCGGCTACGCCCACTCCGCTGTCGTATCCGTAGTCGTTCATGTGTTCCTCCGGAACAGGTTGAGATGCACAGGCGTCGGGCTCGCCGACTGGGAATCAGCCGAGTGCCTCGACGCGAAACACCCTACCGCGTCGGCATGCCGCACTCACGAACTATCTTCGGGACGTCGGCTGATCCGTCACCAGCTCCAATATTCCGGTCTCCCCCGTGCTGCGCAGTTCGATCCCGGTGCGGCCGGCCCAGCTCAGCAGCGACCGGCGTGAGGCGATCTTCGGCCGCTCGAGAGCGAGACGACGCACGAGCAGCCCCTTCGCGTGCTTGTTGAAGTGGTTCAGCGCCTTGCCCTCGGTGGTGACGACCCGCACGTACTCCGAGGCCGTCCCCACCGGGACCGGCCCCAGACCGACGTACGCCTCGGAGCGCAGATCCAGCACGAAGCCGGGAGCGGCGTCGGCCAGCGCCGCCGACACGACGTCCGCCCAGAGTCGGCGCAGCGCCGGAAGGCCCGGCACCGACGCGCCGGCGCCGAGCCGGTACGACGGGATCGGATCCAGCGCGCCGATCGGTCCGAAGGAGGCGCCGTGCACGAGAACGTGCGCGCCCAGCCAGCGACGCGCCCAGCCGTCGAGCGAGGCCGCATCCAGCGCGTCGAAGAGCACGCCCGTGTAGCGGTCGACCGCCGGCATCAGTGGCCCCGTGCGCAGCGACGCATTGTCGCGCACGGCCTCGGCGAGCTGCTTGTCGCTCAGCTTGAGCACCCGGCGCGTCACCTCCGGGTCCGCCGCGAGCGCCACCAGCGCATCGAGAACCTGCTCGCGTTGCGCCCGCAGGCCGGGCAGCGCCCAGGCGCCGGTGTCCACGGGGCCGCGGACGCCGCCCGCACGCTTGGTCTCGGACGGCGGAAGCAGGATCATCATGCGGCGGCTCCGATGTGGCAAGTCGAGGGGGGACGCGGAAGCGCCAGACCCCCGAGGGGATCCGGCGCTTCCGAGGCGGTGAGAAGGCGTCAGGCGACCAGTGCGGCGTTGCCGGCGACGATCGTCAGCACGTCACCCTCCATCGAGACGAAGCCGTCCCGAGCGCTGGCGAGCACCTTCGTGCCGTCCAGCTGGGTGATGCGCACCTGGCCCTCGGCGAGGATCGCGAGCACCGGCTCGTGCCCGGCCATGAAGCCCAGCTCGCCCTCGACGGTCTTGGCGACGACGAGCGAGGCCTCCCCCGTCCAGACCTCCGCATCCGCGGAGACGAGGCTGACGTGCAGAGCCATGGTCAGCCGTTCTCCTTCTGGATCTTGGCCCACGCCTCTTCGACGTCGGAGATGCCGCCGACGTTGAAGAACGCCTGCTCGGCGACGTGGTCGAACTCACCCTTGACGATCGCATCGAACGACTCGATGGTCTCCTTGATCGGGACCGTGGAGCCCTCGACGCCGGTGAACTTGATGGCCGTGTAGGTGTTCTGCGACAGGAACTGCTGCAGGCGGCGCGCACGCGCCACGACGATCTTGTCCTCTTCGGAGAGCTCGTCGACACCGAGGATCGCGATGATCTCCTGCAGCTCCTTGTTCTTCTGCAGGATCTGCTTGACCGTGGTGGCCACGCGGTAGTGGTCCTCGCCCAGGTAGCGGGGGTCCATGATGCGCGACGTCGAGGTCAGCGGGTCGATGGCGGGGTACAGACCCTTCGACGCGATCTCACGCGAGAGCTCCGTCGTCGCGTCGAGGTGCGCGAACGTCGTGGCCGGGGCCGGGTCGGTGTAGTCGTCGGCAGGCACGTAGATCGCCTGCAGCGAGGTGATCGAGTGACCGCGCGTCGAGGTGATGCGCTCCTGCAGGAGGCCCATCTCGTCGGCCAGGTTCGGCTGGTAGCCCACCGCGGACGGCATGCGGCCCAGCAGCGTGGAGACCTCGGAGCCGGCCTGCGTGAAGCGGAAGATGTTGTCGATGAAGAGCAGCACGTCCTGCTTCTGCACATCGCGGAAGTACTCCGCCATGGTCAGGGCGCTCAGTGCGACGCGCAGACGCGTCCCCGGCGGCTCGTCCATCTGGCCGAAGACGAGGGCGGTCTTGTCGAAGACGCCCGCATCCTCCATCTCGTGGATCAGGTCGTTGCCCTCACGGGTGCGCTCGCCGACACCGGCGAACACCGACACACCACCGTGATCCTGCGCGACACGCTGGATCATCTCCTGGATGAGGACGGTCTTGCCGACGCCGGCGCCGCCGAACAGGCCGATCTTCCCACCCTGCACGTATGGGGTGAGGAGGTCGATCGACTTGATGCCGGTCTCGAACATCGTGGTCTTCGACTCGAGCTGGTCGAAGTTCGGGGCCTTGCGGTGGATCGGCCAGCGCTCGGTGACCTCGAAGGTCTCGCCGGGCTCGAGGTTCAGGACCTCGCCGATCACGTTGAAGACCTTGCCCTTGGTGACGTCGCCGACGGGGACCGAGATGGCCTCACCGGTGTCGCGCACCTCCTGGCCGCGGACCATGCCGTCGGTGGGCTTCAGCGAGATCGCGCGGACGAGGTCGTCGCCGAGGTGCTGAGCGACCTCGAGCGTGATCTCCGTCGACTCCTCGCCGATGGTGATCGTCGTCTTCAGCGCGTTGTAGATGTCTGGGATCGAGTCGTGCGGGAACTCGATGTCGACGACGGGGCCGGTGACGCGAGCAACGCGGCCGACGACCGGCGTAGCGGTGGCAGTCATATTTCGTCTCTCTCCTGAGGGTCTTACTTGCTCGACGCCAGGGCGTCGGCGCCGCCGACGATCTCGGCGATCTGCTGCGTGATCTCCGCCTGGCGCGCGTTGTTGCGCAGGCGGGTGTAGTCGGTGATGAGCTTGTCGGCGTTGTCGCTGGCCGACTTCATCGCCTTCTGCGTCGCGGCCTGCTTGGCGGCCGAGGACTGCAGGAGGGCGTTGAAGACGCGGCTCTGGATGTACACCGGCAGGATCGCGTCCAGCACGGTGGCCGCGTCAGGCTCGAACTCGTACAGCGGGTACACGGTGTTCGAGGCCTCGGATCCGTCCGCTTCCGCGATCTCCAGCGGAAGCAGCCGGACGGTCTCCGGCGACTGGGTCATCATGCTGACGAAGCGGTTGAAGACGAGGTGGATCTCGTCCACGCCGCCCTGCTCGCCGCCGCGGTCGAAGGCCTCCAGCAGCGAGGCCGCGATGGCCTCCGCCGTGTGGAACGACGGCGTGTCCGTGTCACCGGTCCACTCCGCCGCCGCTTCGATGCCCCGGAACTGGAAGTACCCGACGGCCTTGCGACCGACGAGGTAGAACACCGGCTCGCGGCCCTCGGAGCGCAGGAGCTCGGCGAGCTCCATGCCCTCGCGCAGGATCTGCGAGTTGAACGCGCCGGCCAGGCCGCGGTCGCTCGAGAAGATGACGACCGCGGAACGGCGGATCTTCTCGGGCTCACGGGTCAGCGGGTGATCGATGTTGGAGTGCGTCGCGACGGCGGACACGGCCCTGGTCACGGCTCGCGCGAAGGGCGACGACGCGTTCACGCGCGCCATCGCCTTCTGGATGCGCGAAGCCGCGATGAGCTCCATCGCCTTCGTGATCTTCTTGGTCGTCTGAGCAGAAGAGATCTTCTGCTTGTAGACCCGGAGTTGTGCGCCCATAGCGGTCAGTCTCCCCCGCGCTTACGCGCGGCGGCCCTTGACGATCTTCTCCTGGTTCACGTCGTCCACGTCCGCGGCGGTGTGCTCCTCGTGACCGGGGGCTGCGATGCCGCGCCCCGTGCCGCCCTGGAACTCGAGGACGAACGCGTCGGTCGCCTTCTCCAGCTCGGCGACGGTGGCGTCGTCCAGCACGTTGGTCTCGCGCAGGGTCTCCAGCACGCTGGTGTTGCGACGCAGGTGGTCCAGCAGCTCGCGCTCGAAGCGCAGCACGTCGTCGACCTCGATCGAGTCGAGCTTGCCGTTGGTGCCGGCCCAGATCGACACGACCTGGTCCTCCACCGGGTACGGCGAGTACTGCGGCTGCTTGAGCAGCTCGGTGAGGCGGGCACCGCGCGCCAGCTGGCGGCGCGAGGCCTGGTCGAGGTCGGAGGCGAACATCGCGAAGGCCTCGAGCGAGCGGTACTGCGCGAGCTCGAGCTTCAGCGTTCCAGACACCTTCTTGATCGACTTCACCTGGGCGTCACCACCGACGCGGGACACCGAGATGCCCACGTCGACGGCCGGACGCTGGTTCGCGTTGAACAGGTCGGACTGCAGGAAGATCTGGCCGTCGGTGATCGAGATCACGTTGGTCGGGATGTACGCGGAGACGTCGTTCGCCTTGGTCTCGATGATGGGCAGACCCGTCATCGATCCCGCGCCGAGCTCGTCGGACAGCTTCGCGCACCGCTCCAGCAGGCGGGAGTGCAGGTAGAAGACGTCACCCGGGTAGGCCTCGCGGCCCGGCGGGCGGCGCAGCAGGAGCGACACGGCACGGTAGGCCTCGGCCTGCTTCGACAGGTCGTCGAAGATGATCAGGACGTGCTTGCCGCCGTACATCCAGTGCTGACCGATCGCGGATCCGGTGTAGGGCGCGAGGTACTTGAAGCCGGCCGGGTCGGACGCCGGAGCAGCGACGATGGTCGTGTACTCCAGGGCGCCGGCCTCTTCCAGCGCACCCTTGACGGAGGCGATGGTCGAGCCCTTCTGGCCGATCGCGACGTAGATGCAGCGCACCTGCTTGTTGACGTCGCCGGACTCCCAGTTGCCCTTCTGGTTGATGATCGTGTCGATCGCGATCGCGGTCTTGCCCGTCTGGCGGTCGCCGATGATGAGCTGGCGCTGGCCGCGGCCGACCGGGATCATCGCGTCGATGGCCTTGATGCCGGTCTGCATCGGCTCGTGCACGCTCTTGCGCTGCATGACGCCGGGTGCCTGCAGTTCGAGCTCACGGGAGCCTTCCGCGGCGATCGCGCCGAGACCGTCGATCGGGTTGCCGAGCGGGTCAACCACGCGGCCGAGGTAGCCGTCGCCGACCGGCACGGAGAGCACCTCGCCGGTGCGGGTGACCTCCTGGCCGGCCTCGACACCGGTGAAGTCGCCGAGGACGACGACGCCGATCTCCTGCTCGTCGAGGTTCAGCGCGAGGCCCTTGGTGCCGTCCGCGAAGGTCACGAGCTCGTTCGCCATGACGCCGGGCAGTCCCTCGACGTGCGCGATTCCATCCGCTGCGTCGATGACGGTGCCGACCTCGGTCGCGGTGCCGGACGTGGGCTCGTACGCGGCGACGAAGTCCTTCAGCGCGTCACGGATGACGTCGGGGCTGATCGAAAGTTCTGCCATTGTCTTCCCTTTTTTCTGGGTGCGCGGCTTCCCGCGCGAAGTCGTGTTTCAGCCCGCGAGCTTCTGCCGGAGATCGGCAAGGCGGGCGGCGATGCTGCCGTCGATGACGTCGTCCGCGACCTGCACGCGCAGGCCCCCGACGACGGAGGGATCGAGGACCTCGTTCAGAGCGATCTGGCGGCCGTAGCGGCCGGCGAGCACGGCGCGGAGCCGGTCGCGCTGCGATGCGGTGAGCGCTGCGGCGGTGTGCACGGTCGCGACGATCCGATCCCGCTGCGCGGACACGATGCGCATGGCACGGCTCAGCAGCCGGCGCACGCGGCGTCCTCGCGGCTGGCGCACCACGGAGGTGACGATCAGCGACGTGGCCGGGTGCAGCTGCGTCCCGACGAGCTTCTGCACGAGCGCGGCCTTGCCGTCGCCGCCGCCGAGACGACCGCCCAGGGCCAGCTCGAGGTCGGCGTTGTCGGCGACCAGACGCGACACCGAGAACAGCTCGCCCTCGATGTCCGCGTCGGGCGCGGCGATCGCCGTGGCGCGCACGGCCAGCTCCTCCACGCCGTCGACCAGGTCGGCGGCAGAGGACCAGCGCTGCGAGACAGCAGCGGTCAGCACGGCCCGAACCGGCGCCGAGGCGCCGGAGAAGACGCGCGACACCAGTGCCGCACGAGCCTCGGCCGGAGCCGCGGGGTCGGAGAGCGCGCCGCTCAGCGCGGAGGACTCACCGATCAGGCGCGTGGCGGAGAACAGCTCGCCGGCGGCGTCGAGGGTGATCCCCTGCGCGGCGTTCAGAGCGCTGCTCGACGCCACGAGGGCCTGAGCGGTCGCGCTGCCCATTACTTGGCCGCCTCAGAGGCCTCGAGGTCCGCCAGGAAGCGGTCCACGACGGCCGTCGCGCGAGCGTCGTCGGAGAGCGTCTCGCCGACCACGCCGCCGGCGAGGTCGAGAGCGAGGCCACCGACCTCGTTGCGCAGCGACACGAACGCGGTCTGGCGCTCGGCCTCGATCTGCGAGTACGCGGCAGCAGTCAGACGCGCGGCCTCGGCGGCTGCGGTGTCCTTGGCCTCGGCGACGATCTTCTTGCCGTCCTCACGGGCGGTCTCGCGGATCGTGCCGGCCTCCGTGCGCGCCTCGGCGAGCTGGCGGGTGTACTCCTCCAGCGCGGCCTCGGCCTGCTTCTGCGCCTCGTCGGCCTTGGCGATGTTGCCCTCGATGGCCGCGGAGCGCTCGTCGAGCATCTTCGTGAACCGGGGAAGAGCGACCTTCCACACCACGAACAGGATGATCAGGAAGAACAGGCCCGACCACACGAGATCATAGGTCTCGGGAAGAATCGGGTTCTTCGTCTCACCCTCGGCCGCGAGGTGCGTGACAAGAGCGTTGAGCATCCTGTCTCCTTACGGGGTTCGGGTGCGGATTACGGGAAGGGGATGAAGCCGACGGCGATGCCGATGAAGGCGAGCGCCTCGGTGAAGGCGATGCCGATCCACATCAGCACCTGCAGGCGGCCGGCGAGCTCGGGCTGACGGGCGACACCCTCGATCGTCTTGCCGACGACGATGCCCACGCCGATGGCCGGGCCGATGGCGGCGAGGCCGTAGCCGATCGCCGCGAGGTTGCCGTTGACAGCAGCGAGAACCGTAGTAGCGTCCACGGATTGTTTCCTTTCGTTGTGGACGGCAGGTTCGCCGTCCGCAGGGGGTTTGTCAGTGCTCTTCTGCGACCGCGAGCTGGATGTAGACCGCGGTGAGGACGGTGAAGACGTAGGCCTGGAGGACGGCCACCAGGATCTCGAGGGCCGTGAAGGCGCCTCCGAAGGCGAGGGTCGGGATGCCGAGGACAGCCCAGCCGCCACCCGCCGTGAAGAAGAAGAACCAGGTCGCCGAGAAGCACAGCACGAGCAGCATGTGGCCGACGACCATGTTCATCAGCAGTCGGAGCATGAGCGTGACCGGACGGATCACGAACGTCGAGATGATCTCGATCGGGGTCACGATGAAGTAGACCGGCCACGGCACGCCCGACGGGAACAGCGAGTTCTTGATGAAGTTCTTCGGGCTCTTCTTCAGGCCGGCGTAGATGAAGGTCACGTAGCTGATGACGGCGAGCATGAGCGGCACCGCCGCCACGCTGGATCCCGCGATGTTCAGGAACGGGATGATGCCGGTGAGGTTGAAGAACAGCGTCATGAAGAAGATCGTCGCCAGAAGCGGCAGGAAGCGCTCGCCGTCCTTGCGTCCGAGCAGGTCGTGCGCGATGCCGCCGCGGACGAAGTCCAGGCCCATCTCCACGACGCTCTGGAACCGCCCGGGGACGACCTTCATGCGGCGCGTGCCGAGCACGAGGATCAGCACGAGGACGAGGACCGCGAAGGCCTGCACCAGGTTGATGCGGGTGACGCCGATGCCGGCGATGTAGAACAGCGGCGCAGGGAAGAAGTCGTCGATCGACGGTCCGTGGAACCCGCCATTGTCGGCCAGTCGGGGGATGATGGTCGCAGCAAGATTAAACAGCGCGGACTCCAACTTCGGGGCACCCCGGGGTTACCAGGGCGTCGGTCGATGTGCTTCACGGCGCAGCGCTCGCGAAACGAGCGGGCTCACGATCGATCTTATCAGACCAGTGAGTTGCCTGAATCCGCTCCCGGATCCTGCTGGGAAGCGCTATTGTCCCGCGCCGACGGTGCGACGTCCTCCGGAGCGACGGTCGGCAGGGAGGCGTCGCTGACGACGGGGAGGCGCATCTTCAGGAACACCACGGCGTCGATCGCGAGCGAGACCACGACTCCCGCGAGCAGCGCCCAGAAGAAGACGACCGGCTCCAGCCAGGGCTGCCCCCGCAGCACGAGGATCAGCACGAAGAACAACCCGAGCTTGAGGAACCAGCCGCCCATCACTATCGCGAAGAACAGCTGTACGTACAGCTCCTGCCCGAACCACCGGTTCGCGATGAGGATGCTGCCGGCGGTGATCGCGCCGAAGAGCACGGCGATGAGCGCGCCGATCAGGCCGCTCCACACCCCGGGGGCTCCCTTGAGCACTCCCCCGATGATGCCGGCGACGATCGCGAGAGCGACGGCGGCGATCCCGGACGCGATGAGCGCCGTGCGCAGGATCGGGGTGCTGGTGACGGGATTCGGGCTCACGGAGCTCATGGACGGTCCTTCTGCGTGGCGCGCGGGTGCGACGGGATGAGGGTGACGACGAGGCAGGCTGCGGCACCCACGACGCCGAAGATCACTCCGGCGGCGTATTCGCCGTACCAGCCCTCGCGGGATCCGATGTACATCAGCAGGACGGCGAGCGAGATGATCGCGGTCCAGGCGTAGAAGATGAGCACCGCGTCGCGGCCGCGGTGGCCGAGGTCGAGCATGCGGTGGTGCAGGTGCTTGCGATCGGGTGAGAACGGGGATTTCCCCGCACTCATCCGCCGCAGCACCGCGAGGCCGAAGTCGAGCAGCGGCAGCAGCACGACGACGACGGGGAGCAGGATCGGGATGAACGCGCCGAGCAGCTGAGAACGGCCGATCTGCGCGTTGGTGAGCACGGCGGGGTTCAGCTGGCCGGTGATGGCGACGGCGCTGGTGGCCATCAGCAGGCCGATCACGAGCGCACCGGAATCACCCATGAACAGCTTCGCCGGGCTCCAGTTCAGCGGCAGGAAGCCCAGGCACGCGCCGATCAGGACCGAGGCGATGAACGGGGCGAGGCTGAAGTAGCTGGACTGCCCGATGTCGCGGGCGATGATGTAGGAGTAGGCGAAGAACACGCCGTTCGCGATCAGGCACACGCCCGCGACGAGGCCGTCCAGCCCGTCGATGAAGTTCACGGCGTTCATCACGATCACGATCGCGAACATCGTGATCACGATGCTCAGCCAGTTGGATCCGATCACCGGCTCCGCGAGCGGAAGCGACGCGATCTGCAGACCGCCGACGATCGTGACGAGCCCTGCGGCGAGGAACTGCGCACCGAGCTTGATCATCCAGTCGAGATCCCACAGGTCGTCGATCACGCCGACGATCGCGATCAGCAGCACCGCGCCCAGCACGGACCACATCGTCTGCGGCTGTGCCCAGATGAGGTGGAAGAACGGGCTCGCCGCACTGGCCGCGAATGCCGCGAGGATGCCGAGGAGCATGGCGACGCCGCCGAGGCGCGGGGTCGGCGTGGTGTGCACGTCGCGCTCGCGGATCCCCGGATACAGCTTGAAGCGCAGGCTCAGCTGCCACACCGCCCAGGAGCAGGCGAGGGTGACCGCCGCCGTCAGGATCACGGTGAACAGATACTGCTTCACGTCGTCGTCCTCATCCGTCGAGGATCAGGGCTGCTCTTCGAGCAGGTCGCCGAGCACCCGGACGAGCTCGGCGCGCGGGACGGCGCCCTCGCGCAGCACCCGCACCTTGGGCTCGTCGTCGACCTGCCGCACCAGCGAGGTCGCATCGACGATCGTGGAGGAGACGCCGAGCGCCGCCGTCCCCGCGTCGAGGTAGACCGACACGGTGTCGCCGAGCATGTCCTGCGCCTCGGCGACCTCGACCGCGGCCGGACGTCCGGTGAGGTTCGCACTGGAGACCGCGAGCGGGCCGGTCTCCTCGAGCAGCGCCAGGGCCACCTTGTGATCGGGCATGCGCACCGCGACCGTGCCGTGCGTCTCGCCGAGGTCCCAGACCAGCGACGGCTGGGACGGCAGCACGATGGTCAGCCCGCCGGGCCAGAACTCGTCCACGAGACGCTGCACCGCTTCCGGCACGCTCTCGACGAGCGCCGCGAGCGTCGCGGTACCGCCGACGAGCACGGGCGGGGGCTGCTGCCGGCCGCGCCCCTTCGCGTCGAGCAGTCGCTGCACGGCTGCGGGGTTGAAGGCGTCGGCGCCGACGCCGTACACGGTGTCGGTGGGGAGCACGACGAGCTCACCGCGGCCGATGGCCAGGCGCGCCTGTCGCATGCCGCCGAGGATCTGATCCGCATCGCGGCTATCGAAGAGGGAGGTCATGACCGGCCCAGTCTACGGGGCACTCGCATCGATCCCGCTGAGCGCCGATCGCGGCTCCGGGCGGCCGGGTCCGTCCCGAGCGGGGTCAGGGCCGGATCGCGGTCGTCGCGCGATCGCGCTGGGTGAGATCGCGGTGCGTCGCGGTCGCATGCCAGCCGTCCGCGTCCAGGAGCGCACGGACCGCCGCGCCCTGCACCTCGGCGTGCTCCAGCACGAGTGCTCCGCCCGGCCGCAGCAGTGCCCAGGCGCGCCGGCTGATCGCACGCACCACGTCGAGACCGTCCGCTCCGCCGTACAGGGCGAGCGCCGGATCGTGCAGGCGCACCTCCGGATCGCGGGGAATCGCGTCGTCCGGCACGTACGGCGGGTTCGAGATCACGACGTCGACCGTGCCGTCCAGCTCGATGAGCTCGTCGGACAGATCGCCGAGCACGAGGTGGAGATTCTGCCGGCCTGCGGTGTTGCGCGCCGCCCAGGCGTGCGCCTGCGGCGACAGCTCGACCGCATGCACCTGCGCGTGCGGCACCTCCGTCGCCAACGCCAGGGCGATCGCCCCGGACCCGGCGCACAGATCGACGCCGATCGGCTCCGGCGACGCCGCACTCAGGAGCGCGTCGATGGCGAACTGCGCGACGATCTCGGTCTCCGGCCGCGGCACGAACACCCCCGGTCCGACGGCGAGCTCGAGGTGACGGAACGGCGCGAGACCGGTCAGGTGCTGCAGCGGCTCCCGCGCGGCCCGGCGCACCACCAGCGCGCCGAAGGCCGCGGCCTCGACTGGAGACACCTCCGCGCCCCGGATCGCGGCGGCCTGCACCTCTCCCCTGCTCGCGCCGAGCACATGCCCGAGCAGCAGCTCCGCGTCGACGGACGGATCCGCGACACCGGCGCCGGCGAGCCGCGCGGCGGCGCCACGCAGCAGGTCGACGACGAGGGAGGCTGCGGTGCCGGAGGAGGCGGGGTCTGCGGACGCGACGGGATCAGACATAGACATCCAGCGTAATCCGGTCGTCACATTCACCCTCCGCACACACCCGCGTCCTAGGCTGTGCTCGGCCGTGCGCTCGGCGACGAGCGAGCAGCGCCTTCGCATCACCGACGCAGAGCACATCGAAAGGTCAGACATGGCAGGCATCCACTCCGACATCACGAGCACGTTCGGCGACACCCCGCTGGTCAAGCTGAACCACGTCACCGAGGGACTCGGCGCCACGGTGCTGGTCAAGCTCGAGTCGTTCAACCCGGCCTCCAGCGTCAAGGACCGCATCGGCATCGCGATCGTCGATGCCGCAGAGGCCTCAGGCGAGCTCAAGCCGGGCGGCACGATCGTCGAGGCCACGAGCGGCAACACGGGCATCGCACTGGCGATGGTCGGCGCCGCGCGCGGCTACCGCGTCATCCTCACGATGCCCGCGTCCATGTCGAAGGAGCGCCGTGTGCTGCTGAAGGCCTTCGGCGCCGAGCTCGTGCTCTCCGACCCGACCAAGGGCATGAGCGGCGCGATCGAGGAGCTCCAGAAGATCATCGACACCACGCCGGGCGCGGTGTGGGCGCGTCAGTTCGAGAACGCCGCCAACCCGCGGATCCACCGTGAGACCACCGCTCAGGAGATCCTGCGCGACACCGACGGCGCCGTGGACATCTTCATCGCCGGCGTCGGCACCGGCGGAACCGTCAGCGGCGTGGGCCAGGCGCTCAAGGCCGCCAAGCCCGACGTGACGGTCTACGCGGTCGAGCCGAAGGATTCCCCGCTGCTCAGCGAGGGGCGCGTCGGCCCGGCCAAGATCCAGGGCATCGGCCCGAACTTCGTCCCCGCGGTGCTGGACCGCGAGGTCATCGACGACGTGCTGACCGCCGAGTTCGACGAGTCCCTGGCCACGGCGCGCGCGCTCGCGGCGAAGGAGGGTCTGCTCGTCGGCATCTCCAGCGGCGCCGCCGTCGCACAGGCGCTCAAGGTCGCCGCACGCGAGGAGAACGCCGGCAAGACGATCGTCGTGATCGCGCCCGACACCGGCGAGCGGTACCTGTCCACGGCGCTGTTCGAGGACCTGCGCGAGGACTGATGCCACGCACCGGGATGAGCTGGGTCGGGCGGATGCGCGAAGACATCGCATCCGCCCGGCTCCGCGACCCCGCGGCCCGCGGCGGCATCGAGATCGCCCTGCTGTACCCGGGGCTGCATGCGATCTGGGCGCACCGGATCGACCACGCGCTGTGGGTGCGCGGGTTCCGCTTCCCCGCCCGCCTCGGCTCTCAGCTCGCGCGCTGGCTCACCGGGATCGAGATCCACCCCGGCGCGACGATCGGGCGCCGGTTCTTCATCGATCACGGCTCCGGCGTGGTCATCGGGGAGACCGCGGAGATCGGCGACGACGTGATGCTCTATCACGGCGTGACGCTGGGCGGTCGCACCCGCGACGCCGGCAAGCGCCACCCCACGCTCGAGGACGGCGTGCTCGTCGGGGCGGGGGCGAAGATCCTCGGACCGATCGTCATCGGCGCCCGTTCGGCGATCGGAGCCAACGCCGTCGTCACCAAGGATGCGCCGCCGGACTCCGTGCTCACCGGTGTGCCGGCGCGCGCCCGCGCACGTGTCGAGGGCGACCACGGCGCGCGGATCCTGTCCGTGCCCGATTCCTCCGACTACTCGATCTGACGCCTGCACGGCGCCCGGTGACGGCGCGGGGTCAGCGGGCCCGGCGTGCGGCCTTGGCCGCCTTGGCCGTCGCCGCCGCCTCACGCACCTCGCGTTTGATGAGCAGCAGCGGCAGCACGACGGTGCAGACCGCCGTCACGAGCCAGACGATCACCGGTCCGAGGATCCACGCGAGCAGGTCGGAGATCCGCAGGCCTCCGATCGGCAGCAGCACGACCACAAGCAGCGCGACGAACGTCGAGATGATCCCGATGCCGCCCAGCAGCACCGGTGCGTAGCGATTCGCCATCGAGGTGATCCACGGCGCGAGCAGGCTCTGCAGCACCGTGAAGATCACGATGCAGATGACGAAGCCCCACCAGTGCTCCCATTCGATCAGGAACCCCGAGAGCAGCAGGTCGGCGACGATCAGCCCGAGCGCGGACGACGCCAGGAAGATCAGCGTGCGCAGGAAGAAGAGGCCCATAGCCGGAGCATACTGGCTGGGCGGTCTCAGCCCTCGGTGCCCAGTGCGGCGAGGCGCGCTTCCTCGTCGGCGTGGATCGCGGACTCGATGATGGGCTCGAGCGCCCCGTCCATCACCTGGTCGAGGTTGTAGGCCTTGAATCCGGTGCGGTGATCCGCGATCCGGTTCTCGGGGAAGTTGTAGGTGCGGATCCGCTCCGAGCGGTCCATGCCGCGGATCTGCGAGCGCCGCGCGTCGGAGGCCGCGGCGTCGAGCTCCTCCTGCTGCTTGGCGAGCAGGCGGGCGCGCAGCACGCGCATGGCCGCCTCGCGGTTCTGCAGCTGCGACTTCTCGTTCTGCATGGAGACGACGATCCCGCTCGGCACGTGCGTGATGCGCACGGCGGAGTCGGTGGTGTTCACGGACTGTCCGCCGGGGCCGGACGAGCGGAACACGTCGATCTTGAGGTCGTTCTGGTTGATCGCGATCTCGTCGGGCTCATCGACCTCGGGGAACACCAGCACGCCCGTCGTGGAGGTGTGGATGCGCCCCTGCGACTCGGTCGCGGGGACCCGCTGCACGCGGTGCACGCCGCCCTCGTACTTGAGGTGCGCCCACACGCCCTGGGACGGGTCCGTCGATGATCCCTTGATCGCGACCTGCACGTCCTTGTAGCCGCCGAGATCGGATTCGGTGCGCTCGAGGAGCTCGGTCTTCCAGCCCTGCGACGCGGCGTACTGCACGTACATGCGCAGCAGGTCGGCGGCGAAGAGCGCGGATTCGGCTCCGCCCTCCCCCGCCTTGATCTCCATGATCACGTCGCGTGCGTCATCCGGATCCCGCGGGATCAGCAGACGGCGCAGCTTCTCCTGCGCCGCCTGCAGACCGTCTTCGAGGGCCGGGATCTCCGCGGCGATGCTCTCGTCCTCGCGCGCGAACTCGCGTGCGGTCTCGAGATCGTCGCCGGCGGCGGTCCAGTCGTCATGCGCCTTCACGATGCGGCTGAGCTCGGCGTAGCGGCGATTGACGCGCTTCGCCCGTGCCGCGTCGGCGTGCACCTCGGGGTCGGAGAGCTCCCTCTCCACCCTGCGATGCTCGTCGCGCAGCGCCTCGACCTGTTCGAACATGACGACCGGATCCGTGAATCAGCAGCTGATCAGCGTGCGTGGATCAGCGGATGCTGTTCTCGGACGCGTGGCTGTGGCCGGTGCCCGCAGACGGCTTCCCCAGCTGCGCGTTCTGCATCTGCAGCAGGAACTCGACGTTGGAGTCGGTCTCCTTGAGCTTGCCGAGCACGACCTCCAGGGCCTGCTGCGGGTCGAGCCCGGCGAGGGCGCGGCGCAGCTTCCAGGTGATCTTGACCTCGTCGGGGCTCAGCAGCATCTCCTCGCGACGGGTCGAGGACGCGTTGACGTCCACCGCCGGGAAGATCCGCTTGTCGGCCAGTGCGCGGCTCAGGCGCAGCTCGCTGTTGCCGGTGCCCTTGAACTCCTCGAAGATGACCTCGTCCATCTTGGATCCGGTCTCCACGAGCGCGGTGGCGAGGATCGTCAGGGATCCGCCGTTCTCGATATTGCGCGCGGCGCCGAAGAACCGCTTCGGCGGGTACAGCGCCGACGCGTCGACACCACCGGTGAGCACACGGCCCGACACCGGGGCGGCGATGTTGTAGGCGCGGCCGAGACGGGTGATCGAATCGAGCAGCACGACCACGTCGCGGCCGAGCTCGACCAGGCGCTTGGCACGCTCGATGGCGAGCTCGGCGACCGTGGTGTGATCCTCCGCCGGACGGTCGAAGGTCGAGGCGATGACCTCGCCCTTCACCGTGCGCTGCATGTCGGTGACCTCTTCGGGGCGCTCGTCGACGAGCACGACCATGAGGTGCACCTCGGGGTTGTTGATCGCGATCGCGTTGGCGATCTGCTGCAGCACGATCGTCTTGCCCGCCTTCGGGGGCGCGACGATGAGGCCGCGCTGGCCCTTGCCGATCGGGGCGACGAGGTCGATGATGCGCTGCGTGAGCTTCTCCGGCGCCGTCTCCAGGCGCAGGCGCTCCTGCGGGTACAGCGGGGTGAGCGCGGAGAACTCCACGCGTGCCGCGGCGTCGTCGGTGCTCAGGCCGTTGACGGAGTCGACCTTGACCAGTGCGTTGTACTTCTGCCGGCCCTGCTGCTCGCCCTCGCGGGGCTGCTTGATCGCGCCGACGACGGCGTCGCCCTTGCGCAGGTTGTACTTCTTCACCTGACCGAGCGAGACGTACACGTCGCTGGGGCCGGACAGGTAGCCTGTGGTGCGCACGAAGGCGTAGTTGTCGAGCACGTCGAGGATGCCGGCAATCGGGATGAGGACGTCGTCCTCGCCGATCTCGGTCTCGAACTCGTCGACGTTCTGGTTGCCGCCGCCGCGACGCTTGTTGCGCTGCCGGCCGCGGCCCGAGCCGCCGTCCTCGTCGGCGTCAGCGGATCCGCCACGGCCGTTCTGGTTGTGGTTGCTCTGGTTCTGCGCCGCCTGGTTCTGGCCGTTCTGGCCGGTGCCGTCCTGGCCGCGGTTGCGGCTGCGCGAACGGGAGCGCGAGCGCGAGCGCGTCGACGACTCGTCACCCGCCTCGGCGGGGGTCTCGGCCTGCGGCTCGGCAGGCGTCGCCTCGGCGCCGTCCGTCGCGGGCGCCTCGGTCGCGGGTGCCTCGGCGGGCTGCGGGGCGGCCGTCTCGGCTGCGGCGTCGGTGTCGGCCGGGGCCTCCACCGTCTTCTTCGCCCGGCTGCGCGACGGGCGCTTCGCCTTCGGGGCCTCCTCGGCCGAAGCCTCGGCCGCGGTCTCGGTCGCCGTCTCGGCAGCGGGAGCATCGGTGTCGGCCGGGGCCTCCACGGTCTTCTTCGCCCGGCTGCGCGACGGGCGCTTCGCCTTCGGGGCCTCCTCGGCCGGAGCCTCGGACGCCGCGGGGGCACTGTCGGCCGGGGCGGCATCGGAGGCCACAACCGCGCTGTCGGCCTCCGCGGCCTTGGCCGCCGCCGAGGCGGTGGTGGCGCGGCGCGGCGCGCGCTTGCGCGGTGCCTTGGGTGCATCCGCTTCGGGGGCCTGTGCGGACGGCGTCGAATCGACGGGCGCCGAGGTGTCGGTCTGGGTCTCGGAGATGGTCTCCACGAGTACTCCTCTTGTAAGTCGTGGGCAATTCGGCGGGCGCACGGCGATGGCCGGGCGCGACCGCACGATCATGCAGAGAACAGGCTGTCCCCGGCATGCCACCCGGAGAACACGCTCACGACGAGCTCAGGATTCGGCTCGCGATGCGGTTTCGGGTGCTGTGCGGCTGACGCAGGAAGTGCGTCGCGGGTCGGGATCACGATTGTGACGAAGAACCCTCCGCTCGTTCCCTCACTGTACCACCTCGCACATCGACGGCGACCAACCGGTGCTCCCACGGAGTGTCCGTCGCCTGATCCGCGATGCGCACGGCGTCGAGCCGATGACCCGGCCCGTCGCACAGCACGAGCACGCTGGGGCCGGCGCCTGAGACGACCGCCGCGAAGCCCTCTGCACGCAGCGCGCGCACGAGCCGGCTGGTCTCCGGCATCGCGGGGGCACGGTAGTCCTGATGCAGCCGGTCCTCGGTCGCGTCCAGCAGCACATCGGGGCTCTGCGTGAGCGCCGCGATGAGCAGCGCGGAGCGCGAGACGTTGAAGACGGCGTCCTCGCTCGGCACCTGCTGCGGCTGCAGGCTGCGCGCCGCCTTGGTGGACATCGTGTAGCCGGGCACGAGCACCAGGGGCGAGACCCCGCGGTGCACCAGCAGCTTCTTGTGCTGCGGTCCGCGCTCGGCGGTCCAGGCGATCGTGAGACCGCCGAAGAGGGCGGGAGCGACATTGTCCGGATGTCCTTCGAGCTCGGTCGCGAGCCGCAGCAGTGCGGCATCATCCAGCCGCACGATTCCCGCGAGCAGTCCCTTCGCCGCCAGCACGCCGGCGGCGACGGCCGCCCCGCTGGATCCGAGTCCGCGACCGTGCGGCACGCCGTTGCGAGCGACGAGCCGGATTCCCGGCATCGGCACGCCCGCATCGGCGAACACGTGCGCGATCGAGCGCACCACGAGGTTGCTCTCGTCGCGTGCGATCTCCGCGGCTCCGGATCCGGAGACCTCGATCTCCAGGCGCCCGGCCTCGAGGGCGGCGACCTCCAGCTCGTCGTACATGCTCAGCGCGAGTCCGAGGGTGTCGAAGCCGGGCCCGAGGTTCGCGCTCGTCGCGGGGACGCTGATCTCGACCGTGCGACCGAGGGGCACGTGCGCCTCCGCGGCGCGCTCGCTCACGCCCACGTCACTCGCCTTCGACGCGCAGCACGGAGACCACGCGGGTGACGGCGTCCACGTCGGCAAGGCGCGCGACGGTGTCGCTGAGCGCCTGCTCGGTCGCACGGTGCGTGCCGATGACGACGCGCGCGGTGGCGCTGTCGCCGCCTGCGTCGACGGTCTGCAGCACGGTCGCGATCGAGACACCGTGTTCGCTGAGGATCCCCGCGACGGTGGCGAGCACACCGGTGACATCGGCGAGCTCGAGCGTGATCTGGTAGCGGGTGGTGATGTGCCCGAACGGGGCGATCGGCAGGTTCTGCCGTGCCGACTCCCCCACGCCCACACCGCCGGCGATGTGCCGGCGCGCGGCGGACACGACGTCGCCGAGCACCGCGGAGGCGGTCTGCACGCCGCCGGCGCCCGCCCCGTAGAACATGAGCGGACCGGCGGCCTCCGCCTCGACGAACACCGCGTTGTTGCCGCCGTGCACGCTCGCCAGCGGGTGCTCGCGGTTGATCAGCGCCGGGTAGACGCGCACCGAGACGGCATCGCCGTCCACTTCGGCGAGGCGCTCGCACACGGCGAGCAGCTTGATGACGTAGCCGGCACGGCGGGCGTCGTCGATCATGTCGGCGGTGACGGACTCGATGCCCTCGCGGTGCACGTCATCGATCGTGACCTGGGTGTGGAACGCGAGACTCGCGAGGATCGCGGCCTTCTGCGCGGCGTCGTAGCCCTCCAGATCGAGCGTCGGGTCGGCCTCGAGGTAGCCGAGCTCGGTGGCGATCCGCTGGGCCTCCTCGGCGCTCAGGCCCTGCCGGTCCATCGAGTCCAGGATGTAGTTGGTGCTGCCGTTGACGATGCCGAAGATCCGCGCGATCCGGTCGCCCGCGAGGGAGTCGCGCAGCGGCCGGATGATCGGGATCGCCGCGGCGACCGCCGCCTCGTACGACACCGACGCGCCGACCTGATCGGCGGCCTCGAAGATCTCCGCGCCGTGCGTCGCGAGGAGCGCCTTGTTGCCGGTCACGACGTCGGCTCCGCCGCGCAGCGCCTGCAGCACGTAGGCGCGGGCCGGCTCGATGCCGCCCATCAGCTCGATCACGATGTCGGCGCCGAGGATCAGCTCGTCGGCGTCGGTGGTGAGCAGCTCGCGCGGAAGGTCCGCGTCGCGCGGCGCATCGACGTCGCGCACGAGGATCCCGGCGAGCTCGAGCCGGGCGCCGCTGCGCTCGGCGAGGTCGTCGGCATGCGCGATGAGCAGCCGGGCGACCTGGGATCCCACGGATCCGGCCCCGAGCAGGGCGACCCGGAGGGTGCGGCGCTGGCCTTCGAGTTCCGTCATTCTTCTCCTTCTCCGGCGCGGACGCCGGCGCGCTCCGTCTGCGCGGCGGCGATGCCGGCGTCCCGCGCGAGGAGGTCGGCGAGGGTGTCCCCTCGCACGATCACCCGTGCCAGGCCGTCGCGCACGGCGACGACCGCGGGGCGCGGGGTGTGGTTGTAGTTGCTGGACAGCGCGTGGCAGTACGCGCCCGTCGCCGGCACCGCGAGCAGATCGCCCGGGGTGACGTCGGAGGGGAGGTATTCGTGGTCGACGACGACATCCCCCGATTCGCAGTGGGAGCCCACGACGCGCACGAGCACCGGGTCGGTGTCGCCCAGGCGCGAGGCGATGCGGGCGGAGTACTGGGAGCCGTACAGGGCAGGGCGGGCGTTGTCGCTCATCCCGCCGTCGACGCTCACGTAGAGCCGTTCGCCGCGGTCGCCGAGCGAGACCTGCTTCGTCGTGCCCACCTCGTACAGGGTGACCCCGGCCTGGCCGACCACGGCGCGTCCGGGCTCGAAGGCGAGGGTCGGGACCGGGATCCCGCGCACCTCGCACTCCCGGGCGACCGCGTCGACGATCGCGGAGGCGAGCTCCTCGATCGGGGTCGGGTCGTCGGCGGAGGTGTAGGCGATGCCGAAGCCGCCGCCGAGGTTGAGCAGCGGCAGCTCGCCGCCGGCGCGCAGCTCCGCGTGCAGTTCGACGAGGCGCGATGCGGACTCGGCGAAGCCGGCGGATCCGAAGATCTGAGAGCCGATGTGACAGTGCAGGCCGCGCAGCTTCAGGCTGCGGATCTCGCGGATGCGCTCCACGAGGGCCGGGGCCGCCTCGAGCGCCGTACCGAACTTCTGATCCTCATGAGCGGTCGCGAGGAAGTCATGGGTCTCGGCGTGCACGCCGCTGTTCACGCGCAGCAGCACCCGCTGCACCGCACCCAGCCGCTCCGCGATCGCGCCGAGCCGCTCGATCTCGATCGCGGAGTCGAGGATGATCGTGCCGACGCCGACCTCGACCGCGCGTTCGAGCTCGGCGACAGTCTTGTTGTTGCCGTGGAAGCCGATGCGGCTCGGCTTCACGCCGGCGGCGAGGGCGATCTCGAGCTCGCCGCGGCTGCACACGTCGACGCGCAGTCCCTCCTCGGTGACCCACCGCACGACCTCGGTGCTCAGGAACGCCTTTCCGGCGTAGTAGATGCGGGCCTTGGTGCCGTGCGCCGCGGCGGCGGCCGTGAACGCGGACCTGATCCGGGCCGCATGTGCGCGCACCTCCGCTTCGTCGAGCACGTACAGCGGCGTGCCGAATCGCGCACGCAGGTCGGCGACGCCGACGCCTCCGAGCTCGAGCTCCCCGTCGCTGTCGCGCCGCGCCGAGGCGGGCCACACCCCCGGGGCGAGATCGTTGGGATCGGCAGGTTCCTTCAGCCAGTCCGGGGCGAGCGCGTCGTCGGGCGAAGCGGATTGCACGGGGCACCAATCGTCGGGAGTGTCTCGGGTTCGAGCCCGTCCCAGAAGGGGCCGGGTTCTGAGAATTCTAGGGCACCGCGGCCGAGGGCCCGATCCGTCGTGACACGTCGCGACGTGGTCGCGGGTGGGATCCGGCTCTGAACCGCGAGCGATCCTCGAAGCCGCCTCGATACGCTCGGACCATGCCCGCACCGCCGCAGACGCCGCCGAAGACGTGGTTCCTGCGCGCCGTCGACCGGGTGCTCTCGGCCGTGCTGCGCCTGCGCGTGGCGCGCGCCTGGCTGCTGTACTCGGAGAAGCATGGGCCGGCACTCGCCGACGGCATCACGTATCGCGCACTGTTCAGCGTCTTCGCGGCGGTGCTGCTCGGCTTCTCCCTCGCCGCACTCTGGCTGGCGGGCGACGCCCGCGCGATGGCCGCGCTGGTGGCGGCCGTGGACGCCGTCGTGCCCGGTCTGATCGGCGACGAGGGGCTTGTCAGGCCCGACGCGATCACGGTGCCCGCCGGGCTCACCCTCGCCGGGGCCTTCTCGCTGATCGGCCTGATCGGCGCCGCGCTGGGGGCGATCGGGTCGCTGCGGATCGCGCTGCGCACCCTCGCCGGCAAGATCGTCGACGACGTGCTGTGGATCTGGGTGATCCTGCGCAACCTCGCGCTCGCGGCCGGCATCGGCGTGGCGTTCGCGCTCTCTGCCGCGGCCACCATCGCCGGGTCGTTCGGGGTGGACTGGCTCGCGTCGTGGCTGGGCGCGCAGCACTCCACCACGACGGCGATCGCGGAGCGGATCCTCGCCCTGCTCATCGTGTTCGGGCTCGACACCGCGCTCGTCGCGGGGCTCTTCGCCGTGCTGAGCGGCGTCCGCGCGCCTCGTGGCACGCTGTGGGCGGGATCCGCGCTGGGCGGTCTCGGCCTGCTCGCGCTGCAGCAGCTGTCCGCCGTGGTCGTCGGCGGCGCGACGGCGAACCCGCTGCTCGCATCGTTCGCCGCCCTCGTCGCACTGCTGCTCTGGCTGAATCTGTCGGCGCAGGTCGTCCTGATCGCGAGCGCGTGGATCATCACCGGCGTCGAAGACGCCGAGGACCGCTCATCGGGACATCCCCGCTCCTTCGCGGAGCGCCGGCTCGATCGGGCGGACCGACTCCTCGCAGCGACCGCGGCGGAACGCGACGCCGCGCGCCGGGCCCTCGACGAACAGCTCGGCTGACGCCTGGGCATGAGCGTGAGGCACGTACCCGCTCGGCTCAGCAGGTGCCGTTCTCGAGCAGCTTCGGATCGGTCGTGATCGCCGGATCCGCGTCGAACGATGCCACGAGCAGGTCGCCCTCGACGCGCAGCCCGCTCAGATGAACGCCCGCCGGGAGCCGGTCGGCGATGCACACCTTCTGCGTGACGAGCAGCGGCTTCAGCAGACCGGCGAACGGCGAGGACGCCACGGAGTCCGCGTCGACCGTCACGGCGCCGACGGTCGCCGACGTGGGCGCGAAGGTGAGCTCACCGCCCTCCGCACCGGGCGTGAGTGCGAGCGCGAGCGGGACGGTCGCCCCGAGCACGCGCACGGAGCCGGTCGCCCTCACGTCGCTGCCGTCGAGCGCGACCGCGTCGATCGGTGCGTCCGGGAGCGCGGCGGTGACCATCTTCTCGAGCTGGTCGGCGGTGATCCGGAACGTGCCGCGGGCGCTGCCCAGCTCGCCGCCGCGGATCGGCAGACCGGTGGCGTCGACCGCCACGGCGCTCGTGATCGGACCGATCGCGATGCTCTTCGAGGTGAGCTTCACGTCGTCGAGCCGGCCCGCGATGAGCTGCGGAAGGACGACACCGCCGACCGAGACGTCGAGCTGCTGGTCGGCCGGGAGCTTCAGCGCCGAGATCACCTGCGCACGGATCTGCTGCACGACCACGGCGCGCGCCGTGAACTCGCCACCGACGACGAGCGCGGCCAGCACGACCACGACGATCCCCACGACCCATGGCCAGCGGGCGCTCCGGGTGCGATGCGGCGCCACGGCGATCGGTGCCCGCGGAAGCCCGTCCTCCGGCGGCAGGACCACCGTCGGATGCTCCGGCTCGGGCCGCGGATACGGCTCGGTCGGATGCGTCTGGGAGCCCTCGTCCCCGGCGCCGTTCATGTCACATCCGCTCGGGCGCCGAGACACCGAGCAGGTCGAGCCCGTTGCGCAGCACCTGGCCGGTCGCGTCGTTGAGCCAGAGGCGCGTGCGGTGCACGTCCTCGATCGGATCCTCGGAGAGCGGGATCACGCGGCAGTTGTCGTACCAGCGGTGATAGAGCCCGGCGAGCTCCTCCAGGTAGCGGGCGACGCGGTGCGGCTCGCGCACCTCGGCGGCGAACGCGACGATCCGCGGGAACTCCTGCAGCGCGCCGAGCAGCGCCGACTCGGTCTCGTGGGTGAGCAGCTCCGGTGCGAACGCCGAGCGGTCGATGCCCGAATCCGCCGCGTTGCGGGCCACATTGTGCGTGCGCGCATGCGCGTACTGCACGTAGAACACCGGGTTGTCGTTCGTGCGCTTGCGCAGCAGCTCGGGATCCAGCGACAGCGGCGAGTCCGCCGGCGAGCGCTCCAGCGAGTAGCGCAGCGCATCGGTGCCGAGCCATTCGCGCAGATCGTCCATCTCGATGATGTTGCCGGCGCGCTTGCTGAGTCGCGCCCCGCCCACCGAGACGAGCTGGCCGATGAGCACCTCGACGTCCTTGTCCGGGTCGTCACCGGCGGCGCCCGCGAGCGCCTTGAGCCGGTGCACGTAGCCGTGATGGTCGGCGCCGAGCAGGTAGATCTTGTGCTCGAATCCGCGGTCGCTCTTGTTGAGGTAGTACGCGGCGTCGGCGGCGAAGTAGGTGTACTCGCCGTTCGAGCGGCGGATCACACGGTCCTTGTCGTCGCCGAAGTCGGTCGTGCGCACCCAGACCGCGTCATCCTGGTCGTACACATGACCCTGCGCACGCAGTCGGTCCACGGCCAGGTCGACGAGGCTCGGGCCGCCGTCCTCCCCCTGCGCGTGCAGGATCCGCTCGGAGAACCACACGTCGAAGACCACGTTGAACCGGGCGAGCGACTCCTGCTGCTCAGCGAGCTGGTAGCCGTAGCCGAGTTCGCGCGCGACCAGCAGCTGCTCCTCGTCCGAGAGTTCGAGGAAGCCCGGGCTGTCCGCGAGCACGCGCGCGGCGATGTCGGCGATGTAGCTGCCCGCGTACCCGCCCTCCGGCGTCGGCCGGCCGGACGCGGCCGCGACGATGGAGCCCGCGAAGCGCTCCATCTGCGCACCGGCGTCGTTGATGTAGAACTCGCGGGCGACGGTGGCACCGCTCGCATCGAGGAGCCGCGCGATCGCATCCCCGAGTGCGGCCCAGCGGGTGTGCCCGATATGCAGCGGTCCCGTGGGGTTCGCGGAGACGAACTCGACGTTGATCGACTGTCCGGCCTGGGAGTCGTTGCGGCCGTAGGCCTCCCCCGCCTCGACGATCACCCTGGCGAGCGCGCCGGCCGCGCCGGCCTCGAGGCGCACGTTGAGGAAGCCGGGTCCGGCGACCTCGGCCGAGGCGATGCCGTCGACCGCGGCCAGCCCGTCGGCGATCTGCTGTGCGAGCTCGCGCGGATTCGCGCCGAGCTGCTTGGCCAGACGCATCGCGATGTTGGTCGCCCAGTCGCCGTGATCCCGGTTGCGCGGCCGCTCCAGCACGATGTCGGACGCCGTCAGCGCGAGCGGCTCCTCCGGGCGTCGCTCGGCCGCGATCGGGGCGAGGACGGACAGGATCGCGGTGGCGAGGGCTTCGGGATTCATAGGCTTACGATTCTAGGCGGTGTCGGCTGCGCAGCCCGTGAGATCTCGTCGCGCAGGCGCACCCGCATCGCCTCGTCGACCACGATGCCGGCGTGCCGCAGGGCGAGCACGGCGGCTCCGGCCGCGCCGCTGTCGACCACGACGAACGGCTGCTCACCGAACGTCTCGGCGAGATGCGCGCGCAGCCGGCGCTGCGGTGCGCCGTCGCGCGACACGATGCTGCCGCCCACGACGAGCGGCCCCGGACGCTCCTCGACGAGCGCGAGCGTGCGCACGATCGCCTCCCCGGCATCGCGCAGGATCCGCTCGGCCACCGGGTCCTGCGCCTCGGCGGCGGCGAACACCTGCGGGGCGAGCCCCGCCAGCTGCACCGGACGCTGTCCGTACACCGCGCGCACGAGCCGGTCCAGGCCCACGGCGCGGCCCTCCCTGCCCGGCGTCCGCGCATCCGCCGCCGTCCCGCCCAGCGCCTCCAGCACCCGCGGCGTGAGCGCCGTCGCCGGACCCACCCCGTCCAGCTCGCCGGCGACCGCGACAGCCGCCTCGCGCCCGATCCAGAACCCGCTCCCCCGATCGCCGAGCAGCCACCCCAGGCCGTCCGCCGTCGCCGTGATCCGTCCGTCCTCGACGCGCACGGCGCTCGCCCCGGTGCCGCACACGACGCCGTAGCCGAGTGGGGCCACCGACCCGCTCGAGAACATCGCCAGCAGATCCGACTCGTGAGCGAGAGTGCCTCGGAACCCCTCCTCGCGGAGCGGATCCAGGATCCAGTCCGACACGCCGCCGCGCGCGTCGTGCCCGGCCATCGCGACGACCATCCCCGCAACGTCGGCGAGCGCGGCACCCGCCTGCCCGAGAGCCGTGGCGACGGCACTCCTGACCCCGGTGATCGCGGTTGGAATACCAGATGAAGTGGGGTTTCCACTGCCGCCGACGCCGAAGCCGACGCACGCGCCATCGGCCGTCGCCAGCACCGCTCGGGTGGCTGTGCCGCCGGCATCGATGCCGATCACGAGCATGTTGAACCCCAATTTGTTATCTGTCCTACTTGATTTTTCCGATCGACCATGCTGAGAATGTTTTTCACCCGAACCATGTCGCACGGCGACCGATTTTCACGGAGGCGATGGTGCCACCCATCCAGGACATCGGCAACGAGTTGTCGATCACGCAGCGCATCTCGCTGCGCCGTCCGGCGATGCCCCGCGCCATGTCCAAGATCGCCGATGTGATCGCCGCGCACCCGACCGCTCCGGTCGAGCTGACCATCACGGAGCTCGCCGATCAGGCCGGCACGTCGCCCGCCACCGTCACCCGATTCTGCCGGGCGATCGGGTTCGACGGCTACACGCAGTTCCGCGTCGGAGTGGCCGCGGAATCGGGCCGCGGCGACGCGGGCACCACCTGGCGCACCGACATCGCAGACGACATCGGCCACGACGACCCCGCAGACCGCGTGCTGCTCACCCTCCTCGGCCTGCACACCCGCAGCATGGAGACCACCACGTCGCTGCTCGACCTGGACGACGTGCAGCTCGTCGCCCGCGCGATCGCCGATTCCCGGCACGTCGACATCTACGGCGTCGGCGGCAGCGGGGTGATCGCAGACGAGTTCCGCGGTCGTCTGTATCGGATCGGCATCAACGCGCACTCGTGGTCCGACGTGCATGACGGGCTCACCAGCGCCGTGCTGCAGGACGCGTCCTCCGTGGCGGTCGGCGTCTCCAACACCGGCCGCACCGAGGAGACGATCGAGATGCTCGCGCACGCGCGCGCCGCGGGAGCCCTCACCGTCGCGATCACCACCGATGCCGGATCCGCCCTCGCCGCGGCCGCGGACGTCGCGCTCATCACCGCGTCCGAGCACCCGGGGCACCGACCCGACGATCTGTCGATCAAACACTCGCAGCTGCTCGTCATCGACCTGCTGTACGTGCTCGTCGCGCAGCGCACGCTGGGCGCCGCGGCCACCAGACTCGCCGCGAGCGCGATGGCCGTGTCGACGCACCGGCGCGCTGTACGCTCACCGGAAGTTCACCGCACCTCCGACCCGAAGGAGTCCCGCCGATGAGCGCCACCCCTGAGGATCTGCTCCGCGAGGCGACCACGCGCCTGGAGCGGCTCGCCGCCGATGCGCAGGACGGCGCCCTGGATCCGGCGATCGATCTGATGGTCACCGCGCTGCGCGACGGCGGCGTGATCCAGGCCTTCGGCACCGGGCACTCCGAGGCGTTCGCGATGGAGATCGCGGGACGCGCCGGCGGGCTGATCCCGACCAACCGGATCGCCCTGCGCGACATCGTGCTGCACGGCGAACGTCCCGCCGACGTGCTCACCGGATCCCTCGAGCGCGAGCCCTGGGTCGTCGACGAGCTCATGGCGGTCTCGCCCGTGTCCGAGCACGACGTGTTCCTCATCGCGTCGAACTCCGGCGTCAACGGATCCATCGTCGGCATGGCCCTCTGGGCGAAGGAGCACGGGCACAGGGTCATCGCCGTGACCAGCCTCGAGCACACCGCGCGCGTGCAGTCGAAGCACCCGAGCGGCAAGCGCCTCAGCGAGATCGCGGATGTCGTGATCGACAACCTCGCACCCTACGGCGACTCGACCCTGCAGCTGACCGACACGGTCTCCGCCGGGGCGATCTCCTCGATCACGGCGGCGTTCATCGCGCAGCTGCTGACCCTCGGCGTCGCCCGCACGATCGCAGACGCCGGCGAGGTCCCGCCGATGTACATCTCGGCCAACATCCCCGGCGGCGACGAGCACAACGCGGCACTCGAGGCCCGCTACCTCGATCGGATCCGCCGCGGCGCGTGAGCGCCCCACAGACTCATCCTCTCCCTCACCCCTCACTAGGAAGGCAAGAACACATGGAATCCAAGGACGCTTCCATCAGCAGGCGCAGCCTGCTGCGCGGGGCCGCGCTCGCGGCCGTGATGGTGCCGCTGGGCGTCAGCCTGGCATCGTGCGCCGCACCCGGCGGCGGCGGAGGCGGCGGCGGTGCCACCGGCGCCGCGACCGCCGACAACCCGTTCGGTGTGGCCGCCAACTCGAAGATCGACGCCGTCATCTTCAACGGCGGCTACGGCATCGACTACGTCGAGAACGCCGGCAAGATCCTGGACAAGGGCAAGGCCGGCGCCACGGTCAAGGTCTCGTCCTCGACCAAGATCGCGCAGGAGCTCCAGCCCCGCTTCGTCGCCGGCAACCCGCCGGACCTCATCGACAACTCGGGCGCCAACTCGATCGGGTGGAACACCATCCTCGACCAGCTCGAGACGCTCGACAGCGTGCTGGACGCGAACAACCTCGAGGGCACCAAGATCAGCGACACGCTCTACGGCGGCGTGAAGGATCCCGGTACCTTCGGCGGCAAGTTCGTCGCGCTGAACTACGTGATGACCGTCTACGGCATCTGGTACTCGGACAAGGTCTTCAAGGACAACGGCTTCACCGTCCCCAAGACCTGGGGCGACCTGAAGGCGCTCGGCGAGGCCGCGAAGGCCAAGGGCAAGTTCCTCTTCCTCTGGGGCAAGGAGGCGGCGACCTACTACCAGACCATGGTGGTGGACTCCGCTGTCATCCAGGGCGGCGACGACGTGCGCCTTCCGCTGGAGAACCTGAAGGAGAACTGCTGGTCGCACCCGGTGATCCAGGAGATCCTGACGACGTTCTACGACCTCATCAAGGCCGGCTACGTCAAGCCGGGCGGATCGGGCACGCAGTTCACGGCCGCGCAGGCGCAGTGGAGCAACGACGAGGCCGCGCTCCTCTACCCCTCGGGCTCGTGGATCGAGAACGAGATGAAGGACGCCACCGCCAAGGACTTCACCATGAAGGGCATCGGCGAGCTGCCGTTCGATGACAAGCAGACCACCCCGGCCGGCACCCTCCGCGCCGAGGCCGGCGAGCCGTTCATCGTCCCGACCAAGGCGAAGAACCCGGCCGGCGGCAAGGAGCTGCTGCGCGTCATGCTGTCGAAGGAGTCCGCCACCGCGTTCGCCAAGAACAAGCTGGCCCCGACCATCGTCAAGGGCATCGTCCCGGACGACGGCTTCGGATCCACTGCTCTGGTCTCGCAGAAGGAGCTCCTGGACAAGGCGGGCGACAACGTCTTCACGATCAAGTCGTTCAACCTCTACGGCATGAACTCCGACCAGCTGCCCATCTGGAACTCGTTCCTCGAGGGCAGCATGACGGTCGCGGAGATCACGAGCCAGCTGCAGGCGCTGACCGACAAGGTCCGCAACGACAGCTCGGTCACCAAGATCGAGATCAAGTGAGCATCGGCAGTCCGGGTCTCGACAGTGGGTTGGACACTGTCGCCGTGACTGCTCCTCGTGCGGGGCGCCGTAAGGCGCCCCGCATCGGGAACCGTCGCCTGACCGTCGACTACGTCTCCTTCCTTCTCGTCTTCCTCGGACTGCCGCTGGCCATCTTCCTGGTGTTCGTCATCTCGCCGTTCATCCAGGCCGTCTACTACTCGATGACGAACTGGACCGGCTTCTCGCCGAACATGTCGTTCGTCGGTGTGAGCAACTACATCAAGCTGTTCCAGGACACGACGTTCCTGCAGGCGATGGGCAACAACATCGTCCTCGCGATCGTCGTCCCCCTGGTCACCCTCACCATCGCGCTGGTGTTCGCCAGCATGATCACGATCGGCGGCCCGTCCAGCGGGCAGGTGCGCGGTCTCGGGGGATCCAGCTTCTACCGGGTCGTCTCGTTCTTCCCGTACGTCATCCCCGCCGTCGCCATCGGCATCCTGTGGGGCATGGGCATCTACGCGCCGAGCGGTCTGCTCAACGGCGTGCTCAAGGCGCTCGGCATCGACAACAACCAGTTCGCCTGGCTGGGGTCGCAGAGCACCGCGATGGGCGCCTCGATCTTTGTGATCGTCTGGGGCATGGTCGGCTTCTACATGGTGCTGTTCATCGCCGCGATCAAGGGCATCCCCGCAGAGGTCTACGAGGCCGCCCGCCTGGACGGCGCCGGGCGCTTCCGCACGACCATCTCGCTCACGCTGCCGCTCATCCGCGACAACGTGCAGACCGCGTACATCTACCTCGGCATCATGGCCCTCGACGCCTTCGTCTACATGGCCACCCTGAACTCGACCGGCGGTCCCGCCAACTCGACCCTGGTGATGAGCCAGTACCTGTACCGCACGGCGTTCGAGAAGGGCCAGTTCGGCCTCTCCAGCGCGATGGGCGTGGTGCTCGCCGTGATCACCCTGCTCTTCGCCGCCGCCGTCTTCATCGTGAACTGGGCCACCGGCGGCCGCGACAAGGGAGGCCGCTCATGAGCGACAGCACCCGCACCATCGTCACCGCGAACAAAGCCTCGGGCACCTACAGCGCCAAGGCCGCTCAGGGGATCCGCACCCCCAAGTCGACGGGCAGCGACAAGGTGGTCGGCGGCATCTCGCATGTCGTCCTCGCCATCTGGTCGATCATCGTCATCCTCCCGCTGCTGTGGACGCTGCTGAGCTCGTTCAAGACGTCGAAGGAGGTGCTCGCCTCCCCGTTCGGACTCCCCGCGAACTGGAACTTCGACAACTACGTCACCGCGTGGGTGCAGAACAACTTCGGCGGCATGTTCCTGAACACCGTCATCGTGGTGGGCTTCTCGCTCATCTTCGTCATGGTGCTCGGCGCCATGTGCGCCTACGTGCTGGCCCGCTTCTCGGTGCCGGGCAGCCGGATCATCTACTACCTGATGCTCGCGGGGCTCACGTTCCCGGTGTTCCTCGCCATCGTGCCGCTGTTCTTCGTCCTTCAGGGCATCGGGCTGCTGGGCACGCTGCCGGGCCTGATCATCACGTACGTGGCCTTCGCGCTGCCGTTCACGGTGTTCTTCCTGTACTCGTTCTTCCAGGCGCTGCCGAACGAGATCCAGGAGGCGGCGTACGTGGACGGTGCGAGCGAGTGGCGCACGTTCTTCCAGGTGATGCTGCCGATGGCCAAGCCCGGGCTCGCCGCCGTGGCGATCCTGAACTTCCTCGGCCTGTGGAACCAGTTCCTGCTGCCGGTCGCGTTGAACCCGCAGGCCGACCAGTACGTGCTGTCCCAGGGTCTGGCCGCCTATGCATCGTCGGCCGGCTACCGGATCGACTTCGGCGGCCTGTTCGCCTCGGTCGTGATCACGATCGTCCCCGTGCTCGTGGCGTACATCTTCTTCCAGCGTCAGCTGCAGGGATCCGTCACGCAGGGCACCTCGAAGTAGGCATCCCGCGGCATCCCCAAGCGCGCCCCGGCCGGAGCCGGGGCGCGCTTTGGGCGTGAGGACGACGAAGGGCCGCCCGAGATGGGCGGCCCTTCGTCGTACCGGTGCCCCCGACAGGAGTCGAACCTGCGACCTACGGTACCGGAAACCGGCGCTCTATCCACTGAGCTACGGAGGCGTACCGAACGAGCCTAGCATCGGATCCACCTCCGCTCAGACCGTGCCGGCTCCCGGTAGTGTCGCGAGAAGCCGAGCGATCCGATGAGGACCAGATGAGCACTTCCATTCCCCCAGCGCCCTTGGCGCACCCGACCGCCGAAGAACCTCGCGTGCCGCGCGGAACGCCGGTTTACACCGGCTGGGGATGGGTGACCGCCTGGATCCAGATCGCCGGCGTCGCCGCCTCGGCCCTCTCGCTGTGGCTGATGGGCGAATCGATGCTCGCCTACGTGCGACACCTCGTCGAGTTGAGCAGCACGGCCGCCACCGGAACGAGGGTGCCGCCCGGTGTGATGCTCTCGAGCGTGTCCGACCTGATGCCGGGCATCATGACGGCGTCGCTGGTCAGCACGCTCCTGGGCTGGCCGCTCGCTGCGCTCGCCGTCGTCGCCGGGTACCGCGACTACGTGCAGCTCGGCCGCCTCGGCTATCCCAAGCGCTTCCACTGGGCGTGGAGCTTCCTCTCGCCGGTGTATCCGATCGGCCGCGCGCTCGTCGTGCACCGGCAGGCGGAAGCCGGTTTCGCCACCATGTGGATCGCTCTCGCGGCGACCGCCGCGAGCCTCCTGCTCACCTTCGGCTGGACGTTCTGGTTCCTTTTCGCGCTGCTGGACGCCATGCGCGCCGGGCTGAGTACGATCGCCTGACCGCCGCGAGCTCTCCCGACCTCCGTCGGTCGGATCAGAACAGCACTCCCGCAAGCAACAGCGCCACGGCCAGGAGGGGGAACAGGCCCTGCACGGTCGCCGCCCTGACCTTGGTACGATCAGACAGGATCAGCACGAGCGCCGCACCGAGCATCGATCCGACGCCGGCCATCATCAGCGACCAGCCGACCGGCGCGGACACCGTGGGCTGCAGGATCATTCCAATGATCACGATGGCCGCGAGGAACAGGTTGTAGAAGCCCTGGTTGAACGCCAGCGGCCTGGTGGTCTGCGCGTCCTCGGCACTGGTACCGAAGATCCGCCGCGTCGAGGGGTGCGTCCAGCGCACGGACTCGAGCACGAAGATGTACACGTGGATCAGGGCGGCGACGCCGGCGAACACGGTCCCGATGACGGTGAGCATGGCCCGATTCTGCCGTGCGACGCGGCCGGGCGTCGAAGGCGCGCCCGGTCAGGCCCGCGCGAGGCGGCGATACGTCAGGTCGCGGATGTCGCGCCCCTTCGCGATGCCCTTGCGTTCGAACGCCGTCATGACGCGGCCGTCGAAGCGCTCCGCCCACTCCCCCTCGAACGCGCGCTCGAACTCGGGCGCGTCGTCGAGCACCTCGCGCATCTGCAGCGCATAGTCCTCCCAGTCGGTGGCGAGGCGGAGAAGGCCGCCGTCGCGGAGAGCGGCACCCGCCGTCGCGCCGAAGCCGGGCCGTACGAGACGGCGCTTGGTGTGCCGCTTCTTGTGCCAGGGATCCGGGAAGAAGATCCACGCCTCGTCGACGGATCCGCCCGGCAGGAAGGTGGACAGCACCTCGGGCGCGTTGGCCTCCACGAGCCGGAGATTGCGCACGCCGTCGCGGTCGGCGTCCAGCATGGTGCGGGCGAGCCCGGCGCGGAACACCTCGACGGCGAGGAAGTCGCGCTCCGGGTTCGCACCCGCTGCCGCCACGATCGCATGCCCCTGCCCCGAGCCGATCTCCACGGTCAGCGGCGCGGTGCGCCCGTAGGCGACGGCCGGATCGAGGCGCGCCTCGGGGTGCACCGAGGTCCAGGCCACGTCGCGCGGCACGTCGAGCACGTAGAACCCCGCGAGTTCCGCGAAGGCACGCTCCTGCGCCTCGGACATGCGGCCGCTGCGGCGCACGAAGGAGACCGGCTCGTCACGGAAGGCGCGGGGTTCGGGCATCCCTCCAGGGTATCCGGCGGCTCCGGCGGGCGAGGGAAGCGGCGCACGTCCGGCCCCGCGGGCCGACCGTCCGCTCATGACAGCGGCTCCGTGACGAAGTCGATGAGCTCCTCGACGCGGCCCAGCAGGGACGGCTCGAGGTCGCGGTAGCTGCTCACGCGCGAGAGGATCCGCTTCCAAGCGTGTGCGATGTCAGCCTGCGACGCCGCCGGCCAGCCGAACGCACGGCAGATCCCGATCTTCCAGTCGGTGCCGCGCGGGATCTGCGGCCAGGCTGCGATGCCCATCGCCGCGGGCGTCACACACTGCCAGACATCGATATAGGGGTGACCGACGATGCGCAGGTGCTTCCCGTGCGGGCCGCGCAGGATCTGCTCGACGATCCGCGTCTCCTTCGACCCCGGCACCAGATGGTCGACGAGCACGCCGTAACGCCGGTCGCGGCGCGGCGGAGCCTCGACGAGCAGCTCCTCCAGCAGGTCGACACCCTGCAGGTACTCGACGACGACGCCCTCGACCCGCAGGTCGTGGCCCCACACCTTCTCCACGAGCTCGGCGTCGTGGCGCCCCTCGACCAGGATCCGGCTGGGCAGCGCCGTGCGCGCCCTGGCGTCGGCGACGGCGAACGACCCGGACGCCGTACGCCGCGACCCCTCCTGCGCACGCGCAGGATGCACGAGTCGCACCGGCTCGCCGTCGATCATGAACCCCGCCCCCATCGGGAACAGCCGGCGCCGCCCGCGGAAGTCCTCGAGCTCCACCTGGCCGCCCTCGATGCGGGTGACCGCACCGCAGAAGCCGTCCACGGCGACCTCGACCACGAGATCGCGCTCCGCCGGAACATCGGTGGCCACCTTCGCGCCGCGCTCGCGCCAACCGGCGGCGAGCACATCGGATCCGTATCTGTCGTCCATCGTGATCAGCCTAGCTAGACTCGCTCCAGGGCCCTTCCGGACCCGGGGGAGGAGCGAGGATGCGCGCACGGTGGGCAGTCGTCGTCGGAGCGGTACTGGGCGTGCTCGGCATGTGGCTGCTCGGCGCTCCGGCCCTCGCCGCCACCGCGGAGACCACCGTGCCGGCGACGGCGCCGGTGAAGCTCGGATCCGGCTTCGTCAACGACGAGGCGGGTGTGCTGAGCGCGGCCCAGACGAGCGAGCTCGACGACCGCCTCGATGCTCTCAGCAGCTCCCGGAACATCCAGCTCTTCGTCGTCCTCGTCGACGAGTTCACAAACCCTGCCAACAGCCAGGAGTGGACGAACCAGGTCGCCAACGACAACGGGCTGGGTCAGCATCAGTACCTGCTCGCGATCGCCACGAGCGCCAGACAGTACTACCTCTCCGCCGACAAGGCGGGACCCGTGCCGCTCTCCCGCGTCGACGAGATCTCGAGCTCGCTCGTGAACGACCTCCGTGCCGGCGACTGGGCGGGCGCCGTGCACACCGCCGCCGCCGGATTCGAGGGTCAGGGCGCGGGCGGATTCGACCTCGGCGGGATCCTGCTGATCGTGCTGTGCGTGATCGCGATCATCGTCGCGATCATCGTGCTCGTCTCGATGCGCCGCCGTGCCGCCGCACGGGTGAAGCAGGCCAAGCCGGATCCGACCGGCGACCCGCTCGACGCGATCAGCGACGAGGAGCTCGCCAAGCGCGCCGGACTCGCCCTCGTGCACACCGACGACGCGATCACCTCGTCCACCGAGGACCTCGGCTTCGCGACCGCCCAGTTCGGCGATGCCGCGACGAGCACCTTCACCGAAGTGGTCGCCGAGGCGAAGGCGAAGCTCGACGAAGCGTTCTCACTGCGGCAGAAGCTCGACGACGAGGTGCCGGACACCGATGAGCAGCGCCGGGCATGGCATCTGCAGATCATCCGCCTCTGCGAGTCCGCCGACAGCGCACTGGACGCGAACGTGGCAGCCTTCACCGAGCTGCGCGACCTCGAGAAGAACGCCGAGTCGGCGCTCACCGCGCTCAAGCAGCACCGCAGTTCGGTCGCCGCCGCCGTCGCCGCCGCACCGGCCGCGCTGCAGGCCCTTGCCGCGATCTACGACGCATCCGCACTCACCACCGTCAGCGCCAACCCGGCCGAGGCCGCGAGCCGCCTCCAGCTCGCCGACACACACATCGCCGAGGCCGAGCAGCTCATCAGCACGGGCGAGCGCGGCCAGGCGGCCTTCGCGATCCGCACCGGAGAGGAGGGCGTGCTGCAGGCGGGTCAGCTCGCCGGATCCATCACGGCGCTGCAGAGCGACCTGGCCGCCGCCGAGGAGCAGTCCAAGGCGCTGATCGCCGACCTCGAGCAGGATCTCGCCGGTGCCGCCGCCCTGCCCGCGTCCGCCGAGCTGAGCGCCGCGGTCGCCGCGACCCGCACCGCGCTCGACCAGGCCCGCACCGATGCGACCGGCACGGGGCGCCGCCCGCAAGCGGTGCTGGAGTCGCTCACCGCTGCCAACACGCGCATCGACAGCACCGTCGACGGCATCCGCAACGCTCAGCAGCAGGCGGAGCGCGCCCAGCAGGTGCTGGAGCAGACGATGACGCAGGCGCGCGCCGAGATCTCGACGGCGAACGGCTACATCACCACGCACCGCGGCGCGATCGGCGCCGACGCCCGCACCAGGGCCGCACAGGCCTCCGCCGAGTACGACCAGGCCGAAGCGGCGCGCGTCGCCGACCCGGCCACGGCCCTGCAACATGCGCAGCGGGCGATCGCGCTCGCGCGCGAGGCCACGCAGCTCGCCGCCGGGTCGATCGACTCCTGGGGAGGCGGCGGAGGCGGAAGCTGGGGAGGCGGCGGCCGCAGCAGCGGCATGGGCGACGCGATCCTCGGCGGCATCATCGGCGGCATCCTCTCCGGCGGCGGCAACCGCGGCGGCGGCGGCTGGGGAGGCGGCGGTGGCGGCGGCTGGGCCGGCGGCGGCGGAGGCGGAGGCGACCGGCCGTCGAGCTTCGGCGGCGGCGGACGCGGCGGATCGGGCGGCCGCTTCTGACTCCATTCATCACTTCCTCGCACGACCATCTCGACCGGAAATCTGGAAAGGACATCCCATGACCAAGCAGTCCATCTTCGGCCGCATCTCCACTCTGGTGAAGGCCAACATCAACGCCCTCCTCGACTCCGCCGAGGATCCGCAGAAGATGATCGACCAGCTCGTCCGCGATTACACGAACAACATCGCCGACGCGGAATCGGCGATCGCCGAGACCATCGGCAATCTGCGCCTGCTCGAGCGCGACCACCAGGAGGACGTGCAGTCCGCCGCGGAATGGGGCAACAAGGCGCTCGCCGCCAGCCGCAAGGCCGACGAGCTGCGCGCCGGCGGCAACACGCCCGATGCCGACAAGTTCGACAACCTCGCCAAGGTCGCGCTGCAGCGTCAGATCAGCTCCGAGCAGGAGGCGAAGACGGCCGAGCCGCAGATCGCGGCCCAGACCGAGATCGTCGACAAGCTCAAGACCGGGCTGAGCACGATGAAGGAGAAGCTCGGCGAGCTGAAGAACAAGCGCAGCGAGCTGCTCGCCCGCGCCAAGGTCGCCGAGGCGCAGACCAAGGTGCAGGACGCCGTGTCGTCGATCAACGTGCTCGACCCCACCAGCGAGCTGGGACGCTTCGAGGACAAGGTGCGCCGGCAGGAGGCTCTCGCCCAGGGCAAGGCGGAGCTTGCGGCTTCCAGCCTCGACGCGCAGTTCGAGAGCCTCGAAGACATCGGCCAGCTGACCGAGGTCGAGGCGCGCCTGGCCGAGCTGAAGGCCGGTTCGGCCAAGCCGCAGGAAGCGCTCGAGGGCTGAGATGACCCGCTTCCTCGTCGTGCCGCAGTGGCAGGGGTCCCCTGCCCCGCGCGCGATGCTGCTCACCGACGGCGCCGCCGCCATCGCCGGAGACCTGCCCAGCGCGCGCACGACCGTGCTGGAGGTTCCGCTCGAGGCCGGCGACGCCGAGGGCACAGGGGTGCACCGGCTCAGCAGCCTGCGCCGCACCCGGGAGCTCATCGAGGAAGCGATCACGGCGCACGCCGAGCCCACGCTCGTGGTCGGAGGTGACTGCGGCGTGAGCGTCGCCGCGGTCGCCTCCCTCCCGGGCCCGCTGCACGACGTCGCCATCGTCTGGCTCGACGCTCATCCCGATCTGCACACCCCGCAGACATCCCCGTCCGGCGCCTACGCGGGCATGGCCCTGCGTGCGCTGATCGGGCACGAGTCGTTCCCGACCGCGGCGCCGGAGGGCGTCGCTGCGGAGCGCATCGTGCTCGTCGGGGCCCGCGCGGAGGACGACGAGGAGAGCGCGTACCTCGCCGGATCCGGTATCGCGCGCGTCGAGGAGCTCGGCGATCCCCAGGCCCTGGCCGAGGCCGTCGCCGCCACCGGAGCCTCCCGCGTCTACGTGCACATCGATGTCGACGTGCTGGATCCGTCCGAGCTCGCCGGGGTCTCCTCGGCGGTGCCGTTCGGTCTGCGCACGGCAGAGGTCGTCGCCGCCGTCAAGGCGCTGCGGGAGCGGCTGCCGCTCGCCGGTGCCACGATCGCCGGATTCGCACCGCGCTCCCCCGTTGACGCGGTCGACGACCTGGGCGCGATCCTGCGCCTGATCGGCGCCCTCGCGTGAGGGCGGGCGACGGCGCCCGCATCGCCGCCGTCCACACCGAGGCCGCGCGGATCCTGGAGCGTGGACGACGCACGGATCTGCGCATCCCCGCTTTCCTGCTGCGCTCGCCGCTCAGTCGGCTCGGCTATGCCTGGGGCATGGCCGTGGGCTGGATCTGGGGTGGCCTGTGGAGCACCGGACGCATCGAGCGCCGCCAGGGGCTGTGGATCTTCCGCGGCATGCCCGAATGGACCTTCGCCCGGGGCGGCGTCTGCGTCGCGGGCTGCTATCTCACCGGCGATGTCGAGCCCGACGACCGCGTGCTGCGTCACGAGGCGATGCATCAGCAGCAGTGGCTGCGCTACGGATTCCTCATGCCGGTGCTCTATCTGCTCGCCGGACGGGATCCGCTGCGCAACCGCTTCGAGATCGAGGCGGGCCTGGCGGACGGCAACTACCTGCCGCGCTGACGGCGGCGCCCTCAGGAGAGCAGACCGAAGCGCTCCGGTACCGAGATCCGCTGCGCGTCGATGCCGAGCCGATCGGTCAGGTGCTCGACGATGTCGGCCGTGCCGAGGAACCCGCCCAGCAGCGTGACGGTCGTGGCGTCTTCGGCGCCGTCGCACAGCATCTCATCGGCCCAGGCGATCGCCGCCCGCGATGCCGCGGCGCCCACCGCGCAACGGCGGCCGAGGCCCGACGCGGTCGGTCGGCTCGCCCGCGGCAGCCAGGACACGATCATCCTCGGCGGGACGGCGACGGTGCCGATCGCGTCGGCATCCGGCACCTCGACGAAGACACGTCCTGTGGCGCACAGCGGCAGGGCCGCGAGCGCGAGCTCGAGCTCCGGCAGCGACGACTCGTCGGCGACGATGAGGTGCTGCGCCCTGCGGGAGCGACGTGCGGCGCGGCGCTCGGCGCGTGCGGAGGGCTGGATCGCAGTGGTCATGATGCTTCCACGATAGCATCCGACCAAGGGTTGCCTAACCTATCCCCGCCTCTCGACCACCGCCGCGGCGCTCACGCGACGAGCGACTCCCCCAGTGCCTCGAGTTCGTGCGCGGTCAGACCGGCGCCGAGCACGTAGTCGGCCACCGAGCCGTGACGCTGCTCGATCCCGTCCAGCAGATCGCGCATGACCGGGGCGGGCGACTGCGTCGCGACGGCGATCGCGTCGTGGGCGATCGGCAGCCGCTCCTCGAGCCACTTCGCGATCGCGCGATTGCGCGACTCCGGCAACTGCGAGGCGGTGAGCGCGTAATCGTCCACGATGGCCTCCCGATCGGCGCCGACCGCGGCGAGCGCGAGGGCGACGCTGACCCCGGTGCGATCTTTCCCGAGCGTGCAGTGCACGAGAGTCGGCTCACCGGCGGCGATGGTGCGCAGCACCTGCACGACCCGATCGGCGCCGTCGTCGACGATGTGCCGGTACAGGCCCGCGAGGCTGACGTCGCCGAGCAGGAACGAGGTGACGGATCCGGCGAACAGCGGCACGCGTTCGATGCGCAGGCCAGGCAGCGCACACGGCTCGGCGCGCACCTCGCCGTCGTCGCGCAGGTCGATCACCCGCACCACGTGATCGTCGAGGAACGACTGCGCCTCCGCACCGGCGTGCGCGAGATTGCCGGACCGGAACAGCACCCCCTCGCGGATCCGCGACGACCCGGCCGGCATGCCGCCGACATCGCGCAGATTCGTGATGCCGGGCACCGCGAGCACTGTCATCCGCCGCTCCTCGTCGGTCGCAGGCGGATCATGACTCCAGCCTAGACGCTATGGGTAGTTGAGCCTGGGGCCTCCTCTCGCGTAGACCGTGGGTTGCGAGGCCGGGTGTTTCCGGGCTTGCCGAGCCACATACGTGA